>NZ_JBBEOG010000005.1 GCF_037860835.1 Aquipuribacter nitratireducens | reverse complement strand
TCCGCCCTCGGAGGCAAGCCACCGGTCACCCGACTGACCAACCTCCCTGGGCATCACAGCTAGCCCTCAGGAGTAGTCGGCGACGCACTCCGTCCCGTCGTCGGGCACGGTGCCCTCGAGCCAGAACTCGTCGAGCACCGCGTCGACGCACCCCGCGCCGGTGGCGGCGTACGCGGTGTGCCCGTCCCCGTCGTAGGTGACGAGCACCCCGCTGTCGAGCTGGTCGGCGAGCCGCTCGGCCCACACCCCCGGCGTCGCGGGGTCCCGGGTCGTCCCGACGACGACGACCGGCGGCGCGCCGTCGCCGTCGACCTCGGGCCACTCGACGCGCTCGAACGGCCACGACAGGCACGGCAGGCCGCCGTACGCCAGCTGGGGACCGAAGGTCGGCGCGGCGTCCTCGAGCTCCGCCGCGAGCCGGTCGAAGTCCGCGACGTCGAGGTCGGCGAGGCCCTCGGGGTCGGTGGGCGCGTCGAGGCAGTTGACGGCGAAGATCGCCTCGCCGGCGTTCGTCCGGTAGGTGCCGTCCTCCTGCCGCTCGTTGAGGACGTCGTTGAGGAACAGCAGGGGCGTGCCGTCCCCGGCGAACCCCGGCCCGAGCGTCTGCCGGAGCGCGGGCCACAGGTCGTACTGGTACAGCGGCAGGAGCAGCGAGGTGACGCCGAGACCCTGGGTGAGCTCGCGGTCGCTGTCCTGCACGGGCAGCGGGGCGGCGTCGAGGGAGGCGAGGAACGCCCGCACCTGGTCGATGCCCTCCTCGACGGTCCCGCTGAGCGGGCAGTCCTCCTGCTCGAGGCAGTCGGCGACGAAGGACCGCAGCGCGGTCTCGAAACCGGCGCCCTGCTCGAGCGCCGTGGTCGTGTCGTCCGCGGGCCGGGGCGTGAGGTCGACGGCCCCGTCGAGGACCATGCGGCCGACCCGGTCGGGGAACAGCTCGGCGTACAGCGCCCCGAGCACGGTGCCGTAGGACTTGCCGAGGTAGTCCAGCTCCGGCTCCCCGAGCGCCGCCCGCAGCACGTCCATGTCGCGGACCACGGAGAGGGAGTCGACGTGGGGGGCGACCGGGTCGTCGGCGCAGCCGTCGGCCAGCGCGGCGGACAGCTCCTCCAGGCGCCGCATCTCGTCCTGGTCGTCGGGGCTCGGGTCGGCGGCGGCGAGCTCGCCGTAGGTCTCGTCGGACACGCAGTCGACCGGCGCGGAGCGGAACACGCCGCGCGGGTCGAAGCCGACGACGTCGTAGCCGGTGCGCAGCCGCTCGGTCGTGACGAGCGGTGCGGCGAGGGCGTAGTCGACCCCGGAGCCGCCCGGCCCGCCGGGGTTGACCACGAGGCTGCCCCGGCTGTCGCCGAGGGCCTGCAGCCGCGCGAGCGCGAGCCCGATCGTCTCGCCGCCCGGGTCGTCGTAGTCGAGCGGGACCTCGAGCGTCGCGCACTCCTGCCCGACCGCCTGGACACCCTCCGGCAGCTCGCGCGCAGGGCACTCCCGCCACTCCAGCCGCTGCTCGTAGAACCGGCCGAGATCGGCCTGCGGGGCGGCGGTGACGGACGGGTCGACGGACGGCGGCACCTCCTCGGCGTCGGGCTCGCCCGTCACGGCGCTGCAGCCGGCGAGCGCGAGGCAGGCGGCGACGGCCGCGACGGCGCCGCGGAGGGTGTCTCGGTGTCTCATGCGGCGGGGTCCCCCAGTCGGACCGTCATCGCCTCGAGGGCGAGCGGCAGGGCGGCGTTCTGCGTGAGCCGTCGCCGCGTGGTCGTGATGACGTCGCACACGCGCAGGACGTCCGCGGGCGCCAGGCGCCGGGCGAGGCGCTCGACGTCGGCGCGCATGTCGGCGTTGACGAGCGGGACGGGCGCCCCGGCCTGCACGAGCAGCACGTCCCGGTAGAGCGAGAGGAGGTCGAGCAGGGCGCGGTCGAGCCCGTCGGTGGCGCTGCGCCGCACCTGCCGCTTGTGCTGCTCCTGCAGCTCCCGCCACTGGGCGCGGACCTGCCGCGGCAGCTCCTCGGGCGTCTGCACGCCCATGGTCCGCAGCCACGACGCGTTCTCCGCCTCCTGGGCGGCCTCGACGGCGGCGGTGGACTCCTCGGTCGCGATGTCGCGGAGCTCCTGGGCGGCCTCGACGGCGCCCGGCACGCCGACCGCCCGGTTCGGCACCTGGAGGACCTCCCGCCGGCGTCGCCGGGCGTCGGGGTCGACGGCGAGACGGCGCGCGACGCCGATGTGGCCCTGGGACGCGGCCGCGGCCCACGCCGCCTCACCGGCGCTGACCCCGTGCCGGTCGACGAGCACACGCGCGACCGCGTCGGCCCTGGGCACCCCGAGCGTCACCTGCCGGCAGCGGCTGCGGATCGTGGGGAGCAGGTCCTCCGGCGAGGGGGCGCACAGCACCCACACCGTGTGGGGCGGCGGCTCCTCGATCTCCTTGAGGAGCATGTTCGCGGCGACGTCGCGCAGCCGGTCGGCGTCCTCGACCACCACGACGACGTAGCGGCCCCGGGTGGGCGACACGGAGGCCCGGCGGACGAGCTGGACGACGGTGTCCTTGCGGACCTGCATCTCGTCGGTGGCGAGGACGGTGACGTCCGGGTGGGTGCCGGCGAGGGTCTCCGCGCAGTCCGCGCAGCGCCCGCAGCCGTCGTCGCCGCACTGCAGGGCGGCGGCGAACGCGCGCGCCGCCACCGACCGCCCCGACCCGGGAGGGCCGGTGACGAGCCACGCGTGCGCGAGCCCCGAGGGCTGCAGGCGGCGGTGGACCGCCTGCGACAGTGTCGCGACGGCCCGCTCCTGCCCGACGACGGCGTCCCAGACGCTCACCTGCGGGGTCCGCGACCGACCCCGTCGGACTCGTCCGCCTCGTCGGGGAGCTCGAGGACGAACGGCCGGGTGTCGTCGAGGTCGTAGGTGACGTCCGCGTCGGGGCGGTCGCCCTCATGGAGCCCGTCGTGCCGTGCGGCGGCGTGGTCCGTCACCACCGGGAGGACGTCGGTGTCGCCCTCGCGCAGGTGGCGGCGGTGCGCCTCGGCGCGGGCCCGCATCCGCTCCGCCTCGCTCGCGAGGCGCTCGCGCTCGGCCCGCTCCTGCCGCTCGCGCTCGGCCGCCATCGCCTCCCGGACCCGGGCACGCCCGGTCTCCTCCTCCGCCGCCTCCTCGACGGCGCGGGCCTCGAGGGCCTCGCGCCGGCGGGCGTCGGCCGCCAGCCGCTCCGCGGCGACCGCGCGCTGGCGCGGCGACAGCGGCACCATGCGACGCACCCGGCGCTCGACCTGGAGGAGGACGTCGGCGGGTTCCTGGGACGCGTCGACGACGAGGTAGCGGTGCGGGTCCCGCGACGCCCGGTCGAGGAAGGTCTGCCGGACCTGGGCGTGGAAGTCGTCGCCTGCGGACTCGAGCCGGTCGGCGCCGTCGGCGCCGTCGCGGCCGTGCAGCCGCGTGCGGGCGACGTCGGGGTCGACGTCGAGGACCACCGTGAGGTCGGGCCGCAGCCCGCCGGTGGCCCAGCGGGAGACCCGCTCGACGTCGGCGGCGTCGAGGTCGCCGCGGGCGCCCTGGTAGGCGATGGAGGAGTCGACGTAGCGGTCGCCGACGACGACCGCGCCGGCCTCGAGCGCGGGCCGGACGACCGTCGCGACGTGCTGCGCGCGGTCGGCGGCGAACAGGAGGGCCTCGGCCCGCGGCACGGGACCCTCGTCGCGCGGGCCCGTGGCCGGGTCGCGGTCGAGCACGAGGCGCCGCAGCTCACGCCCGAGGGCGGTGCCGCCCGGTTCCCGCGTGAGCACGACGTCGTGCCCGAGCTCGTCGGCCAGGTAGCGCCCGATGCCGTCGACGAGGGTCGACTTGCCGGAGCCGTCGCCGCCCTCCACGACGAGGAAGAAGCCGGGGTGGGGCCGCGCGACGTCGAAGGGGTCGCCCGAGCCGCGGCGCAGCGCCTCGAGCAGCTCAGCGCGCAGGCTGCGCCCGGGCCGGTCGTCGAGGCCGCGGTACGTCGCGACGCCCACGACGACCGCGAGGAGGCCGGCGAGCGCGAGCACGAGGCCGGGACCGCTGAAGGTCCACGTCAGCGCGTCGGTGATCTCGACCGCGCGCTCCCCGGCGGCGGCGGCGAGCGCGGGCCCGGCCGCCATCACCGCGACGAGGACCACGCGCACCGCGGTCTGGACGAAGGCGAAGGTGCGGCCGCGGACGGCGTCGTCGACCTCGGCCCCGAGCAGGGTCATGCCCGTGACCCACGCGAGCCCGGCGAGGAAGCCGAGGACGGTGACCGCGACGACCGACAGGACGATGTCCGGCGAGAGACCGACGACGACGAGGGCGACGCCGGCGGCGGCGATCGCGGCACCGAACAGGCGGCGGCGGGAGACGTCCCGCAGCGTGCGGGGACCCTGCCACACACCCAGCGCCATGCCGACGAAGACGGCGCCGAACAGCACGCCGTACCCGGGCGCGCCCGCGCCGAGCGTCGCGACGTAGGGGATGCCGAGCCCGATGACGAACCCCCCGGCGGCGAACGCCCCGATCATGCCGCCCACCAGCCCCCGCACGAGCGGGGTGCGGGCGATGAACACCCAGCCGTCCCAGACCTGCCGCCACACCGAGACGCGGGCAGGCCCTCCTCCGGGCATGCCGTCGTGCGTGGTGTCGTGCGTGGTGTCGTGGGTGGTGTCGTCCCGCCGGACGGCACGTGCGGCCCGGTCGGCGGCCGAGCCCCTGGCCCCGGGGGGCAGGGGCAGCCGGGCGACCACGACGGCCGCCACGAGGAACGTGACGGCGTTCGCGTAGAGCGCGAGGTCGACGGGGCTGGCCAGCACCGGCGCGAGCCCCGCGATCCCGTCGAGGGCGTTGCTCAGCCACACGAGCACGACGAAGAGCAGCGCGGCGACCGGGGCGGTGCCGTAGGTGGCGACGACCCCCAGCTGGTTGGCGGCCTCGAGCCGCCGCCGAGGCACGAGCGTCGGCACCATCGCGTCCTTCGCCGGCATCCAGAACAGGGCCGTGACCTCGACGAGGACCGTGGCGACGTACAGCCACCACAGCTCACCGACGAGCGGGATCGACAGGAAGAGCAGGCCACGGACCACGTCGCCGACGACCAGCGCGACGCGCCGGTCGACGCGGTCGGCGAGCACACCGGCGAGGGGTCCGAGGAGGACCGCCGGCGCGAGGCGCAGGACGAAGACGAGGGAGACGGCGAGCCCCGCCTCGGTGCTCGTGAGGTCGACCGCACGCAGGTCGAGGCCGTCGCCGGTCGCCGCGCCGCCCGCGAGCACGGCGGCGAAGAAGGTGACGGCGAGCAGCCCGAGCCAGTCGCCGAGGCTCGACAGCCCGAGGACGAGCCACAGCCGGCGGAAGGCGGGGTAGCGGAGGACGGCGCGCGGGCTGTGGTCGGGCGGCGAGCCCGGCCCGTGGGCCTCGTCGTCGGCCGTCGGGTCGAGGGTCGGGTCCAGCGGCGCGTCGGGCTGCCCGGTGGTGGCGCTCACGCGGCCAGGGTACGGGCGGGGGCGGACCGCACGGCGGAGCCGCCGCCACCCTGTGGGTGACGGCGGCTCCGGTTCGGGCGCCCGGCCCGCGGTGACTGCCGCCTCTCAGTGGAGGACCGGCAGGTCCCGCACCACGGGCAGCGCCCGCCAGCGACGGCCCAGCCCGAGGACGTCGCCGGCGTTCAGGACCACGAGGAGCGCGAGGACCATCGCGTACACCAGGTGGTCGTCCATGAAGGGGTTGTTGGGCGGCGGCAGGACGGCGGCCCACATGAGGACCAGCAGCAGCCCGCCGGTGACGGCGGCGATGCGCATCCCGATGCCGAGGATGAGGGCGACGCCGATGCCGAGCAGGCCGACCATGAACAGCCAGTCGGCCCAGACGGCCCCGGCCATGCTGCCGAACGCGTCGGCGAACGGGCCGGAGACGGCGTTGCCGAGGAAGCCCGCGGTGGGCGAGCCGCCCTCGAGCCAGGCGTTCTCGGCGGGGGTCGCGCGGCCGAGGCCGAACGTCTTGTCGAGGAACGCCCACAGGAAGACGAAGCCGATGCTCACGCGGAGCGCCGCGAGCAGGTAGCGGGCGGCGGCGGGAAGGCGGTCCGCACGGCTGACGACCTCCGCGCGATCCGTGGTGGTCCGCCCGGTCGACGGGACGGGGCGGGAGACGGTGCTGGCCATGACGACCTCCTACGACTGCGGCCCGTGTGGGCCGGTGCACCACCCGGGGTGGCGGTGCACCGCAAGCGTCCCGCCGCCGAGGACCCTCCTCACGGGACGAAGGTCCCCGGGACCAACGTCCCGGGGACCCTCGCGCAGACGCGTCGTCGCAGGTCAGCGGCTCGAGGACGCCTTCTTCGCCGCGGTCTTCCTCGCCGCGGTCTTCTTCGCCGCGGTCTTCTTCGCCGTCGTCGTCTTCGCCGTCGTCGTCTTCGCCGCGGTCTTCTTGGCGCCGCGCTTCTTCGCCGGGCCGGCGGCGCGCCGTTCCGCGAGCAGCTCGACGGCCCGTTCGAACGTGACGCTCTCCTTCGTGTCGTCGCCGCGGAGCGTCGCGTTCGTCTCGCCGTCGGAGACGTAGTCGCCGTAGCGGCCGGAGCGGACCGTGATCGCCCCGCCGCTGGTGGGGTCGGTGCCGAGCTCGGCGAGCGGCGCCGCGGCGGTCCGGCCGCGGCCCCGCTTGGGCTGGGCGTAGATCGCGAGGGCCTCCTCGAGGGAGGTCGTGAAGATCTGCTCCTCGTTCTCCAGCGACCGGGAGTCGCTGCCCTTGCGCAGGTACGGCCCGTACCGCCCGTTCTGCGCGGTGATCTCCTCACCGGTCTGCGGGTCCGTGCCGACGACGCGGGGCAGGGACAGCAGGCGGAGGGCGTCGTCGAGGGTGACCGTGTCCATCGACATCGACGCGAAGAGGCTCGCGCGGCGGGGCTTGCCGCTCGCCCCCTCGGGCAGGACCTCCGCGACGAAGGGGCCGAAGCGACCGGACTTCACGATGACGTCGTGGCCGGTGTCGGGGTCGCGACCGAGGACGGTGTCGCCCTTGGCCGCGTCCGCGAGCAGCGCGCGCGCCCGCTCGACCGTCAGCTCGTCCGGCGCGATGTCGTCGGGGACCGACGCGCGGACCTCCTTGCCGTCGGCTCCGGTCGGCGCGTCCTCCTCCTGCAGGTAGGGCCCGTAGCGGCCGACGCGCAGGACGACCCCGTCGCCGATCTCGATGGTGCTGACGGCACGGGCGTCGATCTCGCCGAGCCCGTCGGCGAGGCCCTTGAGCCCCTCGGCGAGCCCGGTGAGGCCCTGTCCGGCCCCGCCCGGGAGCGGCGGGAGGCCCCCGGTGCCGGCGCCTGCGCCCCCGGGGCCGCCGGCGCCGAAGTAGAACCGGGTGAGCCAGTCGGCTCCTGCCACCTCGCCGGAGGCGACCCGGTCGAGGTCGGCCTCCATCTCGGCGGTGAAGTCGTAGTCGACGAGCCGCGGGAAGTGCTCCTCGAGCAGGCGCGTGACCGCGAACGCGAGCCACTCGGGCACGAGTGCCGTCCCCTTGTGACGGACGTAGCCCCGGTCGATGATCGTGCCGATCGTTGCGGCGTACGTGGACGGCCGGCCGATGCCCCGCTCCTCGAGCGCCTTCACGAGGCTCGCCTCGGTGTAGCGGGACGGCGGCGACGTCCGGTGCTCGGTCGTGAGGAGCTCCTCGACGTCGACCGCGGCGCCCTCGCTGAGCCGGGGCAGGCGGGACTCGCCGTCGCTCGCCTCGGAGTAGCGGTCGGCGTCGCGGCCCTCCTCGTAGGCAGCGAGGAACCCGCGGAAGGTGATGACGGTGCCGGACGCCGCGAACTCCGCCCGGCGCCCGTCGCCCGCGTTCGCGGCGAGCCGGACGGACGCCGTCGTGCCGCGCGCGTCGGCCATCTGGGAGGCCACCGTGCGCTGCCAGATGAGCTCGTAGAGCCGGAACTCCTCGCCCCGCAGGGCGCCCGCGACCTGCGCGGGGGTGCGGAAGGAGTCCCCGGCGGGACGGATCGCCTCGTGCGCCTCCTGCGCGTTCTTCGCCTTCGAGGCGTACGTGCGCGGGCGATCCGGCACCGACTCCGCGCCGTAGAGGTCGGCCGCCTGCCGGCGGGCCGCCGCGACCGCCTGGTCCGACAGGGCCGTCGAGTCGGTCCGCATGTACGTGATGTAGCCGCCCTCGTAGAGGGTCTGCGCCACCCGCATCGCCTGCTTGCTGCTGAGACGCAGCTTGCGCCCGGCCTCCTGCTGGAGGGTCGAGGTCGTGAACGGGGCCGCGGGCTTGCGGGAGTACGGCTTCTCCTCGACCCGCGCGACGGTGACGTCGGTCCCGTCGAGGGCCGCGACGAGGTCGCGGGCTCCCGCGGCGTCGAGCGCGACGAGGCGCGCCGGGTCGGTCTCGCGCAGCCGGCCGCGGTCGTCGAAGTCGCGACCGGTGGCCACGCGCGCCCCGTCGAGGGAGGCGAGCCGGGCGAGGAAGCGCTGCTGCTCGCCCGGCGCGGCGAACGTGCCCTGGACGCCGGCGTAGTCGGCGGCGACGAAGGCCATGCGCTCGCGCTCGCGCTCGACGACGAGCCGGGTGGCGACCGACTGCACCCGCCCCGCGGACAGGCCCTGGCGCACCTTCCGCCACAGCACCGGGCTCACCTCGTAGCCGTAGAGGCGGTCGAGGATGCGGCGCGTCTCCTGGGCGTCGACGAGCGACTCGTCGATGTCGCGCGTGGACTCCAGCGCCCGGGCGATGGCCTCTCGCGTGATCTCGTGGAAGACCATGCGCTTGACGGGGACCTTCGGCTGCAGCTCCTCGAGGAGGTGCCACGCGATGGCCTCGCCCTCGCGGTCCTCGTCCGTGGCGAGGATGAGCTCGTCGACGTCCTTGAGCGCGCGGCGCAGCTCGGTGACCTTCTTCTTCTTGTCGGCGTCGACGACGTAGTACGGCTCGAAGCCGTTCTCGACGTCGACGGCGAACTTGCCGTACGGCCCCTTCTTCATGTCCGCCGGCAGCTCCGAGGGCTGCGGGAGGTCGCGGATGTGGCCGACCGAGGCCTCGACGACGTAGCCGTCGCCGAGGTAGCCGCCGATCGTGCGGGCCTTGGCGGGGGACTCCACGATGACCAGGGCCCTCGTGCCGGCCGAGGGTCGGGTGGTGGTGCTGCGTGCCACGTGGTGCGTCCTCTCTCGCGGGCGGGGACGTCCGCCCGACCGCGCAACGGTAACGGCACGCCGGACGCCCTGCGCCGAGGGCGCCGTCCCTGGGGATGACAGCGGGGCGCCCTCCGGCGCATCCTGGGGCGGTGGGGCCGGCGACGACGCACCCTCGGCCGCCGCGACCACCGGCTCTCGTGCCGTGGTGGCGGCGCTGGTTCGTGCGCACGCCCGCGCCGACCGCGCCGCCGCTCCAGCGCATCACGGCGGACCTGCGGCGCCTCGAGACCGAGGCCGAGCGCCTCATGAGCGACGAGACGGTCGTCGCGCGCGGGCAGCGCCTCATGGCGGTGCGCCTCGCCTACGACCTCGCGCTGCTCGACGCGTGCGAGGCGGTCGGGGCACCGCCCCCGACCGGTCGGGTCCCGCTCACGAGCGGCGACCGCCTCCTCACGACGGTGGAGCTGACGCGGGCCGGTCTGGTCTGGTGACGAGGAGGTCGTCGAGCAGCTCGTCGAGCTGGCGGCGGACGAACGCCTCGGCGTCGGGAAAGGCCCACCGCAGGTGCCCGGACACCTCGACGGTGATGCTGCCGAGCATCCGGTGGTACCCCTCGACGAAGGGGTAGGTCTCCCCCGGGCCCCACGGGGCGCCGACCCGCGCGGCGAACGCCCTCAGTGACTCCCGCTCGCCGGCCGTCAGGGTGCGCGCGTCGACCGTCCGCAGCAGGCCCGCGGCGAGGAGCTCGGCGAAGAGACCGCCGAAGAAGGCGCCGAAACGCTGCGAGGCGGCGGTCGTCGGACCGTCCTCGGGCGCGGCGTACCCCGCGACCGGCGTGCCGAACACGAGCCCGAACTCCGCAGGGTGGCCGAGCGCCCAGCTGCGGAAGGCCCACGTCGCCTCGCGGAGCCGGGCAACGGGGTCGTGCGCCGGGACGCTGTCCCGCCCGGCCGCGGCGGCGGCGGTCGCCTCGTCGCTGCACGCGGCGATGAGGAGGGTGAGGAGGTCGTCGCGACCGCTCACGTGGCGGTAGAGCGCCGGTGCCGTCACCTCGAGGCGCCGGGCGACCTCCCGGACGACGACGGCCTCCGGCCCGCCCTCGACGAGGAGCGCGCGGCTCGTGTCGACGATCCGCTCGACGGTGAGGGGCGCGCGTCTCGGTGTGAGGACCTCTTGCATGTTAACGATGTTAACACTACCGTCGTGGTGCTGGTTAACACTGTTCACCCCACGGGAGTGGTCGTCATGGTCGTCGTCTACGCGGTCCTCGGGCTCGTCGGGCTCGTCGGGACCTGGTTCTTCAACCTCCGATCCGGGGCCGCGGGCGAGGACTACCTCGCCTCGTGGTTCGCCACCGCCGCGTCGACCTCGGCCGCGGTCGACCTCCTGGTCGTGGCGGTCGCGGCCTCGGTGTTCTTCCTCGTCGAGGGCCGGCGCCTCGGCATGCGGTGGGTGTGGGCCCTCGTCCCGCTCACGTTCGCCGTAGCCCTCGCCTTCACGTTCCCGGTCTTCCTCGCGTGGCGGGAGTGGCACCTCCGGCGCCGTGCGGCCGCCGTCACCGGCCCGGCCAGGACCGCGGAGGCGGGCTCCACGGCGGTGCCGTCGTGAGCGCCCGGGGGCTGCTGCGCGCCGGCTGGCGCGTGAGCCCGGCCGTCACGCTGCTGCTGGTCGTCAACGTCGCCGTCCTCGGCGTCTCGCTCGTCGGTCTCGCCGTCGACGACACCGTCGTCACGGGTCAGCCGGCGTGGCAGAAGCCGCTGAAGTTCGCCCTGTCGTTCGTCGCGTTCGCCCCGGCGCTGCTGTGGGTGTTCCACCACGTGCCGCGCAGCCGCTGGGTGCGCGTCGCGCTCGAGGTGACGGGGTGGGCGATGATCGTCGAGGTCGTCGTCATCGCGCTGCAGGCCGCACGCGGCGTCATGTCGCACTTCAACTACACGACCGTCCTCGACGGCACGCTGTTCACCGTCATGGCGGCGGGCGTCGGGGTCTTCACCGTCTGCATGCTCGTGGCCGGCACGGTCCTCGCCCGCCGCCGGCTGCGGGGCCCGCTCGGTCTCGCCATGACGCTCGCGGTGCCGCTCATGACGCTCGGCGCGGTGACGGGCTACTCGATGACGAGCCCGCGGCCGGGGCAGGACCCGGCCGCGGGCGTCGTCGGCGGGCACGCCGTCGGCGGCGCCGACGGCGGCCCCGGGCTCCCCCTGTTCGGCTGGTCGACGGAGTTCGGCGACATGCGCGTCGTCCACTTCGTCGGGCTCCACGCGCTGCAGGTGCTCCCGCTCGCCGCGATCGTCCTCACGTGGCTGGTCGGACGTGGGCTCCTGCGCGTCGGCGAGCGCCGCATGCTCGCGGTGGTGGCGGTGACCGCGGTGGCCTACCTCGGGCTCATGGCGACGCTCTTCGTCCAGGCCCAGCGCGGGCAGCCGGTCGTCGCGCCCGACGCCCTCACCCTCGCGAGCGCGGGGCTGCTCGTCGCGCTGCCGACCGCGGTCGCGGTCGCCCTCGCCCTGCGCCCGGACCCCACGTACCGGGCGGCCGACCGGCCGCGCCTCGGGTCGCTCCTCACGGTCGGCTGACGGGTGCGAGGAGGCCGTCGGCGACGAGCCCGGTGAGGGCGGGAAGGAGCCGCTCGACGAGGCGGGACGGCTCCTCGCCGAGGAGCGTGGCGACGGCCTCCACGACCACCCCGAGCGGCAGGTCGCCGTCGCAGGCGCCGACGACGGCCGCGAGGGCGGTCGAGGCCTCGACGGTGAGCCCACGACGACGGGTGTCGACGAGGAGGAGCCGTCGCGGGTCCGGCGAGCCGGGGTCGTGCTCGCGCCGTTCCACGACACCCTCCGCCACCCGCAGCCGCGCCCCCAGCAGGCGGGCGGGGTCGCGGTGGGCGTCGAGCGCACCGAGGGCGTCGTGGCCGCTGAGCCCTGCGGCGAGCACGTCCCGCCAGGCGCCGGGGATGCCCGCGTGCTCGTCGTCGAACCGGGTGAGCGGCGGGGTCGCGGAATCGGCCGGGCGCCGGCGCACCGTCACGATGCCGAAGCCGACGGCCTCGACCCCCCTCGCCGCGAGGTCGCTGAGCCACGCCTCGTACCAGGCGTCGGCGGTCGCCCGGTCGGGCCGGCCGCCGTCGGCGATCCACGCCTCCGCGTAGGTGGCGGGGTCGGCGAGCTCGCGCTGGACGACCCACACGTCGAGGACGTCGTCGGTCCCGTCCGGACGTGCCGCCAGGGCCGCGCGCGCGGCCTCGACCCAGGTCGCGAGCCGGTCGCGCCACGACTGGTCGGACCGGTCCTCCCACGTGCCGAGGAACTGCGCGAGGCCGCCGGTCGCCAGGTGGCCGCCCACCTCGGTGAGCATGCGCCGCACGACGTCGTCACCCGGGAGCCCCGCGTCGCGGTACGTGTACGTGGGGACGTCGTCCCGACGCGGGGTGATGACGAACGGGAGGTTGGCGACCACCCGGTCGAACCGCTCCCCCGCCACCGGGTCGAGCAGGCTCCCCGGCCGCACGTCCACCGTGAGGCCGTTGAGCGCGGTGGTGAAGCGCGCGAACGCGCAGGCGCGCTCGCTGAGGTCCGTCGCGACGACCTCGGTCCCCGTCCGCGCGAGGTGGAGCGACTGGACGCCGGAGCCGGCCCCGACGTCGAGGCAGCGCATCCCCGTCAGCCCCGGCACGACGGCCTCGACGAGGGTCATGGAGGCGGCGCCGACGCCCAGCACGTGGTCGGTCGGCAGCGGTGCGCCCCCGTGGGCGAGCTCGCCGAGGTCCGAGCACACCCACCACGACGCCTCACCGAGGTCGTCGACGACCGCGTGGGGCTGGAGGTCGACGAGCGCGCGGACGTCGTCGCCGACGCGGTCCACGAGACCGAGGGCGTCGGCGCCGTCGAGGCCGAGCCGCGGCAGCGCGCGGGCGGCGGCGGCCGCGGGGACCGCGTCGCCGAGCGTGAAGAGCCGGACGAAGGTCGCGACGGGGTCGTCGGCGCCCCGCAGGACCCGTCGTGCGGGGACCGGCTGGTCCCGGGCCAGCGCGACTGCGGCGAGGTCCCCCAGGCGTGCGGTGACGCCGTCGACGTCGTAGCCGGCGGCCGTGAGGTCGTCGCGGAGCCGGTCGACGAGGTCGGGCACGACGACGGGGGGCGGGGCGGCGGGCATGCCGGTGACCGTAGCCAGGAGCGGATCGGCTCGGCAGACTCGCTCCGGTGACGACCGAGAGCATCCCGGCCGAGCCCGCCGTCGCCCCGCACGACCCGGGGCCCGACGACCACTCCTACGCCTACGACCTCGTCGTCGTGGGGTCCGGCCCCGGCGGGCAGAAGGCGGCGATCGCGGCGGCGAAGCTCGGCAAGCGGGTGTGCGTCGTCGAGCGCAAGCACATGGTGGGCGGCGTCTGCGTCAACACGGGCACGATCCCGTCCAAGACGCTGCGTGAGGCCGTCCTCTACCTCACGGGCATGCACCAGCGGGACGTCTACGGCGCCAGCTACCGGGTCAAGGCCGACATCACGGTGCAGGACCTGCTCGCCCGCACCCAGCACGTGATCGGTCGCGAGGTCGAGGTCGTGCGGGCACAGCTGCTGCGCAACCACGTCGACCTCGTCGTCGGCAGCGGGCGCTTCGTCGACCCCCACACGATCGCGGTGTCCGGTGACGGCGGTAACCCGGACACGACGGTGACCGCGGCGCACGTGGTCATCGCGACGGGCACGCGGCCCGCGCGGCCGGACTCGGTCGAGTTCGGGCCCCGGGTGGTCGACTCCGACGGCGTCATCGACCTCGAACGCGTCCCGGGCTCGATGGTCGTCGCCGGCGCCGGGGTGATCGGCATCGAGTACGCGTCGATGTTCGCCGCGCTCGGCACCCGCGTCACGGTCGTCGACAAGCGGCCGTCGCTGCTGGAGTTCTGCGACCCCGAGGTCGTCGACTCCCTCAAGTTCCACCTGCGTGACCTCGCGGTGTCGTTCCGGCTCGGCGAGGAGGTGAGGAGCGTCGAGGCGAACGGCGCCGGCACGGTGACGACGCTCGCGTCCGGCAAGCGGATCCCCGCCGAGACGGTCATGTACTCCGCCGGCCGGCAGGGGCAGACCGACTCCCTCGACCTGGAGAAGGCGGGCCTGAACGCGGACTCCCGGGGACGCATCGCCGTCGGGACCAACTACCGGACGGAGGTGCCGCACATCTACGCCGTCGGCGACGTCATCGGGTTCCCCGCGCTGGCGGCGACGAGCATGGACCAGGGCCGCATCGCCGCCTACGACGCCTTCGGGGAGCCGGTGCGCGACCTCACGGCGCTGCAGCCGATCGGCATCTACACGATCCCGGAGATCAGCTACTGCGGTCGCGGCGAGGCCGAGCTCACCGCCGACGCCGTCCCCTACGAGGTGGGGGTCGCGCGGTACCGGGAGCTCGCGCGCGGGCAGATCGTCGGCGACCCGTACGGGATGCTCAAGCTCCTCGTCCACACCGAGACCCGCGAGCTGCTCGGCGTCCACGTGTTCGGCACCGCTGCGACCGACCTCGTCCACATCGGCCAGGCGATCATGGGCTGCGGCGGGACCGTCGACTACCTCGTCGACACGGTCCTCAACTACCCGACGCTGTCGGAGGCGTACAAGGTCGCGGCGCTCGACGCGACGAACAAGCTCCGGGCGGTGGCGCGCTTCGGCGCCTGACGCCCGGTCGTCGCCCTCCCGCCCCCCACGTCCGCGTCCCTGCCGACTCCTGCGTAGGACGTCGGCGAGGACGCGGACCTGTGTGGGGGACTCAGCGGGCGCCGGCCGCCGCGGGCACGTCGTCGGTCATCGACACCGAGCGGCGCTTCGACACGGCGACCGCGACCACGATGATCGCGAAGGCGACGCCCGCGATCCCGAAGCGGAGCGCGTCGTTCGCGCCGTCGCCGATGCTGAGCGACACGACCGCGGGTGCGATGAGGACGGCGACGAGGTTCATCACCTTGATGAGCGGGTTGATGGCCGGGCCGGCGGTGTCCTTGAACGGGTCGCCGACCGTGTCGCCGATGACCGTCGCGGCGTGCGCCTCGGAGCCCTTGCCGCCGTACGCGCCGTCCTCGACGAGCTTCTTCGCGTTGTCCCACGCGCCGCCGGAGTTCGCGAGGAACACCGCCATGAGGGCGCCGGCGCCGATCGCGCCGGCGAGGTAGCCGGCGAGCGGGCCCACGCCCAGACCGAAGCCGACGGCGATGGGCGCGAACGCCGCGAGCAGACCGGGGGTGGCGAGCTCGCGGAGGGAGTCGCGGGTGACGATGTCGACGACCTTGCCGTACTCCGGCTTGCCCGTGCCCTCCATGATCCCGGGGATGTCCCGGAACTGGCGGCGGACCTCGAAGACGACGGCCCCGGCCGCACGGCCGACCGCGTTGATCGCGAGGCCGGAGAAGAGGAACACGACCGCCGCACCGAGCAGGACGCCCACGAGCGTGGCGGGGGACACGATGCCGTAGTCGACGCTGTCGAGCGCGGCGCCCGCCTCGCCGAGCGCGGTGCGCACGGCGTCGGTGTAGGAGCCGAACAGCGCGGTGGCGGCGAGGACGGCCGTCGCGATGGCGATGCCCTTCGTGATCGCCTTCGTCGTGTTCCCGACGGCGTCGAGGTCGGTGAGGATCTGCGCGCCCTCGGCGTCGACGTCGCCGGACATCTCGGCGATGCCCTGGGCGTTGTCGCTGACCGGCCCGAAGGTGTCCATCGCGACGATGACGCCGACGGTGGTGAGCAGGCCGCAGCCGGCGAGGGCGATGAGGAACAGCGACAGCGTCACGGAGCCGCCGCCGAGGAGGAAGAGCCCGAACACGGCGGCCGCGAGGACACCCACGGTGTAGACGGCCGACTCCAGGCCGAGGCCGAACCCCGACAGCACGACCGTGGCGGGACCGGTGAGCGAGGTCTCCGCGACCTGGCGCGTCGGCGGCTTCACCGTGTCGGTGAAGTAGCCGGTGAGCCACAGGATGATGCCGGCGAGGACGACGCCGACGATCACGGCGACGGTGGCGATCACGCGCGGGTCGCCCGGCAGCTCGAGGATGCCCGGGTCGGCGACGTCGCTGAACCCGGCGAAGGTGGCGGGCAGGTAGACGAACGCGGCACCCGCCGACAGGACCGCCGAGATGATCGCCGACAGGTAGAACCCGCGGTTGATCGACGTGAGGCCCGACTCGCCTGCGCGCGGCTTCACGAGGTAGACGCCGAGCACGGCGGTGAGGACACCGAGCGCGGGGACGATGAGCGGGAAGACGAGGCCGGCCTCGCCGAACGCGGCCTTGCCGAGGATCAGGGCGGCGACGAGCGTGACGGCGTAGGACTCGAAGAGGTCCGCGGCCATCCCGGCGCAGTCGCCGACGTTGTCGCCGACGTTGTCGGCGATGGTGGCGGCGTTGCGGGGGTCGTCCTCGGGGATGCCGGCCTCGACCTTGCCGACGAGGTCGGCGCCGACGTCGGCGCCCTTGGTGAAGATGCCGCCACCGACGCGCATGAACATCGCGAGGAGGGCGGCGCCGAAGCCGAAGCCCTCGAGGACCGTGGGGGCGTCGCTGCGGTACAGGAGCACGACGAGCGCCGCGCCGAGCAGACCGAGCCCGACCGTCGCCATGCCGACGGTGCCGCCGGTGCGGAAGGCGATCCGCATGCCGAGGTCGCGGCCGCCCGGCTCGCGGGCGGCGGCGGCGACGCGGAGGTTCGCGCGGGTCGCGAGCCACATGCCGAGGTAGCCGATGGCGGCGGAGAACGCGGCCCCGACGACGAAGGCGATGCTGCGCCCGATCCGGATGTCCCCGTCGCCGGGCAGCAGGAACAGGAGGCCGAAGACGAGGACGACGAAGAGGCCGAGGGTGCGGAACTGCCGGCTGAGGTACGCCGCCGCGCCCTCCTGGACCGCCGTCGCGATCTCCCGCATCCCCTGCGTCCCCTCGGCGGCGGACAGCACCTGCCGGCGGAACACGGCGGCCATGGCGAGCGCGCCGACCGCGACGGCGGCGACGACGGCGACGACCGCGGCCGAGGCACCACCGAACGGAACGGTGGTGGCCCCCCCTGCGGCCAGGACGAGATCGTGCATCGGGTGGTCCTCCTCGGTGCGGCCGTCGTGCGGCCGTTCGGCAGCGCCGGGTCGTGCTCGGGCTGTGTGGTCGTTCTCGTAGCGGACGGTCGGGACTCGTGCGTACCGGCGCGCCCGCCCGCCCGGTCGCGTCCGCCTCGTCGTCGAGGCCGGTCGACGGCCGGTCGGGTCACTCCCGGTGAGGGCTCGGAGTCTAGGGGGAAGCGGCGGGAGGGCCGCCACGCCGGGCGACGGGTGTGGGCTGCGTCACGTCGGGCACCTCGCCCCGAGTGGTGTCAGGGCAGGTCCCGCCACGAGAGGACCGTGACGTCGCCGTCGACGTGCACGTCGTCGGCGAGGCCCCGCAGGAGCGCGACCGCGAGGTCGTCGCCGCCCTCCTCGGGCAGCCCGGTGGCGTCACTGCTCAGCAGAGCGAGACCGCCGCCGACCCGCACGACGAAGGTCCGGGCCGCGTGCTCCCCCCGGCCTCCGGGGCCGAGCACCACCTCCACCGCGCGGTCGGTGATGGTGTTGAGGGCCCAGGTCACGGCCTCGCCGACGGCGATCCGCACCTCGTCGACCCGGTCCTCGGGAAGGCCCTCCCGACGGGCGACCGCCGCGGCCACGAGCCGGGCCGTCCGGACGTTCTCCGGCGATCCCCCGATCCGCAGGACGACGTCCTCGTCGCCCGCGACGGCGCCCATGGGGAGGTCCACGACGTCAGCCCGCGCTGCCGCCGCTGTCCGCGCGACCGTCGCCGGCGGAGGACGCGAGCGCCTCGTCCAGCGAGGAGTGGATGGTGAAGACCTTGGTGAGCCCGGTGATCCGGAACACCTTGAGGATCTTCTCGCTCGAGCAGACGAGCTCGAGGTCGCCGTCCATCGTGCGGACCCGCTTGAGTCCGCCGACGAGCACACCGAGCCCTGTGGAGTCGAGGAAGTCGGTGCCGGTCATGTCGACGACGATGTGACGGGCGCCGTCGGCGACGGCGTCGTTGAGCTGGCTGCGAAGCTGCGGAGCGGTGTACACGTCGATCTCGCCGCCGACCTCGACGACCGTCCGGTCACCGACCGTCCGCGTGGCCAGGGTCAGGTCCACAGGTCCTCCTCGTGCGTGCTGGGGCGCGCCGTCGTGGGCGTCGCGAAAGTGCAGGGGCGCCCCCGTCCGGGGCTCGCCGGACAGTGAAGCACCGGTGGCCGCCCCGCGTCGCGTCCATGCGCGACGACGCGCTGTCCGTCCCGTGGTCCACCCTTGTGCCGTGCACGTGCAGCGGCTGCCGGGAGGACGCGGCGGGGACGAGGCCCTGCCGGCGGCCGCGAGAGCGGTGCTCGCCTCGCCCAGGGCCGGCGCCTGCGTGCGGCACGTGCTCGTCGACCCGCCGCGTCCCGCCACCACCGCTGCGTGGCCGGCCTGGGTGCACCCGGCCCTGGTGGCGTCGCTCGCCCGGCAGGGCATCGAGCGGCCCTGGTCGCACCAGGTCGAGGTCGCCGAGGCGGTGCACGCGGGACACCACGTCGTCGTGTCGGCCGGCACGGCCTCCGGGAAGTCGCTCGGGTTCCTGCTGCCCGCCCTGTCGGGCGTCCTCGCGGCGCTCGACGGCGGTGCCACGGCCCGGCACTCCGCGCCGTGCGCGCTCTACCTGTCGCCGACCAAGGCCCTCGCCGCCGACCAGGAGCGCCGGCTGCGGGAGCTCGCCGCGCCGGGGGTCGTCGTGGGGACGGTCGACGGGGACGCCTCCCGCGAGCAGCGGGACTGGGTCCGCGACAACGCCCACGTCGTGCTGTCGAACCCGGACCTGCTCGCCCACACGCTGCTGCCGGACCACGCCCGCTGGACCCGCATGCTGCGACGCCTGCGCTGGGTGGTGCTCGACGAGTGCCACGTCTACCGGGGGGTGTTCGGCGCCCACGTGGGGGCGGTGCTGCGCAGGTTGCGTCGGGTCGCGGCCGCGCACGGCGCCCGGCCGGTGACGGTGCTGTGCTCGGCGACCGTCGCCGAGCCCGGCGCGTTCGCCGCGCGGCTGCTGGGCGAGGACGTCGTCGTCGTCGACCACGACGGCGCCCCGCGGCCGGGCCGGACGACGCTGCTGTGGGACCCGGTGCTCGAGACCGCGGGCGCGGGCCCGGTCGGCGACGTGCCGGTCGTCGAGGAGGGGGTGCCTGCGGCCGGGTCCGGCCCGGTGCGCCGGCGCAGCGCCGCCGCGGAGTCCGCGGACCTGCTCGCCCGTCTCGTCGGCACGGGCACCCGCACGCTCGCGTTCGCCCCCTCCCGGAGGGGCAGCGAGGCGGTCGCCGCCCAGGCCCGGGACGCGCTCGTCGCCGCACACGGCCCCGGTGCCGGCGGCGACCTCGCCCGCGCCGTCGTCCCCTACCGTGGGGGCCACCTCCCGGAGGAGCGCCGGGCGACCGAGCACGCGCTTCGCAGCGGGGAGCTGCTGGGCGTGGCCGCGACGTCGGCCCTCGAGCTCGGCATCGACGTGACGGGGCTCGACGCCGTGCTGCTCGCGGGCTGGCCGGGCTCGCTCGCCTCGTTCCGGCAGCGGCTCGGACGGGCCGGCCGCGCGGACGTGCCGGGGACCGGGGTGCTCGTGGCCCGGGACGACCCGCTCGACGCCTACGTCCTCGCGCACCCGGAGCGGGTGCTCGACGGCCCGCACGAAGGGCTCACGACCGACCCCGACAACCCGTACGTCCTCCTCCCGCACCTCGCCGCGGCGGCGGCGGAGCTGCCGCTCACGGAGGTCGACCTCGCCCTGTTCGGGCCGGCGGCGCCGGCGCTCGTCGAGGTGCTCGTCGAACGCGGCGACCTGCGCCGCCGGCCCGGCGGCTGGTACTGGGCGCGCCCGGAGCGGCCGACGCTCGACCTGCGCGGCAGCGGCGGCGGCCAGGTGCAGCTCGTGGAGGCGGGCACCGGCCGCGTCCTCGGCACGGTCGACACCGCCCGCGCGTGCTCGACCGTCCACCCGGGGGCCGTCTACCAGCACCTGCTGCGGACCTACCTGGTGGAGGGGCTCGACCTCGACGAGGGCTGCGCGGTCCTGCGACCCGCGGAGCCGGGCTACGTGACGTTCGCCCGGTCCGCGACGCGCACGCGCGTGGTCCGCGAGGTGGCCGCCCGCCCGCTCGGCGCCGGCGGCCGGCTCGGGCACGGCCCGGTGGACGTCGTGGAGCAGGTGACGGGCTTCGTCCGTGTCGACCCCCTCACCGGGACCGTCCTCGGGCAGGAGCTCCTCGACCTGCCGGAGCGGTCCTTCCGGACGCAGGGGACGTGGTTCACCGCCCCGCCGGGACGTGGCGACAGCGGCGAACGCGGCGAACGCGGCGCACGCGGCGCACGCGGCGCACGCGGTGGCAGCGATGATCACGGCGGCGGGCGGCTGGCGGCGTCCCTCCACGCGGCGGAGCACGCCCTCACCTCGTTGGTCCCGCTCGTCACCGTGAGCGACCGCTTCGACGTGGCCGGCACGTACGACGTGCACCACCCCGACCTCGACGCCGCCGCCGTGCTGGTCCACGACACGTGGCCCGGCGGGGCGGGTTTCGCCGAGCAGGTCCACGCCCGCGCCGACGACCTGCTGGCGGCCGCCGGCGCAGCCGTCGGCGCGTGCGCGTGCGCGGCGGGCTGCCCCGGGTGCGTCGTGAGGCCGGGGTGCGGCGCCGGCAACCAGCCCCTCGACAAGGCGGGCGGGCTCGGCCTGCTGCGGCTGCTCGCCGGCTGACCGCGCGCCTGGACGACGCGGCTGCGACCGCTCGCTAGCGTGGCCGGTGATCGGGCTTCTCGGACCAACCGGGACGACGGACCGCCTCCGGGCGGTGTAGGGAGTGACGTCATGGTCGTACTGGGGATCCTGCTGCTGGTGGTCGCCGTCGTGGTGCTCGCCTTCATCCTGCTCGGGGGCCTGCCGCCGGGGCCCGGCACGGAGGTGTCGTTCGACGTCTTCAACCTCACGCTCGAGACCTCGGCGGTCGCCCTGTTCGGGCTCGGGGCGCTCACCCTCCTGATCCTCGAGCTCGCGGTGCTCGCCATCCGCTCCGGTGCGCGCCGGTCCTCGCGCAAGCGCGCCGAGCTGCAGCGTCTGCGGCGGGTGGAGCAGGAGGTGCAGGCCCGTCAGGCGGCCGAGGCCCAGCGCAACACGACCGTGCCGGACAGCGGGTACTCCGCGCCGCCGCCCGCGCCGTTCGCCCGGCGCGACACCGCGGAGCGGCCCGCCCTCCGCGACGACGACGACGCCGCGCAGCGCCGCGAGGAGAGCACCCAGGTCGTCCGCCGGCCGGGCGACGACGACCGGTCCGAGACCACCGACGCGACCGACACCCCCGGCGGCGCCGGCCGCGGTGACGGTGACGGCACCGCGACGCTGTCGCCGCAGGACCGCAGCGGCGACGACGCCGGGCGTGAGCGCCACGCGGGCGAGCGCGCCGACGGCGCCCAGGGCGACGACCTGCCCGTCGCCGACCGCCCTGACGGCACCCTCAGCACCGACGCGGAGTCGTCCCGCCGCCAGGCCTGACACGGCCGCACCGCGACCTCTCACGGCTCGTCCACCGGTCGCCCGACCGGGCCCGCGGAGGCCGTCGACGTCACGACGACGTCGAGGCCGAGGACGCGGTCGCTCACCAGCACGGTGACGCCGACGTCGGCCCCCAGGGCGACGCACTCGCTGACGGACGCGGCGGCGTGGTCGGCGCCGGACGCCGACAGCGCTCCGGTGCCACCCGCGACGTGGGCCGCACGCGAGCAGGCGGTGTCGAGGGGTTCCCCGCGGGCACGCGCGCCGGCGCCCGCGAGGGCGGCGAGATCGGCTGCGGCATCGGCCGTACCCCGGAGGCGGGCGACCTCACCGACCCCTGTCACCGCGGCCGCCCCCACCGCCAGTCCCGCGAGCGAGACCGCGAGCGTGCTCAGGGCGCCCACGTGGGCTCCCGCCAGGCCCGCGCCCGGCACGTCACGGGAACCGACCAGACCCCGGGCGGGTGGACGTCGAGGCGGACCGTGACCTCGACCGGGCCGTCGGGCGCCGGCGAGGCGACGCTCACGGCGGCCGGCCGCGCGAGGACGGCCCGGGCCTCGCCCGTGGCCACCACGGGCGACTCACCCCGGGCGAGGGCGCGTGCGGCGGACCGGGCGGCGTCGACGCACGACACCTGGGCCCTCGTGACGGCACCGACCGCGAGCAGCACGGCGAGGCAGAGGACGACGACGGGCAGCGTGACGGCGGTCTCGGCCGTCACGCTGCCCCGCTCGCCCGACCGGAGCGGCCGCACCGACCGGACCGGACGCGCCACCCGCCGTCGTCGTTCAGACGGTGCCGAGGGCACGACGGACGAGCTCGGCGAGCATCTCCTGCACCTCACCGCTGCGGAGCACGGCGAACAGGAGCCCGGCGAAGCCGACGGCGGCGAGAGTGGCGACGGCGTACTCCGCGGTCGCCATCCCGAGGTCGCCGCCGCGGGTGACGGCCGCGACGCGGGCCGGGACGCGGGCCGGGACGCGGGCCGGGACGAGTGCGCGGCCCTCGGGACGTGGGGCACCGTCCGTCCCGGTGGCGGGGCTGGTGGGGATGGCGGTACGGGCGCTGGTGGGGATGGTCATGGTGAGGTCCTTCCTGTCGGGTCGTGGCCGGACGGCCGTTGTCGACGACGCTCGCGCAGCGGGCGGGACCGCGTCCGTCGCGGCGGTCGCGACGGTGGACGACACGCTCGACCGCGGGCCTGTGGGGACGTCACCCGAGACCCGTCCCGAGCAGCCGGACGACGACGGGGGCGATGCCGAGCAGGAGGAAGCCGGGCAGGGCAGCGGAACCGAGGGGCAGGACGAGCCGGGCCGCGAGCCGGGCGGTTGCGGCGCGGGCGGCGGCGTCCGTCTCCCGGCGGACCTCGACCGCGGCGACCCGCAGGGATCGGCCCGCAGGGGTCCCGGTGGCCGTGGAGAACGCCACCGCCTCGAGGAGGGGCTGCAGCGCGGGTCCGACGTCGACGAGCCGGAGGTCGCCGACGTCGAGCCCGTCGGCGAGCACGCGCAGCCGCTGGGCGCGACCGGCCGGGTCGGCTCCCGGCACGCGGGCGAGACCGGCGGCGACGCCCCGCAGCGCGGACGCGGTGCCCGTGCCGGCGGCGAGAACGGCCGCCAGCAGCCCGCAGACGGTGGCGTCGTCGACGTCCGTGCGACCGGCCCCCGCGGCGGACGCCGCCACCGCGACGAGCCGGCGCGACCACCACCACGACAGTGCGAGCAGCGCGAGACCCGCGACCAGGCACGCCCGACCCCACTGCGTGCCGATCAGCACACCGAGGGCGTCCACACCGAGCAGGGCGGCGAGCAGCGGCCCCGCGAGGGGCAGGGCGCCGACGATCCGCGCCGACGACAGGGGCCCCGCGACGGCCGCGTCCCGCTGCCGTGACGCCTCCTCCTCGAGCCGGGCGCCGTCGGCGGCGCAGCGCAGCACCTCGGCCGCCGGTGCCCCCAGCCCGAGCGACACCTCGACGGCCACGAGCAGCCCGGCCCGTCCGCGTGCGGCGCGGGGCGTCGAGCGCACGCGGGGGTCGAGCACGGCGGCGTCGACGTGCCCTGTCGCCGCCTGCCAGCCGAGGCCGGCCTCGAGCACGAGAGCGAGGCGCTCGGCGCACCGCACCACGTCGTCGACGTCGACGAGTCCAGGCCGCGCCCGGTCAGCCACGGACGCGGACCAGCAGCGGCACGGCCCCGACCGGCACCGCCTGGTCCGACCACGTCCACACCCCTGTCACCCGGCGCCCGCCGTCGCCGCCCCGTTCGACTGTCACGACGACGTCGACGGCCGCTCGCAGCTGCAGCAGCGCCGTGGCGGGGTCGATGCCCGCGGCGCCTGCGAGCGCGACGACACGCACCGGCACCTCCTCGGCACCGGCGGCGTGGAGGGTGGCTGCCCCGCAGTGCCCGGCCCCGAGGGCGAGCAGCAGCTCGCGGACCTCGGCGCCCCGGCACTCGCCGACGACGAGGCGGTCCGGTCGCATGCGGAGCGCCTGCCGGACGAGGACGTCGAGGCCGACGGCGCCGGCGCCCTCGACGTTGCCCGGTCGCGCCTCGAGGGACACCACGTGCGGGTGGGCGGGTGCGAGCTCGGCGGCGTCCTCGACGACGACGAGTCGCTCGTTCGGCGGTACCTCCGACAGGAGCGCCCCGAGGAGGGTCGTCTTGCCCGCGCCCGTGGCGCCGACGACGAGCACGCGGCTGCGGGCCGCCACCACCTCGCGGAGCGTCTCGAGGAGGCGGTCGTCGAGCGCGCCGAGCTCGCGCAGGGCCTGCAGGTCCCGGGGGGCGGCCCCGAGGAGCCGGAGGCTGACGTGCGTGCCCCCGCGCGCAAGGACCGGTAGCACCGCGTGGAGGCGGACCCCGCCCGGCAGGCGCGCGTCCACCCACGGGGAGGCGTCGTCGAGCCGCCGGCCGCCGGCACCGGCGAGGCGGACCGCGAGGGCGCGCACCTGCGCCTCGGTGTCGAGACCGGGGACGGCGAGCCGCCGCAGCCCGGACCCGTCGTCCACCCACACGCGGCCGGGACCGTTGACGAGGACGTCGGTCACGCCGGGTGCCGCCACCGCCGCGGCGAGCGCACCGAAGAGGTCGCCCGTCACGGCCCAGCCGGCACGGCGGCTCCACGGCGGCTGGGCAGCCGGTCGGCGAGCACCTCGGCCACCCAGCGGTCGGCCCACCGTCGCAGCGGGCTGCGGCCGTGGTCGGCGAACGGGTGCCCGTGCTCGAGAGCGGCCGCGAGGCGCGGTTCGGCGCGCACCTCGTCGGTGCGGTGCAGCCGCGACCCGTCGGCCTCGACACCGGCGGCCACGGCGAGACCGGCCTCGCTCGCGCGCAGTCCGCCGGGCGAGGGGCCCCGGACGAGCAGGTGGGTCCGAGCCGCGGGCCAGTCCCGCCACGCCCGGAGGACGAGGGGCGCCGCCGCCACGGCGCGCACCTCGGCCGGGCACACGCACAGCAGCACGTCCGGGGCGGGGGTGGCTCGGGCGGGTGACCGGCCCGGCACGGTCGCTGCGGCGGGGTGGCGGGGGAGGTCGAGGACGACGACGGCGTGCTCGGCCCTGGCTGCGGCGAGCACCGCCGCCCCCGCACCCTCCTGCACGAGAGCGGCTCGGCGGCCGTGACTGAGGACGCGGACGCCGTCGGCCGTGGGCAGCGAGTGGGACAGGCCACCCGCGGGCAGCGGCGGGCGGACGTCGTGCAGCCCGTCCCACCGGAGCCCCGGCAGCTCCTCCGCGCCGAGGGCGAGGTCGAGGCCGCCGCCACCCGGGTCGGCGTCGAGCAGGAGGACGGCCGGGTCGTCGCGTCGGAGGCCGGATCGCCCGGCGCCGCGAGCGGCGGCGGTGGCGAGGGCCACCGCGGTGGCGGTGGCACCCGCCCCTCCGCGGGCGCCGACGACGCCCACGCAGAACGCGGACGGCCACGCCGCCCGGCGCAGCCGGTCGACGACCCACTCCCTGCCCGCGGCGAGCCCGACGACGTGCTCCGCACCGACGGCGACCGCGGCCCGCCACACCTCCCCCGGCGGGTCGACCGGAGCACCGG
Organism: Aquipuribacter nitratireducens; assembly: GCF_037860835.1. NCBI lineage: Bacteria > Bacillati > Actinomycetota > Actinomycetes > Micrococcales > Intrasporangiaceae > Aquipuribacter > Aquipuribacter nitratireducens. The sequence continues at coordinate 297,267 of NZ_JBBEOG010000005.1, read as the reverse complement.
GCGCCGGCACGTGGACGACCACCACCCCCTCGCGGCGTGGGAGCCCGGCGAGCCCTGGCGGCCACACCGCCTCGGCCGCCTCGGCCGCCCCACCCGTGTCGTGACCCACCCCACCGGCGGGCTCGCCGAGCCCGAGGAGCACGAGCGCCGCACTCCGCCACCCCGGCGGCTCGCTGCGGCCCGGGTGCGACGTGGCTGCCACCCCGGCCTCGGCGCACAGCGCCGACAGGACGGCGCGCACCTCGGGGTCGACCGCGAGGCACAGCACCTCGGCTCCCTGGATGGCCACGGCGCTCAGCACACCGCCTCGGCGGGACGCGACGGGGGCCGCGCCCGCGCGGCTGTGGACGGCCCGACGCGCTCGTCGGCTGGGGACACGTCACGCGACCAGCCGCCGGGAGAAAAGGGGGCGGCCCCTGCCGGGGGGACGCAGGGGCCGCCGGATCCGGTCACGCCGGGGGGGACGTAGGACCGGATCCACAGGGCTGGGGGAAGCCCTACGGGAGAGTGTGGCGGTTGTTCGCTCTTCACACAACTCCCTCGCGGGAAAACCCCGGCGCCGTGCCGTCGGGCCGCACCCGGGCGGAGCGGCCCGGCGCCCGTCGCGCGCCCGCCCGACCCCGCTCCGTACGCTGGGCGGGTGCCCGACGCGTCCCCCGACACCGCCCGCGTCGCGGCGTTCTTCGACCTCGACAAGACGCTGCTCGCCGCGTCGAGCACGTTCGCGCTCAGCCGCGGGCTGCGGCGGCGCGGGCTGCTCCCGCCGCACACGGCCGCACGCAGCGCCGTCGCCCACGCCTCCTACATGGTCCGCGGCGCCGACCACGTGCAGATGGAGCGGATGCGGGACCTGCTCACCGAGCTCGTCGCCGGCTGGGACCGCGCCGTCGTCGAGGAGGTCGTCGCGGAGGCCCTCGACGACGTCGTCCTCCCGCTCGTCTACCCGGAGGCCGCCGAGCTCGTCCGCTGGCACCAGGAGTACGGCCGGGACGTCGTCGTCGTGTCCTCCGGCGCCCAGGAGGTCGTCGGGCCGATCGGCGACGCGATCGGGGCGACGCTCACGGTCGGCAGCACCCTGGAGGTGGTCGACGGCCGCTACACGGGCCGCATCGAGCACTACACGTACGGTCCGGCCAAGGCGGAGGTGCTCCGGCGGCTCGCCGCCGAACGCGGCTACGACCTCGCGGCGTGCTACGCCTACTCCGACTCCGCGACCGACCTGCCGATGCTCGAGGCAGTCGGTCGGCCGCACGCGGTCAACCCCGGCCGGCGCCTCACCGAGCACGCCGAGACGGCGGGCTGGCCGGTCCTGACGCTCACGCCCCCTGCAGCGGCGGTCCGTCGCCTCGACGCGCTCGCCGCGCCGTCGCCGGCGGCGGTCGGGACGGTCGGGGCCGTCGGGGTCGGGGTGGCCGCCACCGCCGGCCTCGGCTGGTACCTCGCTCGACGCCGCCGCCGGGGCTGACGGTCGGGGCTGACGCGAGCCGGGTCCCGGCCCGGCGCCCACCGGGTCAGGTCAGCCGGCCGGCCATGACGTGCTCGGCGACCCGGGTGGCCTCCGCGGCCCCGGCGACGACCGCGTCGCCCCACCACCGCACCCAGCCGACCACGCCGTCGGGTCCACCGGCACGGTAGCCGGCGAGCGCGGCCTCCCGACCCGCCCGGTCGGCGACGGCGTGCCGCTCGGGCACCACGACGCCCGCGGGGTCGAGCCCGCCGTGCACCACGACGCAGCGGGCGAGGGCACGGGCCACGACCCCGGACACCGGGACGAACGCCTCGCTCGTCGTCACCTCCGCGTCGACGAGCGCGGCGACGACCAGCGCCGGCGCCGGCGAGCGGTCGACGACGAGCCGGGCGAGCAGGTCGAGGCGCTGCACCGCGGCAGGGCTCGGCCGACCCAGCGCCGTGCGGTCGGCGACGAGGTCGGCGGCCGCGAGGGCGTGCATGCGCGCCATGACCTGCCGCGGTGCCCGCCCCAGCGCCACCGCGGAGCCGTGGGCGTCGAGGGTGACCCGCAGCGCACCGGTGACGAGCGCGAGCACGGGGTCGCGGTGGTCCCCGCGGGCGGGGACGTGCTCCTGCGCGGCGACGAGCGAGCGGACCTGCTCCAGCGGCAGCCGGGCGCCGTCGACCTCGGCGGACGCGGCCGCGGCGCGGACGCACGCCTCGACCCGCACCTGCTCGGTGCGACGGCGCATGGCGGGGAGCCAGCGCAGCGCGGAGCAGGCGTCGCGGGCCTCGGCCACGGCCGAGACGACGCGCGGATCGGCGACGAGAGGCCTCACCACGTCGGGCCCGGACCCGGCAGGACGTCGCTCGTCGGGCTCGCGGGAGGGCACACCGGCAGGGTAGGCGGCGCCACCGGACCACCGGCACGCCCGGCCGCGGCGCTGCGCGCCACGAGGGCCTCGCGCAGGAGGTCGGGCCGGTCGGTGATGACGCCGTCGACGCCGAGGTCGAGCAGCGCCCGCATGCGCTCGGGGTCGTCGACCGTCCACGCGAGCACCCGGAGCCCCCGCTCGTGAGCGCACTCGACCACCTGTGCGGTGCACACGACGCGGCCGCCGAACCGGTCCGGCACGCGGTCCGGCACGTGGAGCCAGCCCGCGCCGTCGGGCAGCCGGCCGACCGGCAGCCCGAGGTGGACCCTCGTGAGGAGGCGGACGAGCGACTGCCAGCCGAGTGCCCGTTCGACGGCGGGCTCGGCGCGCGCGACGCCGGCGAGGACGGCGTCGGACGCGCCCGCCACGCACACCCGGTCGACGGCGTCGACGCGACGCAGCTCCGCGAGGAGACCGGGCACGACCCTGGCCTCCTTCACGTCGACGGCGAGCCGGGCGTCCGGCATGGCCTCCAGCACGTCCGACGGGCGCAGCAGCCGCTCCCCACCAGGGGTGCGCAGTCCCCGCAGCTCGTCCCACGTGAGGTCGCGGACGTCCGCCTCGAGCCCGAAGAGCCGGCGGAGGCTGCGGTCGTGGTGCAGGACCGGGACGCCGTCGCGGCTGGCACGGACGTCGGTCTCGAACCAGCGGACCCCGAGCGCGTACGACCAGCGGAAGGCCGCCCAGCTGTTCTCGGGTCGGCAGCCTGCGCCGCCACGGTGGGCGACGGTGACGTCGGGTGCGGCGGTGTACCGGGTGCGGCCCACACCGGACATGATCGGCAGGCCGTACCCGCTCCGTCGCCGCGGACGCCCGCGTGCACGAAGGTGTCACCGGACGTTCACCGACTGCTCCCCGACCGGCCACCGGACGGTCGGGCCGGCGCGGGTGCCGGTGCCACGGGAGCGGGCGTCACCCCAGCCGGTCGAGCAGCTTCCCGGCCGCGGCGCCGTACCGTTCGCGGACGTGCGGCGCCGGCTCCGCCTCGACGGCTCGGGCGTCGGCGAGCTCCCACACCGGCGGCGCGTCCCCGCCGGCGAGCACCCACGCGGCCTGCCGCGCCGCGCCATCGGCGACGTACTCCGACGGGGCCGGGACCGTGACGGGGCAGCCGAGGACGGCCGGCGCGACCGCGTGGACGGCCGGCGACGCCGCCGCCCCGCCGACCAGGACGGCCCGCTCCGCCGAGGCACCGGCCGCGACCAGGGCGTCGACCCCGTCGGCGAGACCGCAGAACAGGCCCTCGAACGCGGCCCGTGCGAGGTGCTCGGGGGTCGTCGTCCCGAGCGTCAGGCCGTGCAGCGACCCGGTCGCCAGCGGCAGGTTGGGGGTCCGCTCGCCCTCGAGGTAGGGCACGAGGACGAGCCCGTCCGCCCCGACCGGGGCGGCGAGGGCGAGCTCGGCGAGGCGCGCGTGGTCGACACCGAGCAGGCGGGCGGTCGCGTCGAGCACCCGGGCGGCGTTGAGGGTGCAGACGAGCGGGAGGTGCCGCCCGGTGGCGTCGGCGAACCCGGCGACGATGCCGCTGGGGTCGGCGACGGGGACGTCGCTGACGGCGCTCACGACACCCGACGTGCCGATGGACACGACGACGTCGCCCCGTCCCGCGCCGAGGCCGAGAGCGGCCGCGGCGTTGTCCCCCGTGCCGGGACCGACGGCGGCCCCGGCGCGGACCGGCCCGCCGGACGGCATGGCGCCGGCGGCCTCGCCCGGGCCGAGGACCCGCGGCAGGCGCACGACCCGGCCCAGCCCGAGCTCGAGGAGGTCCTCGCGGTACCGGTCGGTCGCCGCGGAGAAGTACCCGGTGCCGGACGCGTCACCGCGGTCGGTGACGAGCGCGTCGAGGCCGACCGGAGCCCCGGGACCGCCCCCGAGGAGCCGCCACGTCAGCCAGTCGTGCGGCAGGCACACCGCGGCCGCCCGTGCGGCGGCCTCAGGCTCGTGGTCGCGCAGCCACCGCAGCTTCGACACGGTGAAGGACGCGACCGGGACCAGCCCCACCGCGTCCGCCCACGCCTCTGCGCCCAGCTCGGCGACGAGGTCCTCGGCCGCCCCCGCCGAACGCGTGTCGTTCCACAGCAGCGCCGGGCGGACGACCTCGCCCGCGTCGTCGAGCACGACCATGCCGTGCTGCTGCCCGCCGACCGCGACGGCCTCGACGTCGTCGAGGCCGCCTGCGTCGGCGACCGCCGCGAGGAGCGCCTCCCACCACGCGTGGGGGTGGACCTCCGTGCCGTCCGGGTGCGGCGCGCGCCCGGACCGCACGAGAGCCCCGGTCGAGGCGTCCCGCACGACGACCTTGCACGACTGGGTGGAGGAGTCGACCCCCGCGACGAGCGCCACGGCCGTCAGCGGGCGCCGAGGAGGTGCTCGACGGCGAGCTGGTCGAGGCGCGTGTAGTGCTTGCCCCGTGCCGCGGCGGCGTCGACGTCGAAGTCCTCGAACGACGCGCTGTCGGCACGCAGGTCCCGCCACGTCTCGCCGTCGGCGAGCGTCGGCAGCGCGAGCTCCGGCGACCGGGCCGCCTGGAGCGCCTCCTGCACGTCGGGGTCGGCGCGCCACGCCTGCGCGCGCTCCTTGAGGAGCAGGTACGTCCGCATGTTCGCCGCCACCGACTCCCACACGTCGTCGGCGTCGTCGGTGCGGTAGGGCTTGTAGTCGAAGTGCCGGGGCCCGGTGTACGCGGCACCGCCGTCCGGGCCGCCGTTCTCCAGGAGGTCGACGAGGAAGAACGCGCTCTTGACGTCGCCGTGGCCGAACACGAGGTCCTGGTCGTACTTGGGCCCGTGCTGGCCGTTGAGGTCGATGTGGAAGAGCTTGTCGTGCCACAGGGCCTGCGCGATCCCGTGGACGAAGCTGAGGCCCGCCATCTGCTCGTGACCCACCTCGGGGTTGAGCCCGACCATGTCGGCGTGCTCGAGGCTGCCGATGAAGGCGAGCGCGTGGCCGATCGTCGGCAGGAGGATGTCACCGCGGGGCTCGTTCGGCTTCGGCTCGATGGCGAAGCGCAGGTCGTAGCCCTGGTCGAAGACGTACTGGGCGAGCAGGTCGATGCCCTCGCGGTAGCGGGACAGCGCGTCGCGGACGTCCTTGGCGGCGTCGGTCTCCGCGCCCTCGCGCCCACCCCAGAACACGTACGTCGAGGCCCCGAGCGAGGCGGCGAGGTCGATGTTCCGCATGATCTTGCGGAGGGCGTAGCGGCGGACGTCGCGCTCGGAGGCGGTGAAGGCGCCGTCCTTGAACACCGGGTGCGTGAAGGTGTTCGTCGTCGCCATGGGCACGACGAGCCCGGTCTCGGCGAGCGCACCGCGGAACTTCTCGATGATGGCGTCGCGGTCGGCGTCGGAGCTGCCGAACGGGACGAGGTCGTCGTCGTGGAAGCTGATGCCCCAGGCGCCGGCCTCGGCGAGACGGTGGACGGCCTCGACGGGGTCGAGCGGGCCGCGCGTCGCGTCGCCGAAGGGGTCGCGGGCCTGCCAGCCCATGGTCCACAGGCCGAAGCTGAACTTGTCGTCGCGGGTGGGGGTGGCGGCGTCGGCCACGGTGAACTCCTTCGTCCGGTTCGGGTGGGACCTCGTCGACGAGGTCCCTCGCTCAATTAGGCTACTCGCCGAACGAACTCCTGTCGAGCGCGTGCGCGACCCGCACCGCGATACTGCGCCGGTGGCGGCGTGGGCGCAGGTCTGGGCAGGTGCGCTGCCCGGCGGGACGGCCGGCCAGCCGCTTCTCGCCGTCCTCGCCGTCGCGGTCGCAGCCCTCGTCGCGCTGGCGTACCTCGCCGGCAGGCGCGGTGGGCCGGGACGACGGCTGACGTCGGAGGCCGACCGCGCCCGCTTCGACACCCTCCACCTCACCGCCCTGGCCGCCCCCAGCCTGCGCCAGGGCCTCACCGCCGCCGGGGCCCGCCCCGCCGCCCGCCACCTGCGGGCCCTGCTCGGGACGTCGGCCCTCGCGGTCGTCGTGCCCGGCGAGCTGCTCGCGTGGGAGAGCGCCGACACCGACGCCGCGCAGGTCGTGGCCGGTCGGGACGGGGCCGCCCGCCGGCTCGTCGCACCCCACGGGCACGACCCGCTCGGGCACGCCGCCCGCGCCGTCCACGAGAGCCGGACCCGCGTGCTCGGCTCCACCGAGGTGCGCTGCGGCGCCCCCCGCTGCCCGCTGCGCGGCGCCGTCGTCGCCGTCGTCGCCGTGGAGGACCGCGTGCTCGGCGCGCTCGTCGCGTACTCCGCCTCGCGCCCGACCGCGCCGCTCGTCCAGGCGACGGAGGAGGTGGCCCGCTGGGTCGCGAGCCAGGTGGAGCTCGCCGACCTCGACCTGCAGCGGACCCGGACCGCCGAGGCGGAGCTGCGCGCCCTGCGCGCCCAGATCAGCCCCCACTTCGTCTACAACTGCCTCGCCGCGATCGCCGTCTTCGTCCGCACGGACCCCGACCGCGCCCGCGAGCTCCTCCTCGACTTCGCCGACTTCACGCGGTACGCCTTCCGGCGGGAGGCGCAGTTCACCACCCTCGCCGACGAGCTGCGCAACGTCGAGCGCTACCTCGTGCTCGAGCAGGCCCGCTTCGGGGACCGGCTGACGGTCGACCTCACGGTCGCCCAGGAGGTGCTCCAGGTGACGCTGCCGTTCCTCTGCGTGCAGCCGCTCGTGGAGAACGCGGTCCGCCACGGCCTCGAGGCCGGCCACGGCAGCGTCCGCGTGGCGGTGCGCGCGGAGGACGACGGCGACGCGGCGCTCATCAGCGTCGACGACGACGGCGCGGGCGCCGACCCGGACGTCGTCCTCGCCGCCGTCGAGGGGCGCGGCGCCCGGGAGTCCATCGGGCTCGGCAACGTCGACCTGCGGCTGCGGCAGGTGTTCGGCGACGAGTCCGGCCTCGTCGTCGACACCGCGCCCGGCGCCGGCACGTGCGTGAGCTTCCGGGTGCCGAAGTTCGCCGCCGGCGTCCGGCCGGGCTGAGGTCCCCTGCCGTACCCTCGCGGGGTGGGCGCCGAGGACGGCAGGCTGCGCGTGCTCGTCGTCGACGACGAGCAGCCGGCCCGGGAGGAGCTGGTCTTCCTCCTCCAGCGCGACGACCTCGTGGGGGAGGTCGTGAGCGTCGCCCGGGCCGACGAGGCCCTGCGGCGACTGGGCGGCGGGGACGTCGACGTGGTCCTGTCCGACATCCACATGCCCGGGCTCGACGGCATCGACCTCGCCCGCGCCGTCCGGGCGCTCGCCCGGCCGCCGGCGGTCGTCTTCGTCACCGCCCACGACGAGCACGCGGTGGAGGCGTTCGACCTCGCCGTCGTCGACTACGTCCTCAAGCCCGTCCGGCCCGCGCGGCTCGCGGCGGCGCTGCGCCGGGTCACGGCCGGCGCGGCGCCCGCCGCGCAGACCGACGACGAGACCCTCGGCGTCGAGCTCGGCGGGGTCACGCGGTTCGTCCAGCGCTCCTCGGTGCTGTGGGCCGAGGCGCAGGGCGACTACGTCCGCCTCCACACCGCGACCGGGTCCCACCTGCTGCGCTCGACCCTGTCGCAGCTGGAGGAGCGGTGGTCCCGCGCGGGCTTCGTCCGCGCCCACCGCTCGCTGCTCGTCGCCGTCGCGGCGGTCCGGGAGCTGCGGACGGAGGACGGCCGGCACGCCCTCGTCGTCGGCGACGGGGCGGTCCGCCGGGAGCTGCCGGTCGCCCGCCGCCACGCGCGCGAGGTGCGCGAGCGCCTCGCCGAGCGCGGCGCGGGCGCGCAGGCGTGAGCGAGCCGACGCGGCGCCGTCCGGCTCGCGTCCGTGTGAGCCGGACCGTCCCCGTGCGGGGCCGCTCGAGTCCCCCGCCCCGCAGCCCCGACGTCGTGAGCGTCTACGACCGTGCCCTGCGCCGCGCGCAGCTGCGCTGGTCGCTCGGGTCGCTGCTCGTCGTCGTCCTCCCGCTGCTCGCCCTGCCCCTCGCCGCCGTCGTCGCGCCCTCGCTCCTCGCCGCCCCGCTGCTCGGCGTCCCGGTGGCGTGGCTTATCCTCGCCGCGGGCGTGTACCCCGCGTTCTGGCTCGTCGGGCGCTGGCACGTCGCGGGCGCCGAGCGGACCGAGGCGGAGTACCGCGAGCTGCTGAGCGGGAGCGACGGCACCGGGAGCCCGGACGCCACCGTCCCGGGCGCGTCCCGCGACGACCGCGGGGCGCCGTGACGGCCGGCGCCCAGGAGTACGCCGCGCTCACGGCCGTCGCGGTCGTCGTCGCCGTCACGGTCCTCGTCGCCTCCTACGGGACGCGGCTGTCGCGGACGACCGGCGACTTCTACGTCGCGAGCCGGTCGGTGCGGCCGTGGTGGAACGCGAGCGCCATCGGCGGGGAGTACCTGTCGGCGGCGAGCTTCCTCGGCGTCGCCGGCCTCGTCCTGCTCGAGGGGGCCGACGCGCTGTGGTTCCCCATCGGCTACACCGTCGGGTACCTGCTCCTCCTCGGGTTCGTCGCGGCGCCCCTGCGCCGCTCCGGCGCGTACACGCTGCCCGACTTCGCCGAGGTGCGGCTCGGTTCCGCGCGGGCGCGCCGCGCGTCCGCGCTCGTCGTCGTGGTCGTCGGCTGGCTCTACCTGCTGCCGCAGTTCACCGCCGCCGGTCTCGTGTGGTCGACGGCCACGGGTCTGCCGCGGGAGGTGGGGACGCTCGTCGTCGCGGCCGTCGTCGCAGGCGCGGTCGCGGGCGGCGGCATGCGGTCGATCACGATCGTCCAGGCGGTCCAGTACTGGCTCAAGCTCACCGCGATCGCCGTCCCCGCGTGCGTCCTGCTCGCGCTGTGGGGCCGCCAGGGCGCCCCGGTGCCGCCGGTGCCGGCCGGGTGGGGTGTGCCGAGCGCCGCGCCCGCCGACCTCTACGGCACGTACTCGCTGCTGCTCGCGCTCCTGCTCGGCACCATGGGGCTGCCCCACGTCCTCACCCGCTTCTACACGAACCCCGACGGCACCGACGCACGCCGCACGACGCGCACGGTCATCGGGCTGCTCGGCCTCTTCTACGTGTGGCCGCCGGTCTACGCGCTGCTCGCGTGGCTGTGGGCGCCGGGGCTGGCGGCCCCTGGGCGGGCCGAGACCGTCGTCGTCGACCTGCCGGCGCTCGCGCTGCCGGGTGCTGCCGGGGTCGTCCTCAGCGCCGTCGCCCTCGGGGGCGCCTTCGCCGCGTTCCTCTCCACCGCGAGCGGCCTCACCGTCGCCGTGTCCGGTGTCCTCGCCCGGGACCTGGTGCCGGGGCGGCTCGCCGGCCGCCTGACCGGTCAGGGCAGCGGCGACCCCGCCGCCGGACGCGCCGGGGTCGCCCGGTTCCGGCTCGCGACGCTCGGGGCGCTCGTCGTCCCCGTCGGGGTCGCGCTCGTCGGCGTCGACGTGCCCCTCGCCGCGACGGTCGGGCTCGCGTTCGCCCTCGCGGCCTCGACGTTCGCCCCGCTCCTGCTCCTCGGGATCTGGTGGGACGGGCTGCGCACCGGCCCCGCGCTGCTCGGCATGGGCGCCGGGGGCGCCGCCGCGGCGCTCGCGGCGGTGCTCACGCTGACCGGGGTGAGCGCCCGCGCGCCGGTGTGGCTCGGGGAGGCGCTCGCCCAGCCGGCGGCGTGGACGGTCCCCCTCGCCGCGGCCGTCATGGTCGCGGGCTCCCTCGCCGTCCGCGCCCGCGAACGGCGCCGGGACGCGCCGGCGGAGGAGCGGCCGGGTCTCGCGCCGGCGCTGCTCCACCGCCCCGAGCGAGCCGGGTCGAACGGGTCCGGCGGGGCCGCTCGTCGCGGGGCACCTACCGCTCGTCGCTGAGCCGCCCCGCAGGTCTCCACGCGGTCGGGCGGCGCCCCCCACCCTGGCGCCCGACCGGTCGCACAGCCGCGACCCACGGCACGAGGAGGTCCCGTGAGCACCACGCACGAGCCCCGGCGGCACACCGCCGCCCCCGAGGACGACGTCCTCACGACGTGGCAGGAGGTGCAGGCGAACCCCGAGTTCCAGGCCCTCCGCCGCGCCTTCCGCCGCTTCGTCTTCCCCATGACCGTCGCGTTCCTCGTCTGGTACTTCACGTACGTTCTGCTCGCGGCGTACGCGACGGAGTTCTTCGCGACGCCGGTGTTCGGCAACGTCAACGTCGGGATCCTCTTCGGCCTCGGCCAGTTCGCCTCGACCGCGCTCATCACCGCCGCGTACGTGCGCTGGGCCAACCGCAACTTCGACGCCAAGGCCGAGCACCTCGCCGGCACCGTGCGGCTGGAGGAGCACCGGTGAGCGCCGTGCCCATGGGCGCCGCCGCGGCCACGCAGGTCGGCAGCCCGCTCGTCAACATCGCGATCTTCGTCCTCTTCGTCGCGGTCACCCTCGTGGTGGTCTTCCGGGCCTCGAAGAACACGAAGACGGCGGCCGACTACTACGCCGCCGGCCGCTCGTTCACCGGCACCCAGAACGGCACGGCGATCGCCGGCGACTACCTGTCGGCGGCGAGCTTCCTCGGCATCGCCGGGGCCATCGCCGTCAACGGGTACGACGGCTTCCTCTACTCGATCGGCTTCCTCGTCGCGTGGCTCGTCGCGCTCCTGCTCGTCGCGGAGCTGCTGCGCAACACCGGCAAGTTCACGATGGCCGACGTCCTGTCGTTCCGGCTGCGCCAGCGCCCGGTCCGCATGGCGGCGGCGACCGCGACCCTCGCCGTCAGCTTCTTCTACCTGCTCGCGCAGATGGCGGGCGCGGGTGGGCTGGTCGCGCTCCTGCTCAACGTGGAGTCGCAGGCCGGGCAGTCGCTCGTCATCGCCGTCGTCGGCGCGCTCATGATCGTCTACGTGCTGGTCGGCGGCATGAAGGGCACCACGTGGGTGCAGATCATCAAGGCGACGCTGCTCATCGCCGGCGCCGGGCTCATGACGGTCTGGGTGCTCGCGCTCGCCGGCTTCAACCTGTCGGCGCTGCTCGGCACCGCGGTCGAGGCGGCGGGCAACCCCGACCTCCTCGGGCCCATGCAGCAGTACGGCGCGAGCAACCTCACGAAGCTCAACTTCATCTCGCTCGCCCTCGCGCTCGTGCTCGGCACGGCCGGGTTGCCGCACGTCCTGATGCGCTTCTACACGGTGCCGACGGCGAAGGAGGCCCGCCGCAGCGTCGTGTGGGCCATCACGCTGATCGGGCTGTTCTACCTGTTCACGCTCGTCCTCGGCTTCGGCGCCATGGCGTACGTCGGTCAGGACCGGATCCTCGCCGCCCCCGGCGGCGTGAACTCCGCGGCGCCGCTGCTGGCGTACGAGCTCGGCGGCACGCTGCTGCTCGGTGTCATCGCGGCGGTCGCGTTCGCGACGATCCTCGCGGTCGTCGCCGGCCTCACGATCACCGCCGCCGCGAGCTTCGCACACGACATCTACGCGAGCGTCATCAAGAACGGCGAGGGCAACCCGGACGCGGAGGTGCGGATCGCCCGCTGGACGGTCGTCGTGATCGGCGTCATCTCGATCCTCGGCGGCATCGCCGCGAACGGGCAGAACATCGCGTTCCTCGTGGCGCTGGCGTTCGCCGTGGCGGCGAGCGCGAACCTCCCGACGATCCTGTACTCGCTGTTCTGGCCGCGCTTCAACACCCGCGGGGCGCTGTTCAGCATGTGGGGCGGCCTCATCTCCTGCATCGTCCTCATCAGCCTGTCGCCGACGGTGTCGGGGGCGGAGACGTCGATGATCCCCGGCGCGGACTTCGACATCTTCCCGCTCGCGAACCCGGGCATCGTCTCCATCCCGCTCGCGTTCTTCCTCGGGTGGCTCGGCACCGTCACCGGCCGGCCCTCGCCCGAGCACGACGCGAAGCAGGCCGAGATGGAGGTCCGCTCGCTCACGGGGGCCGGGGCCGAGAAGGCCGTCGCCCACTGAGCCCGCGCGCGGCGGCCGGTGGCGACCCCGCCGGCCGTCGCGCTCGCCCTGCCCAGCCTCACTACCGTTGCCCCCGACCGCCGCGCGAAGGAGCAGAGCATGTCGACCACGTCCACGAAGACCCTCGAGAACCTCTCGGTCGAGAGCCGTCGCTTCCCGCCGCCCGAGGACTTCGCCGCGCAGGCCGTCGCGACGGCCGAGCTGTACGAGGAGGCGGCCGCCGACCGCCTCGCGTTCTGGGCGAAGCAGGCGCGCGAGCGCCTGTCGTGGGAGACCGACTTCACCGAGACCCTCGACTGGTCGGACCCGCCGTTCGCCAAGTGGTTCGTCGGGGGGCGGCTCAACGCGGCGTACAACTGCGTCGACCGCCACGTCGAGGCCGGCAACGGCGACCGGGTCGCCATCCACTGGGAGGGCGAGCCCGGCGACACCCGCACGCTCACGTACGCCGACCTGCAACGGGAGGTGTCGAAGGCTGCCAACGCGTTCGCCGCCCTCGGCGTCGGTCAGGGCGACCGCGTCGCGGTGTACCTGCCGATGATCCCCGAGGCGGCGATCACGATGCTCGCGTGCGCCCGGCTCGGGGCCGCGCACTCCGTCGTCTTCGGCGGCTTCAGCGCCGACGCGCTGCGCAGCCGCATCGAGGACGCGGAGGCGACGCTGGTCGTGACCGCTGACGGCGGCTACCGCCGCGGGGCGCCGTCGGCGCTCAAGCCGGCCGTCGACGCCGCCCTCGAGGCCGGCGGCGCGAGCGTGAAGGACGTCGTCGTCGTCCGCCGGACCGAGCAGGACGTCGAGTGGACCGAGGGCCGCGACCACTGGTGGCACGACGTCGTCGACAGCGCGTCCGAGGAGCACACGGCGGAGGCGTTCGACAGCGAGAACCCGCTCTACATCCTCTACACGTCCGGGACGACGGGGAAGCCGAAGGGCATCCTCCACACGACCGGCGGCTACCTCACTCAGGTCGCCTACACCCACGCCACCGTCTTCGACCTGCGCCCGGAGACCGACGTCTACTGGTGCGCCGCCGACGTCGGCTGGGTGACCGGGCACTCCTACGTCGTCTACGGCCCGCTCGCCAACGGGGCGACGCAGGTGATGTACGAGGGCACGCCCGACACCCCGCACAAGGGGCGCTGGTGGGAGATCTGCGCGAAGTACGGCGTCACGATCCTCTACGCCGCGCCCACCGCGATCCGGACCTTCATGAAGTGGGGCGAGGAGATCCCCGGCGAGCACGACCTGTCGTCCATCCGCCTGCTCGGGTCGGTCGGCGAGCCCATCAACCCCGAGGCGTGGGTCTGGTACCGCCGCGTCATCGGCGGCGACACCGCCCCCATCGTCGACACGTGGTGGCAGACCGAGACGGGCGGGATGATGATCAGCCCGCTGCCGGGCGTCACGACGCTCAAGCCGGGGTCCGCGCAGGTGCCGCTGCCGGGCATCAGCGCCGCGGTCGTCGACGACGAGGGCAACCCGGTCGGTCCGGGCGGCGGCGGGTACCTCGTGCTCACGGAGCCGTGGCCGTCCATGCTGCGGACGATCTGGGGCGACGACCAGCGCTTCAAGGACACGTACTGGTCGCGCTTCCCCGGCCGCTACTTCGCCGGCGACGGCGCGAAGCTCGACGAGGACGGCGACGTGTGGCTGCTCGGCCGCGTCGACGACGTCATGAACGTGTCCGGGCACCGGCTGTCGACGACGGAGATCGAGTCGGCGCTCGTGTCGCACCCGGCGGTGGCCGAGGCCGCGGTGGTCGGCGCGACGGACGACATGACTGGCCAGGCGCCGGTCGCGTTCGTCATCCTCCGCGGCAACGCGGACGCCGTTCTCGGCGACACCGACCCGCAGGAGGCGCTGCGGGCGCACGTGGCCAAGGAGATCGGGGCGATCGCGAAACCCAAGCGGGTGCTCGTCGTCCAGGAGCTGCCGAAGACCCGCTCCGGCAAGATCATGCGGCGGCTGCTGCGGGACGTCGCGGAGAACCGGGAGCTCGGCGACGTCACGACGCTGACGGACGCCGGGGTCATGGGTCTCATCCAGGACGGTCTCAAGGGCGCCAAGTCGGAGGACTGACGGGCGGCGCGGGTGGGGCCTCGGCGCCCCACCTGCGCCCGCGGGTCCGGAACCGGACCGTGGGCGCAGTCACACCCCCACCCGCACCCCAACGTCCGGAAACCGGACCCCCGGGCCGCGCCACACCCCCCACCCGCACCCCAACGTCCGGAAACCGGACCCCCGGGCCGCGCCACACCCCCCACCCGCACCCCAACGTCCGGAAACCGGACCCCCGGCCCGCGCCACACCCCCCACCCGCACCCCAACGTCCGGAAACCGGACGCCGCGACGCCGGCCGCGAGGGTTCACTCAGAGGGCGGCGCGGATGGCGTCCGGGCCGTCGAGGGGTCCAGGGTGTCGAGCCAGGTGAAGCGCAGGACCCGGTGCCCGAGCGCGACGAGCCGGTTCGCGCGCACCCTGTCCCGGTGCAGCGCGTCGGGGTCCCGGTGCACGGCGGCGCCGTCCGCCTCGATGATCAGCAGGCTCCCGTCGCGGCGGCGGAAGGCCATGTCGACCCGGGCGACGAAGGAGCCGTCGCGGATCTCGAGCTGGACGAAGTCCGGCTCCAGCCCGGCTTCGACACACCGGAGCCGCACCCTGCTCTCGAGAGCTGACTCGGCGCGCCCGTCGGCCATGACGAACAGGTCGACCACGTGGCCGCCACCGTGCCGGCCGGCCACCCGTCCGGCGAGGGCCTCCGCGTCGGCAGCGGACAGGAGGCGCTTGCGCAGGGCCTCGTCCAGCAACGAGATCGCGTCGAGGCGGTCGACGCTGAGCGCGACGTCGAGCACACTTCGGGCCGGCGTCGTCACCGGCAGGCGCCCCCAGCGGCTGATGTCGGAGGGCTGCAGCGGCCACTCGTGAGGCACCAGGTCCGGCGCCGGCCGCATGCCGCGGCCGGGCGGGACGACGACCTCGATCGGCCGGACCGGCACGGTGGTCAGCCCCCAGGCCCGCGCGGCTGTGGCGCCGGCCACCACGACGTCGGCGACGGTCAGCGCGACGGCGTTCGCCCGGGCGTACGGGTCGCGGAGCGCCACGTCACTGTCGATGAGGACCACCCCACGGCGGATCGGTCGCCACTCCCCGATGCGGAGCTTGCCGCGGAGCTGGCCGCGGGTGATGCCGGCGTCGCGGACCTGGGCGACTGTGACGACGCCACCTTGACGTCGCGCCAGCGCGTCGAGATCGCACGGCACTGTCGTCGTCGGGATCGTCATGGCCCGAGCCTGCCGCCACCGCGGGTGGCCGGTGTCGCGTCATCCACAGGCCCGGCAGTCGTCCACAACCCGCGACGACACCCCTCCCCACCACCACAACGTCCGGAAGCCGGACACCCGGGCCACCCGACACCCCTCCCCACCACCACAACGTCCGGAAGCCGGACACCCGGGCCACCCGACACCCCTCCCCACCACCACAACGTCCGGAAGCCGGACACCCGGGCCACCCGACACCCCTCCCCACCACCACAACGTCCGGAAACCGGAAACCCGGGCCACCCGACACCCCTCCCCACCACCACGACGTCCGGAAACCGGACGCCCGGGCCACCCGACACCCCCTCCGGGATGCGGCGCGGCGCACGACGACCCACGCTCACGCCATGAGCGACGACGACCGGTCCGACGAGTCCTACGACGTCGTCGTCGTGGGGGCCGGGCCCGCGGGTACGACCGCCGCGGTCCGTGCCGCGGAGCTGGGGGCGCGCACCGCCGTCGTCGAGGCCCGGCGCACCGGTGGGACCTGCGTCAACACCGGGTGCGTCCCCACACGGGTGCTCGCGAAGACCGCCCGGTTCCTCCGGGAGATCCGCGACGCGGACGCGTACGGCATCGACGTCGACGACGTCACGATCAGCTGGCCGCGGACCGTCGCGAAGGTGCGGGCGGTCGTCGACCAGGTCCACGACGCCAAGGGGGACCAGGAGCGACTGCGGCGGTCGGGGGTCGACGTCCTCCTCGAGGGCCGCGCCTCCTTCGTCGACCCCCACACGCTCAAGCTCGCCGACTCCGGACGTCGCATCCGGGCCGACCACGTCGTCCTCTGCGTCGGCGGGCGATCCCGCCGGCTGCCCGTGCCCGGCGCGGAGCTCGCCCGCGTACCGGAGGAGGTGCTCGACCTGCCCGACGTGCCCGGCCGCGTCGCGATCATCGGTGCCGGCAACACCGGCGCCCAGCTCGTCACGGTCTTCAGCGCCTTCGGCTCCCGGGTCACGCTGCTCGACACCGCCCCGCGGATCCTCGCGCCGATGGACGAGGCGATCGCAGAAGTCGTGGCCACGTCCTTCGTCGCCGACGGGGTCGACGTCCGGACGGGGATCACCACCGTCACGGGCCTCGAACGCGTCGCGGGCGACGGGATCCGCCTCACCTGGGAGGACGGTGACGGCCAGGCCCAGCGGGTGGACGTCGACGTCGTCGTCATGGCGACGGGCTGGCCCGCCGCGACGGACGGCCTGGGACTCGAGGCAGCGGGCGTCGAGACCGACGGTCCCGCGATCCGGGTCGACGAGTACCTCCGCACGACCGCCGACCACGTCTACGCCGCGGGCGACGCCAACCAGCAGGCGATGCTCGTGCAGGCCGCGCACGTCGAGGCCGACGCCGCCGCGTGCAACGCCGTGCTCGGCCCGGCTCGACGCGCTCCGCACCACCTGCTGCCGAGCGGGGGCTTCACCGATCCCGACTACGCCGGCGTCGGCCTCACCGAGGCGCAGGCCCGGGAGCGGGACCCGGAGGTCGTCGTCGCGACCGTGCCGTACTCCTCGCTCGAGCGGGCGATCATCGACGGGCGCGAGGAGGGCGTCCTCAAGCTCGTCGCCGACCGCCGTCGTGAGGTGCTCCTCGGCGCCCACGCCGCCGGGGAGGCGGCCGTCGAGGTCATCCAGTCCGTGACCACCGCCATGGCCGCCGGAGCGGACGTCGAGACCCTCACGCGCGTCGAGTTCGCGTACCCCACGTACAGCGCGGTCGTGGGGGAGGCGGCGCGCGCCCTGCTCGGGCGGCGCTGAGCCGGCACCGACCCGCCGGCACCGACCCGCCGGCACCGACGCCGACGTGCCGCGCGTCGTTTCGTCACGGTGCGTCCGGGTACCGCGGAAGGGACACCTACCCACCCGACGCGCCGGAGGAGAACGACCGTGCACCTGGGCTGGCTCAGCGAGACCGTCACGAGCGGAGGGGCGGTGGCAGCGGTCCACGTCGACGTCACCCGCACCGACCCGCAGGGGGAGCACACGACGCAGCTGCACTGGCAGGCGGTGCGCGACCAGCTCGGGGAGCAGGGCGCACCGGACCCTGTCGTCGACGCCGTCGAGCAGCGCGTCACGACCCCGACCGGCGAGGGCGGCGAGCTCGGTCGCCACCTCGTGCTCGACGCCGACCACCCCGACGAGCCGCTGCTCGACCTGCTCGTCGAGCACCGACCGACCGGGGACGCGGCGAGCTTCGGCCCGGTGCCGTCGCTGGTCCCGCTCCTGCGGGCCCTCGACAGCGCCGTCCCGTACCTCCTCGTCGAGGCCGACCGGGCCGGCGCGGACGTCACCGTCGTCGACTTCCTCGGGCGGCACGTGCGCTCCCATGGGGTCGAGGGCGGTCACGAGCTGCTCCACAAGGTCCGCAGCGGCGGCTGGTCGCACCGGCGGATGCAGTCCCGGGTCGAGGACTCGTGGGAGCGCAACGCGGACGCCGTCGTCGCCCACGTCCGCCGGCTCGTCGACGCGCACCACCCGGAGGTGGTCCTGCTGACGGGCGACCCGACCGCGTGCGGTCTCGTCCGCGACGGCCTCGCGGGTACCCCGGTCGCGGACCGGCTGCAGTGGCTGCGGGCGGGCGGACGCGCGGACGGCGTCGACCGGGACGCGCTCGACACGGAGGTCGCCGACGCGCTGCGAAAGGTCCGCCTGGAGCGGATGGGCGACGTCGTCGCCCGCTTCGAGGCGGCCCGCGGTCAGGACTCCCTCGCGTCCACGGGTCTGCCGGGGGTGGTCGGCGCGGTCCAGCGAGCGGCCGTCGACACGCTCCTCGTCGCCGTCGACGCCCTCGACGAGACGACCCTCTTCACCGATCGCAAGAACCCGACGCTCGTCGGCACGAGCGAGTCGGAGGTGCGCGACCTCGGCGGGCAGGACGTCGTCGAGGCGGCAGCCGTCGACGTCCTCGTCCGCGCGTGCGCCGCCCAGGACGCCTCCCTCGAGCTGGTCGACGGCGTCGAGGGCGCCCTCGAGGACGGGGTCGGTGCGCTCCTGCGCTTCGACGTCCGCCCCGCGACGCCCACCGAGGGGGCGTAGCAGCCCGACCGGGACGCACGGTCGCGGCGGGCGGCGCCGGCCGGGGACCCGCTAGCCTGGGACGCAGGTGAGCCGGGAAGCCTGGTCGGCACCGCCCGCGAGGGCGGTCATGGTGTCCTCCGTGGCACCGTCCGAGCGACGTCGAGCCCCTGGAGGTCAGCCCGTGCCGAACGGTCCTGCCCACGACCACGACCAGCCGCCCGCCCACGGCGACCGGAGCCACGAGTCGCACACACCGCGGCTCGTCCTGTTCCGGGCGGGCGAGGGCCGGGACCGGGTGGTCATCGCCGACGCGCTCCGCACGGAGACCGTCGGTGGTGCCGTGCTCCTCGTCGCCGCCGTCGTCGCGGTCGTGTGGGCGAACCTGCCCGTCCGGCAGGTCTACGAGGACCTCCGTGAGTTCGTCCCGTACGCGGGCTCCCTCGTCGTCGGGCCGCTGGAGTTCGGGCTCGACCTCTCCCTCGCGAAGTGGGCCGCCGACGGCCTTCTCGCGATCTTCTTCTTCATCGTCGGCCTCGAGCTGAAGCGCGAGTTCCTCGCGGGGTCGCTGCGCAGGCCGTCACAGGCCGCGGTCCCCATGATCGCCGCAGTCGGCGGCATGGCCGTCCCCGCGCTCTTCTACACCCTCGTCGCGGCGAGGGCCGGCTCCGACGCCCTCGTCGGGTGGGCCATCCCCGCCGCCACCGACATCGCGTTCGCGCTCGCGGTCCTCGCCGTGATCGGCTCGAACCTGCCGGGCGCCCTGCGCGCGTTCCTCCTCACGCTCGCGGTGGTCGACGACCTCCTCGCGATCATCATCATCGCGGTCTTCTACACGTCCGAGCTGCGCATCGAGTACCTCGCCGGGGCGCTCGTCCCGATCCTCGTCTTCGCGCTGCTCGTCCAGCGCCGCATCACGGCGTGGTACCTCCTCATCCCGCTCGCGCTCATCGCGTGGCTGTTCGTCCACGAGTCGGGCGTCCACGCCACGATCGCGGGCGTCCTCCTCGGCTTCACCGTGCCGGTGCTGCGTCCGGAGCAGGACGGCGACTGCCTCGCCTCCCACCTCGAGCACGTGTGGCGGCCCGTGTCCGCCGGCCTGGCGATCCCCCTGTACGCCTTCTTCGCCGCAGGCGTGAACTTCACGGAGGAAGGGCTCGGCCAGGTCTTCGCCGACCCGGTCGCCCAGGGCGTCGTCGTCGGCCTCGTGCTCGGCAAGGTCGTCGGTGTCTTCGGCACGACGTGGCTGCTCGCGAAGTTCACCCGCGCCGAGCTCGACCGCGACCTCGCGTGGCCGGACGTCCTCGGCGTCGCGCTGCTCGCCGGGATCGGCTTCACGGTCTCCCTCCTCATCGGTGAGCTCGCGTTCGGCGCCGAGTCGGAGACAGGCCAGCACGTGACGGCGGGTGTCCTCTTCGGCTCCCTCATCAGCGCGATCCTCGCGTCGCTCGTCCTCGCCCGTCGCAACCGCGGGTACAAGCGGATCGCGGAGCGCGACGACGCCGTGCCGCCGGCGCGCGAGCAGGTGCGTGAGGGCGAGGAGAAGGCACGCGAGAAGATTCACGAAGAGGCCGAGCGCGTCGACCCGCGCTAGCGTGCTGGACGTGCCAGCCACAGCCAGCGACCGATCCATCGGGCAGCTCGTCAGTGACGCGCTGGAGGACGTCCGCGCGATCGTCCGGCACGAGAGGGACCTCGCGAAGGCGGAGATCACCGCCGCCGCGAAGAAGGGCGGGGTCGGCGCGGCCCTGCTCGTGGTGGCGGCGTCCCTGCTGGGGCTGTCCCTCATCTACCTCCTCATCGCCGCGGCCGAGGGGCTTCACGCCGCGGGCATGACCCGGTGGGGCGCGTACCTCGTCGTCGGCGGCTCGCTCGTCGTGCTCGCCGTCGTCCTCGCTCTCGTGGGCCTCGCGATGCTCAAGCGGGTGCGCGGGCCCGAGCGCGCCGTCGAGCAGGGCAAGGGCACCGTCGACGACGTGAAGGACGCCCTCCACGGCCACGAGGACAGCCCGCCGGTCGAGGCGGTGCCGCCCGTGGGCGCCGCGGGGACCCGGGCGAACGCCACCCGCTGAGCCCACCGGCGGACCACGCCCATGGTCCGGCGGCGACCGCTGTTCCCGGCGCACCTCAGCGACGCCGCCGTCGTCGGGGTCCCGGGTCCGTGGGAGCACCGCTTCGTCGGGGCGCACGGCGCCCGCTTCCACGTCGCGGTCCTCGAGCCGGCGCCGGACCCTGCCCGGACCCCGGGGGAGCACGCGCCGCTCGTGCTGCTGCTGCACGGCGGTCTCCAGAACTGGTTCGCGTGGCGTCACGTCGTGCCGGTGCTCGCGGCGGCCGGGTGGCGGGTCGTCGCGGCCGACCTCCGCGGGCACGGCGCGAGCGACGCGACGCCCCGGGGCTACCACCAGGCCGGGCTCGCCGACGACGTCGACGCGCTAGTCCGCTCCCTCGGACACGACCGGGCCGCCGTCGTGGGCCACGACCTCGGCGGCTGGGTGGGGTGGACCCTCGCCCACCGGCACACCGACCGCGTGGCCGGGCTCGCCCTCGTGGCGACGCCGCCGCCCTCCCCCGGCGTCCTCCTCGGTCGCGGTGTCACGAGGCGCTGGCCGGCGCTGCTCGCGGCCGCGCAGGTCCCGGGGCTGCCCGAGCGGCGGCTGCTGCACCACGACGGCGTGCGCCGGTTCCTCGACGCGGGCCGCGCAGGCCGCACCCCCGAGGCGGACGTCGCGTACTACGTCTCGTGCGTGCGCGTGCCGTCGGTGGCGCACACCGTGCTGGAGCCGGCGCGCTGGCTCGCCCGCGCGTCAGTGCGCCCGGACGGCGCACGATGGTGGCGCGCCGTGCGCACTCGGCCCCCGGTGCCCCTCCTCACGGTCGCGGGCGAACGTGACGGTCTGCTCGGCCCGCCGAGCCGGGACGCCGACGTCGTCGTGCCGGGCGTCGGACACCTGCTGCCGGAGGAGGCTCCCGCCGAGGTGTGCGACGCGCTCCTCGCGTGGCTGCCGACGGTGCTGCCGACCGGCGTCTGACGGCCCGGCGCACTCAGCCGGCGACGCACCCGCCGGTGTCGACCTGCTCGCTCGACCCGGCACCGTCGAGCACGGGCCCCGCCTCGGCGAGCGTCACCGCGTAGCCCGTGCCGGCGTCCTGCAGGCTGCGCGCGAACACCACCCCGACGACGGCCCCGGTGGGGTCGAGCACGGGGCCGCCGCTGTTGCCCGGACGCACCTGCGCCGCGAGGGAGTACACCTCGCGCTCGACGCCCGGCTCCCCGTAGATGTCCTCGCCCACGGCGGTCACGACGTCGCGCACCCGTCCTGCACCGATGACGTACGGGCCGTTGAGGGGGAAGCCGGCGACGACGGCGTCGTCGCCGCGGCCGAGCGGCTCACCGACCGGCAGGGGACGCGCCTGCAGGCCCGGGACGGCGAGGACGGCGAGGTCGCGCTCGGGGTCGAACGCGACGACGCTCGCGGGCAGCGCCTCCCCGGTGCCACCGACCTGGACGCGCGGCTCGTCGACGCCCGCGACGACGTGGGCGTTCGTCACGACGCGCTCGCTCGCCCACACGAAACCCGATCCCTCCTGCCCGCGCCGGCACTCGTCGGCGATGCCGGTGATCCGCACCACCCCCGCGGCCGCCCTGGCGACCCCGGGGTCCTGGAGGACCGCGGCGTCCGGCGGGTCCACCGGCAGGAGCGGCTCGACGACCTCACCGGCGAAGACGCGCGGGAACAGCTCGCCGCTGACCTCGTCGTAGTACGCCTCGATCGCCCCGCCGACGCGGTCCGGCACCAGCGCCTCGACGGCCGTGTCGAGGGCGGAGACGACGCGCGACCCGGCGACGGCGCCGGACAGCGTGGGGAACGGGCTCACCCGCACGGCCCCGGCCACCAGCCACACGACCGCGGACGCCGCGACGACGGCCGCGACGAGCCCGGTCGCGGCGTCGACGGCCCGGGCGGGCCGCCACGTCACGGCCCCGCGGAGCAGGCCGGCGAGCGAGGCGAGCAACACCTGGCCGACCACCCCGAGGAGGACCGCGCCCCCGAGCAGGACGAGCGAACGCGTCGCACCGGGGGGCAGGCCGGGCAGCAGGCCGGGCAGGAACCAGGCCCCCAGGAGGACACCGCCGACGAACCCGACGAGCGAGCCGAGCCCCACCACGAGCCCCTGCCGGAACCCGGCCCCCGCGTACCCGACGAGCAGGACGACGAGGAGGACGTCGAGGACGACGGACGGGCTGATGCCGCTCACGGGCCGCCCTCCGGCTCGTCGAGCTGCCCGGAGTCGTCGAGCGGGGAGCCCTCGTGGTCGACGACGGGCGTCGTGTCCCACGGGACGGCGAGACCGGCGAGGTCGAGCAGCCACGACAGCAGCCCGGCGGTGAAGCCCCACACGAAAAGCCCGCCGACGACGAAGCCCGGGCCCTCGCCGCGCCCGGCCGGGTAGCGGACCCCGACGCGGGTGCCCGGGTCGACGAGGTCGGCGACCGGCACGCGCCGCACCGAGGCGACCTCCGCGAGGTCGACGGCGCGCACGGGGCCGGGGTCGTGCCACCAGCCGACGACGGTGACGACCTCGTGGTTCGAGGGCGGCGCCCACAGCGGCGGCAGCGTGCCGAGCACCGTGACGGACGCCGCCTGCACACCCACCTCCTCGTGGGCCTCCCGCAGCGCGGTCGCGACGTCGTCGGCGTCCTCGGGGTCGCGGCGGCCGCCGGGGAAGGCGACCTGGCCGGCGTGGCTGCGCAGCGTGTCCGCGCGACGGGTGAGGAGGACGTCGGGCCCGTCCGGCCCCTCGCCGAGGAGCACGAGGACCGCGGCGCGACGCACCGGCAGCCGTCCCGCGACCGGGGCGGGCGGTCGCGACCGCCAGCCCTCGGGCAGCCGCTGACCCGCCGCCACGGCCCGCCGCCACGGCACGAGCCAGTCCGGCTCGGCTCGCGGCGTGCCCGAGGTCTCGGCGCTCACGCCCGCCCCTGGGTCCGGACCAGCGTGGCGGCCACCGCCGGGTCGGTCTCCCCCTCGCCGTACGACGGGCACCACCGCGCGACGGGGCACGCCCCGCACGCGGGACGCCGGGCGTGGCACGTGCGGCGCCCGTGGAAGATCAGCCGGTGCGACAGCATCGTCCAGTCCCGCCGCGGGAACAGGGCACCGAGCTCGTGCTCGGCCTTGACCGGGTCCTCCGTCGTGATCCAGCCGAGCCGGCGACCCACCCGACCGACGTGGGTGTCGACGGTGATGCCGGGCACGCCGTAGGCGTTGCCGAGGACGACGTTCGCCGTCTTGCGGCCCACCCCGGGAAGGCGGACGAGGTCGTCGAGGCGTCGGGGCACCTCACCCCCGTGGTCGGCGACGAGCGCGGCGGCCAGCCGCAGCAGGGAGTCGGACTTCGCGCGGAAGAAGCCGGTCGGGCGGACCACCTCCTCCAGCTCGGTGCGGTCCGCGGCCGCGAGCGCGGCGGCGTCCGGCCAGCGCGCGAACAGCGCGGGCGTGACGGCGTTGACCCGGCGGTCCGTGCTCTGCGCGGACAGCACCGTGGCGACGAGCAGCTGCAGCGGTGAGGTGAAGTCGAGCTCGCACCGGGCGTCCGGGTAGTGCGCGGCGAGGAGGCGGTGGACCTTGCGCGCCCGGCGCACGAGGGCGAGGTCGGGGGCGCCGGCGGCGCGGGCACCCGCGCGCGGAGCGCTCACCTCCGAGGCCGTCTCGGGTGCGGACGGGGTCGCGGGCGGCACCGCACCAGGGTAGGTGCTGCCGCTGGTCGCCCTCCCGGGTGACGGTCCGGTCGGGAACTCACGTCGACGTGCCCGGGGGCCGACGACAACGGGGCACGGCAGCAGGGGCGGCACGAGCCGCACGTGTGCCGCACGACGGAAGGACCTCCATGCGCATCCCCCGGCAGGCGACCCCTGGCGACCGCTCCGCTGTGCCCGGTTCCCCTGGCACGAGCGGGTCGGGCGTCGACGCGCTGCGGGCGCGCCTGGAGGGTCTCGTCGGGGACGTCCGTGCGGTCGAGTACTGGCAGCGCCTCGTGCAGGCCCGCACCGACCTCGTCGTGGCCGGCCTCCTCTACGGCGCACCCGTGCCCACGACCGCCGAGCGGCTCGTCGGCGGCGCCGTCTCCCACGACGCGACCCCGCCCGGTGGCGAGGTCGTGGGGCTCGACCGCGTCCTCGCGGACCTCGCGCCGCTGGACTGCTCGGAGGACGGCCCCGGCGCGCACCTCGAGAGGCTCCGGCGCACCGCGGCGCGCCTCGCCGAGCGCCGTCACCACCTCGTCGCGGAGGTCGACGCCGTCTCGCTCGCCCTGCGCGACGCCGCGGAGCTCGTCGCCGAGCGTGCCGGACGTGCCGCCGGCGCGAGCGACGAGCGCGCCGACCGCAGGGTGCCCGCGATCGCCACCGGCGACGCCTGAGCGGTCCCGCCCCCCCGGATCTGCCGCGCCGCACCGTGCGGTGCGGCGTCACGACGCCGTGTCGGGCATGATCCGTGACGTGGCGCGACCGCGCCCGCACGGACGGCGTGACGACGACGCGACCCACGGGAGGCGGACATGGCCGAGGAGGTCCTGCGAAGGGCACCGCTGCTCGCCGCCCTCGACGAGGACTCCGCACGGGCCCTCGTCGCGCGCATGCGCCCCGTCGAGCTCGCGCGGGGCGAGCGCCTCTTCCACGAGGGCGACCCCGGTGACGCCCTCTACGTCATCGAGACCGGCAAGATCAAGCTGGGCCGGCGGGCGGCCGACGGGCGCGAGAACCTCCTCGCGATCCTCGGCCCCGGCGAGATGTTCGGCGAGCTCTCCCTCTTCGACCCGGGGCCGCGCGTCGCGACGGCCGTGGCGGTCTCCGCGGGGCGGGTGCACTCGCTGACCCGCGACGACTTCGTCCCGCTCCTGGACCAGCCCCGGGTCGCGCTGTCGCTGCTCGCCGCGCTCGGGCGCCGGCTGCGCCGCACGAACGAGGCGCTCGCCGACCTCGTCTTCTCCGACGTCCCCGGTCGCGTGGCCAAGGCGCTCCTCGACCTCGCCCGCCGGTTCGGCCGCCAGACCGACGACGGGGTCCTCGTCGCCCACGACCTCACCCAGGAGGAGCTCGCCCAGCTCGTCGGGGCGAGCCGGGAGACGGTGAACAAGGCGCTCGCGGACTTCGCCGGCCGGGGCTGGCTGCGGCTGGAGGCTCGCGCGGTCACGATCCTCGACGTCGAGCGGCTGCGCCGCCGGGCGCGCTGAGCGAGCCTGGGCGCCGTCACAGCCCCGCGAGCCACCAGAGCAGGGCGACGAGGCTGAGACCCTCCGGTACCTGTCCCGTCGCGACGAGCTCCCGGGCCCCCGCACGGGACCACCACCGGACCTCGTCGGCCTCGGCCGGGTCGTGCGCGCCGCGGCGCTCGACCGGCACCGCCGTGCACACCTCGAAGCGGTGGTCGCCCACCCCGCCGATGGGGTGGAAGCCGCTGACGTGCCGGACGTCGTCGACGAGCCAGCCGGTCTCCTCGAGGGTCTCGCGGGCCGCGGCGGCCTCGACGCCCTCGCCGGGCTCGAGCCGCCCCGCGGGCACCTCCCACCCGTCCCGGCCCGTGACGACCCGGTGCCGGTGGAGCAGGAGGACCTCCGGATCACCGGCCGCTCCCTGCTCCCGGACGACGAGGCAGCCGACCGCCGGCACGGGCTGACGCAGCGCGTGGTGCTCGTAGCGGTGCCCGTCGGGGTGCTCGACGTCGACCAGGTGCAGCGACACCCACTCGCTGTCGTAGAGACTGCGCTCGCCGTGGACCCGCCACCGGCTGGTGCGGGGTGCCTCGGTCATGCGGTCGCGGGGCGGGCGAGGTGGACGAGCGTCGCCCGGACGGTGCGTCCGGCCGCGTGGACGAGGACCGGGTCGGTGACCTCCGGGTAGACGCGGGCGACCACCGCGTCGACGAGCGCGTCACCGTCGAGGTCGTCGTCGAGGTCGTCACCCAGCGCGGTGAGGGCGGTGCGCACCTGCTCGACGCGGGCGTGCCGGTGCGCGAGCAGGTCCCCGAGGGCGCGGACCAGGTCCGGCAGGACGGGTCCGTGACCGGGCAGCCCCCGCCAGCTGCCGTCGCCCCCGACGCGCGCCCGCAGCGCCGCGAGCGACGTGAGGTAGTCCGTGAGGTCGCCGTCGGGGTGGGCGACGACCGAGGTGCCCCGTCCGAGGACCGTGTCGCCGGTCAGCACCGCCCGGCGGCGCGGCAGGACGAGGGCGACGGAGTCGTCGGTGTGACCGGGCACGGCGAGGAGCTCGACCGGCTCGTCGGTGGCGGCCCCGAGCCGGTCGGCGTCGGGGGCCGACCCGAGGGCCGGGTCGGCGGCGAGCACCGTCCCCCCGGCCGCGGCGAGGGCGTCGCGCAGCAGCGGGTGCCCGAGCGCCTCGGCGTGGTCGGGGTGGCGGTGGGTGAGCAGCACTCCCGCGAGCGCGTCACCGGCGGCCGCGAGCACGGCCGCGACGTGGGCGTCGTCGGCGGGCCCCGGGTCGACGACGAGGACCCGCTCGGCCCCCAGCAGACACGTGTTCGTGCCCTCGAGCGTCATGGGGCCGGGGTTGTCCGCACGCACGAGACGCGGCTCGCCCGTCACGACAGCGCCCCCGCGTGCCGCGGCAGCAGCAGGGCGACGTCCGGCCGGCCGTCCTCCCCCGGCGGGCCGTCGTGCCAGGCGGCGCGGGGCACGACCGGCACGAGCGTGCCGGCGTCGACGAGCCGGTCGGCGACCTCGGTGGCCGCGACCGTCCCGGACGGGTGTGGACCGGTGGCGGCGGACCCGAGGGCGGAGAGGACGGCACGGGTGGGCGGCAGGGCGGCTCGTGCGCCGTCGCGGACGTCCTCGAGCAGCGTCGGGGGCGAGGCCCACCCGAGCTCGTGCACCTCGTCCGGGGTCGCCGGCGCCGCTGCGTCGTCCGGCCCGTCGGGCGCCTCGACGACCGTCACGAGGAAGGTCGTGTCGAAACGACGGGGCTCGTGCTCGGGCGTCACCCACCGTGCGAAGGGCCGCAGCGTGCGCGGGTCCGGCGCGACGCCCGTCTCCTCCGCGCACTCGCGGGCGGCCGTCCGCGCGAGCACGGTGAAGCGGTCGGGAGGTGCTGGGTCGTCGGGGCGGCGACGCCGGTCGGTGTCCTCGACCGCACCGCCGGGGAACGCGAGCAGGCCCGGCCACGTGCGCAGCCGACGCCCGCGGGTGAGCCACAGCACCTCGACCCCGCCGGCCGGCCCGTCCCGCAGGACGCAGACGCTCGCGGCGGGGACCGGCTCCGGTCCCGCGGGGCTGCCGGACTCCAGCCAGCGCCGGGCGTGCTCGTCACCGGCGCGCGGCAGCCGCAGCGCCGTGGCCTCGGGCTCGCTCATGCGCCGGCGCCCGGGTCAGCCGACCTGGACGACGACCTCCACCTCGACCGGCGCGCCGAGGGGCAGGGCCGAGACGCCCACCGCGGAGCGGGCGTGGCGGCCGGAGTCGCCGAAGACCTGGCCGAGGAGCTCCGAGGCGCCGTTGACCACGACGGGCTGGGCGGTGAAGCCCGGCGCGCTCGCGACGAAGCCCGTCACCTTCACGACGCGCACCACCGAGTCGAGGTCGACGACCGACGCGACGGCGGCGAGGGCGTTGAGCGCGCAGCGTCGCGCCAGCGCGGCGGCCTCCTCCGGCGTGACGTCGACGGCCTCGTCGCCGACCACGCCCGTCTTCGGCAGCGCACCGTCGACCATCGGCAGCTGGCCGGAGGTGTAGACGAGGTCGCCGCTGCGCACGGCCGGGACGTACGCGGCCAGCGGCGCGGGTGTCGCCGGCAGCTCGAGACCGAGCTGGGCGAGGCGCTCGGTCGGGGTGCCGCTGAGCTCGACCGGCGCCTCCTCCGAGGGCTCTTCGTCGTGGGCCGCATCGACGGGCGTCGCGTCGTCGTGCGCCACGTCGTCGTGGGCCGCGTCGTCGTGGGCCGACGCACCGTCGGCGTCCGCGCCGTCCGGCTCGGAGTACGGCAGGTCGTCGACCGGCTGCCCGGGCGGGGCGTCGAGGTCACCCCCGCCGTCGGGGGACACCGCAGCGGGCGCGTCGGCGGCGTAGTCCTCCTGCGGCTGGGTCGCCGTCGCCTCGGCCGGCTCGTCCGTCCGCACGGGCGTGTGCTCGTCGCGGGACTCGTGCTCCGTCGTCACCGGGTCTCCAAGGGGTCGGGATGGGCAGGAAGGGACACGCGCTCAGGCCGAGCGCGGACGCTTGAGGTAGGCGACGAGGCCCTGGCCGCCGGGTCCCTCTATGACGTTCACCAGCTCCCAGCCGTCCTCGCCCCACTGGTCGAGGATCTGCTTGGTGGCGTGGACGATCAGCGGCACCGTCGCGTACTCCCACTTCTGCATGTGGCGCAGCGTACAAGTGCCCAGGTCCCGGGGTGGCATGCGCGCGATCACGAGGCCGCGCGGCCCCCGGGCGTGCCGGTCGCCCCGCGCGTCCCTACCGTTGTCCCGTGCCCGACCTCCTCGCCGCCCGGGTGCGACTGCACGTGGTGACCGGCAAGGGGGGCACCGGCAAGACGACGGTCGCGGCCGCCCTCGGCGTCGCCCTCGCCCGACGCGGTCGACGCGTCCTGCTCGTCGAGGTCGAGGAGCGGCAGGGGATCGCGCGCGTGTTCGACACCGCGCCGCTCGGCTACGAGGCGAGGTCGCTCGTCCGCGTCCCCGGGGGCGAGCTCCTCGGTCTGTCCGTCGAGGCCAAGGCCGCGCTGCTGGAGTACCTCGAGGTCTTCTACCGGCTGGGGCGGGCGGGGCGGGCGCTCGACAGGATCGGGGCGGTCGACTTCGCGACGACGATCGCGCCGGGTCTGCGCGACGTGCTCCTCACCGGGAAGGTGTACGACGCCGTGCGCCTCAAGCGCGGCCGCCGCCGCGGCGACGGGCCCTACGCCTACGACCACGTCGTCGTCGACGCCCCGCCCACCGGCCGGATCGGCCGCTTCCTCAACGTCAACGCCGACGTCGCCGAGCTCGCGCGCATGGGGCCGGTCCACAGCCAGGCCGCCGCGATGACCGAGGTGTTCCGCGCGTCCGCCACCGCGGTCCACCTCGTGACGCTCCTGGAGGACATGCCCGTGCAGGAGACCGTCGACGCCGCGACCGAGCTGCGCGGCCTCGGCCTTCCCCTCGGCGGCCTCCTCGTCAACCAGGTGCGCCCCACCCTCGTCGACGCCGACCGGCTCGCTGACGTCGCGGCCGGTCACGTCGACGTCGCGGCGCTCCGCACGGGGCTCCAGGAGGCCGGCGTGCCCGGGCGCCGCCCGAAGGTGCGCGCCGAGGCACTCGCGCAGCAGGCGGTCGAGCACGCCCAGCGGGTCCAGCGCGAGGCGAGCCTGCGTGGCCGGCTCCACGAGGTCGGCCTACCCGTCGTCGAGCTGCCCCAGCTGCACGGGGGTCGCGACGGGCTCCACCACGGCGGGGTCCACGAGCTCGCCGACGCCCTCACGGCGTGGGCGACGACACCCGCGCCGCCGACCACCTCGGGTGCGCCGCAGGCCACGGCGGGCCGGGCGTGAGCGGGGCGACGGCGACGGCGAGGACCGGGACCCGGCTCGACGTCGACGCCCTGCTCGACGACCGCTCCGTCCGGGTCGTCGTGTGCACCGGGTCGGGCGGGGTGGGGAAGACGACGTGCGCCGCGGCGCTCGCGCTGCGGGCCGCGGAGCGCGGCCGGCACGCCGTGGTCCTCACGATCGACCCCGCCCGGCGGCTCGCGCAGTCCATGGGGCTCACCGAGCTCGACAACACCCCGCGACCCGTCGAGGGCGTCGACACGACGGCCGGCGGGACCCTCGACGCGATGATGCTCGACATGAAGCGGACCTTCGACGAGGTCGTCGAAGCGCACGCGAGCCCGGACAAGGCCGCCCAGATCCTCGCCAACCCCTTCTACCAGTCGCTGTCGAGCTCCTTCTCCGGCACGCAGGAGTACATGGCGATGGAGAAGCTCGGGCAGCTGCGGGCCCGCACCGAGCCGGACGGCTCCCCGACGTGGGACCTCATCGTCGTCGACACGCCCCCGAGCCGGTCCGCGCTCGACTTCCTCGACGCGCCCGAGCGGCTCGGGTCGTTCCTCGACGGCCGCCTCCTGCGTCTGCTGCTCGCTCCGGCGAAGGCGGGAGGGCGGGCCTACGTCCGCGTGTTCTCCGCCTTCGCGGGCGGGGTGACCGGGCTCATGAACCGGCTGCTCGGCGCCCAGATCCTCGCCGACCTGCAGACCCTGCTCGGCGCCTTCGACTCGATGTTCGGGGGCTTCCGCGAACGGGCGGAGGCGACGTACTCGCTCCTGCAGGGCCGGGGCACCGCCTTCGTCGTCGTCGCGGCACCGGAGGAGGACGCCGTCCGCGAGGCGTGCTTCTTCGTCGACCGGCTGCAGGCGGAGTCGATGCCGCTCGCGGGCGTCGTCGTCAACCGGACGACGACGACGGCGGACGACTCGCTCGACGCCGACACCGCGCTCGCGGCGGCGGAGCGGGCGAGCGGCGCGGTCCGGGAGGCGCTGCTCGTGCACGCGCGTCGCTCGCGCCGGGCGGTCGCCGAACGGGAGGTGGCGGCGCGGCTCGCGCACCTGCACCCGCCCGTGCCGACGGTCGTCGTGCCCGCCCGCCCGCTCGACGTCACGACGCTCGACGCCCTCCGCGAGGTCGGGGCGGACCTGTCGACGGGCCAGCCGGTGGCTCGGCGCCTCAGCTCGCCGTGACGTGCCGGCGGCCGGCCTCGTGCCGGCGCTGCGCGTGCATGAGCACGGCCCGCCACGACGTGACCTCCGGGTGGTCGCGCAGCAGCTGACGCCGCTCGCGCTCCGTGGCGCCGCCCCACACGCCGAACTCGGTCCGCGTGTCGAGGGCGTGCGCGAGGCACTCGCTGCGCACGGGGCACGCCCGGCACACCTGCTTGGCCTGCTGCTGCGCCGCGCCCTGCACGAACAGCGCGTCCGGGTCCTCGGCGCGGCAGGCGCCCTGACTCGGCCACTCCTCGATCCACGTCATGCGGACCTCCCTCCCGTCCCGCCGGAGTCCCTTGCCCGCGGGGCGTCTCGCCTGGTTCGCCGCCTTCCGACGACGTGATCGACGGTAGGGAGCGGGGGCCTGCGCCCGGAACGTCCCAACGGCCACACCTGCCTCCCCCGATGGACGACCCGGGGTCGACCGAACGGGGGATGGTGCGGCCGCCGGTGGCTCCCGGCGTGGCCGCTGCTCGGTGCGGCCGGGCACGTGGTGTCGGCACGTACCCTGGTGGACATGAGGGGTCGAGACACACGTGTGATACGCGCTGCCGCCGGGGGGCACCGGCCGCGCGTCGCGGCACGGACGGGCGTGCTCCTGCGCCTGCGCCGCGACGACGCCGGCAACGCCGCGACGACCCTCGTCCGCGTGACGACCCTGCTCGCCGGCTTCCTCGCCGTCGCCGTCGTCGCGGGTGTCCTGTCCGCCGGTCTCGTGCTCCCCGCGGCCGGGGCCGCGGGCTACCTCACGCGCTCCGGCGTCGACTACTACGAGGAGCTCCCCACCGACCTCGACATCCCGCCGCTGTCGCAGACCTCGGCGATGTTCGACGCCGACGACCGGCTCATCGCCCGCTTCTACAGCGAGAACCGCGTGAGCACGTCGCTGGCACGGATGGGCGAGTGGGCCCCCAAGGCGATCATCGCGGTCGAGGACGAGCGCTTCTACGAGCACGGCGGCCTCGACACCCGCGGCACGATCCGCGCCCTGGCGAACAACGTCCTCGGCGGCTCCCAGCAGGGCGCCTCGACCCTCACGCAGCAGTACGTCAAGCAGGTGCAGCTCGAGGCCGCCGTCTACTCCGGCGACCCGGAGCAGCTCGAGGCGGTCCAGGCGCAGATCGCGGCGAGCGGGCCGGTCGGCTACGGCCGCAAGCTCCGGGAGGCCAAGCTCGCGATCTCGCTCGAGGAGCAGCTGACGAAGGACGAGATCCTCGAGCGATACCTCAACATCGCGAACTTCGGCAACGCGACGTACGGCATCCAGGCCGCCGCCCAGCGCTACTTCTCCGTCAACGCGAGCGACCTCACGCTCGCCCAGGCGGCGCTGCTCGCGGGCGTCGTGCAGTCCCCGTCGCGCTGGGACCCGCTCGACAACCCCGAGGCCGCGATCAGCCGCCGCAACACCGTCCTGTTCCGCATGCTCGACACCGGCGCCATCACCGAGGAGCAGTACGCGGAGGCGAGCGCGTCGGAGCTGCAGCTCGCCCCCCGCGAGCCGCGGCGTGGCTGCATCACCGCCGGCAACCTCGCGTACTTCTGCGACTACGTCATCCGGATCTTCCTGTCCGACCCGCGCTACGGCGAGACGGTCGAGGAGCGCGAGAACCTCCTCAACCGCGGTGGTCTGCGGATCATGACGACGATCGACCGCGAGGTGCAGGACCTCGCGTGGCAGGCGGTCCGTACCCAGGTGACGGAGACCGACCGCGCCGGTGTCGCGCTCAGCGTCGTGCAGCCCGGCAGCGGCAAGATCCTCGCGATGGCGCAGAACCGCCAGTACGGCGGCGACGGCACCGACCCCGCGTTCACGTTCACCAACTACAACGTCGACCAGCGCTACGGCGGCGGCGTCGGCTTCCAGCCGGGGTCGAACATGAAGCCGATCGTGCTCGCGACGTGGCTCGAGCAGGGCCGGACGCTCAACGAGCGCGTCCCCGCGCCGCAGCGGCGCGAGTTCCGCTTCCGCGACTTCACGCAGTGCGGCAGCCCTGTCCGACGCGACAACCAGACGTTCCCCATCAACAACTCCGGCGGGACGGCGTCGTCGCTCAGCATCGCGGAGGCGACCTTCCGCTCCTCCAACACCGCCTACGTGGAGATCACGAGCCAGCTCGACCTCTGCGACATCCAGGAGATGGCGACGCGGGTCGGGCTGACCCCGGCGACCGACCCCGACGGTCAGGTCGAGATGCAGCCGGTCATGGCGCTCGGCGTCAGCTCGGTGTCGCCGCTCTCGGTCGCCGAGGCGTACGCGACGTTCGCCGCCGAGGGCGTCCACTGCAACAGCTACGCGATCCGCGGCATCACCGACCGGGAGGGCAACAACCTGTCGATCCCGCAGGCGGACTGCCAGCAGGTCGTCGATGCCGACGTCGCACGCGGCGTCAACGAGGCGCTGCAGGAGACCCTCGTCGAGGGCACGGCGCGGCGCTCGGAGTTCACCGGCACCGCCGCGGGCAAGACCGGGACGACGTCGGGTTCGGTCGCGGTGTGGTTCACGGGGTACACGCCCGAGGTCGCGGCGTCGGTGTGGGTCGGTGACCCGGGCGTCGACGGACGGCCCCAGTCGCTGGAGTCGTTCCCCGTCAACGGCCGCCGGATCCCCGAGATCTTCGGCTCGACGCTGTCCCTGCCGACGTGGGACCGGTTCATGATCCCCGCGTCGCAGCAGTTCGGCTGGGGCGACGAGGAGTTCACCGACCCCGACGACGACATCGTCTTCGGCCCGCAGTTCGCCGTGCCGTCCGTGCGGGGCGACTCGGTCGACGCCGCCCGGCAGGAGCTCGAGCGCCTCGGCCTGCGGGTGTCGGTGTCGGGGTCCCGCCAGTTCTCCGACTCCGTGCCCGAGGGCCGGGTCGTCGGCCAGTCCCCCGGCTCCGGGGCGCTGCTGCGCCGCGGCGACTCGGTGACGCTCGTGCTGTCCGCCGGCGAGGAGCCGCCGCCCCCGCCGCCGCCGGCTCCCGAGCCGGAGCCGACGCCGACACCGACGCCCACCCCGCAGCCCTCCCCGCCGAGCGGCGGCAACGGCGGCGGCGGCAACGGCGGCGGTGGCAACGGCGGCGGTGGCAACGGCGGCGGCGGTGGCGGTGACGACGACTGAGGCCGTCAGCCACCGGTCGGCGTCACGGGTGCCCGCTCGCCTCGGCTACACTCGGGCACCGCACGGGCTGTAGCGCAGCTTGGTAGCGCACCTCGTTCGGGACGAGGGGGTCGTGGGTTCAAATCCCGCCAGCCCGACGTGCGTGAGAGGCCGGTTCCCTCCGGGGAGCCGGCCTCTCGGCGTCTCCCGGGCACGGCTGCCGGGGTCTGCCGTCAGGGTGCGGCGACCGGGGCGCCGGCGAGGCGGATCGTCGCGCGGGCGAGCGCCTCGACGGAGTCGACGACGGTCGCCACGGTGAGCGCCGTCGTGCTCGCCGCGACGACGGAGAGCTCCGTGCACCCGAGGACGACGCACTGGGCGCCCCGGGCGGCGAGCCGGTCGGCGACGGCCGCGAGCGCGGCGACGTCGACCTCCCGGCCCGCCTTCACCTGCTCGTAGATGACGCGCATGACGACGGCCTGGTCGGCCGGGTCGGGGACGACCGCCTCCGCGCCCACGCGGGCCAGCTCGTCGTGGTACGTCCGCGCGGCGAGCGTGCCGTCGGTGGCGAGGACACCGACCCGGTCGAGCCCCGGGACGGTCCCGACCGCCTCTGCGACAGTGGCCCGGACGATGCCGACGACCTCGACCCCGGCCTCCGCCTGCACGACCGGCAGGAACGGCTCCGCCGTGTTGCACGGCAGCACGACCGCCTCCGCACCGAGCTGGACGAGCTCGCGCGCGCACGCCGCCATGACCGGCCCCGGGTCGGCGTCGCTACGACCGAGGAGGAACGCGGTCCGGTCGGGGATCGAGGCCCGCTGGTGGACGACGAGGTCGACGTGCTCCTGGTCGGTCGCGGCGTCGGTGAGCCGGACGACCCGGTCGAGGAAGTAGGCGGTCGCGAGGGGGCCCACCCCGCCGACGACGCCGACGAGGCGGCGCGTCACGCGCGCGGCCCGACCGGGGTGGCCGCGCGGGACCGGGCGACGGCGAGCGGGTAGTGCCGGGCGAACTTGCGGTACTGGTTGACGTGGCTGGCGACGAGGTAGGCGGTACGGCGGGGGTCGTGCTCCGCGGCGTACCACAGCGGGTTGTGCACGCGCCCGCCCCGGTAGGCGGCCTTCACCCGGGCACGGGTCGCCTCGTCGAGGTAGCGCAGCAGCAGGTGCTTGGGCAGGACCGTGAACAGGTGCCCCGGTTCCGCGTGAGCGGGGAAGCCGGGCGGGAAGGGGTCCTCGTCGAGCACGTGCTCGCGGACGTACGGTCCGACGGGGTCGAGCTGCCCGGCGGCGACGTAGAAGTTGCTCCGCCCGAGGCGCGGGTTGAGCTCGAAGAAGAGGGTGCGGCCGGTCCGGGGGTCCGCCTTGAGGTCGAAGTTCGCCCAGCCCGTCCACCCGACGTGCTCGAGGAGGCGCGTCGCGTCGGCCACCACCGCCTCGTCGTGGTCGGTGAGGATGGCAGCGGGGTTGCCGATCGCGCTGGGGGCGTGCTCCTCCAGCAGGACCTGGCCGTAGGAGGAGTAGCGGACCCGGCCGGAGCGGTCCGACCAGCACGTGAGGATCCGCATCCCGGCGTCGTCGCCGGCCACGAGCTCCTGCACGAGGAAGGCGTCGGTGTACCCGGCGCGACGGACGCGCGCGAGCAGCTCGAGCAGCTGCGGGCGGTCCGCGACCTCGAACCCCTTGCTCTTGCCCGTGAAGCGCACGGCGGCGTACGCGACCGTGCTCGCGGCCTTCGCGAAGACGGGGAAGGTGAGAGCCGAGGTGTCGACGAGGGCGTCGACGTCGGCGGCCGTCGCGGCCGCCGGCAGCGTGGCGAGGTCGACGACCACGGTCGCCGGGTGGGCGACGCCGAGCTCGTCGCACAGGGCGCTGAACCTCGCCTTGTCCGTCATGCGGCGCAGCAGCGGCTCCTCGACGTACGGCAGGACGGCCGTCGCGGGCAGGCGGTCCCGCAGCGCCACGAGCCGGCTTACGAGCCGGTCGGCGCTCGCGAGCACGAGGGTGGGCCGGTCGGGCGCGACCGCCCGGTGGACGGCGGCGACGAGGACGTCCGGGTCCTCCAGCTCGGGGACCGCGACGTGGTGCATGACCGTGGAGCGGGCCATGAGGCCGCTCGCGGCGGCCGAGACGACGGTCGCCTTCACCCCGTGGTTCTCGTGGAAGTGCCGCGCGAGCGAGTACGCGCCGATGTCCCCCCCGAGCACGACGGCGGCGAAGCGGGGGCTCACGGCGCCCACGGTACCGGCGCCGCGAGGACGAGCAGGTCCCCGCGCGCGCACCCGGCGCTCACGCGCGAGGGACGAGCGTGAGCAGCGACGCCTCGGGGCGGCACGCCAGGCGGACCGGTGCGAACGGGCTGGTGCCGAGCCCGGCGCTGACGTTCACCCAGGCGCTCGGCGGCGACCCGAACCGGTCCGGCGGCAGCGTCGGGGAGGCCCACGTGAACACGCCCTTCGCGTAGCGGCGGGGCAGGTCGCAGTTGGTGACGAGGGCCCCCACGCCCGGCACGCACACCTGCCCCCCGTGCGTGTGCCCCGCGAGCACGAGGTCGGCGCCGTCCTCCGCCATGGCGTCGAGGACGCGTGTGTACGGCGCGTGCGCGACGCCGAGCCGGAGCCCGTCGGCGTGGCGGCCGGCTTCCGGGGGCGGCATCCGGTCCCGGCGCAGGTGCGGGTCGTCGACGCCGACGAGGCGGACGGTCCGCCCGTCGACGACGAGCGAGCCTCGGGCGTTGTCGAGGTCGAGCCACCCGGCGCTCGTGAGGCTGCCGACGAGGTCGTCGGTCGGCAGCGGCGGCGGGGACGGCAGGGTCGAGGACGGCCCCGCGAAGTAGCGGAGCGGGTTGCGCCACTGCGGCGCGTGGTAGTCGTTGGACCCGAGCACGAACGCTCCCGGGCGCTCGAGGAGCCCGTCGAGGGCGTCGAGCACGGCGGGGACGGCGTCGACGTGCGCGAGCATGTCCCCGGTCACGACCGTGATGTCCGGCTCCAGCGCCGCGAGCCCCTGCACCCAGCGACGCTCGGCGAGGCGCCCGGGCGTCAGGTGGAGGTCGGAGAGGTGGAGCAGTCGCAGCGGCCGCTCCCCCGGGCGCAGCACCGGGACCTCGCTGCGCCGCAGGACGAAGCTGCGGGCCTCCGCCAGCGACCACGCGAGCGTGCACGCGCCCACCGCCATGAGGCCGCCGAGGAGCCGGCCGGCCCCCCGGGTGGTGCCGCGGCCCCCTGTCGGCACGCTCAGCCCCCGGTGAGCTCGGCCGCCACGAGCTCGGCGATCTCCGCCGTGTTGAGCGCGGCGCCCTTGCGGAGGTTGTCGCCGCTGACGAAGAGGTCGAGCGTGTCGGGGAAGTCGAGCGCCTGCCGGATGCGTCCCACGTACGTCGGGTCCTCGCCGACGACGTCGGCGGGCGTCGGGTACACGCCCTTCTCCGGCTCGTCGAGCACGACGACCGTCGGCTGCGCGGCGAGCTCCGCGCGCGCCTCGTCCGCGGTGAGCGTCGAGGCGAACGTCGCGTGCACCGCGAGGGAGTGGGTCGTGACGACGGGCACGCGCACGCACGTCGCCGACACCTTGAGGTCCGGGATGCCGAGGATCTTCCGCGACTCGTTGCGGACCTTCAGCTCCTCACTCGTCCAGCCGTCGTCCTTCAGGCTCCCCGCGAAGGGCACGACGTTCATCGCGAGCGGCGCCCCGAACGGGAACCGGTCCTCGGCGCCGTCGTCGAGGGCGGCGGCGACCGCGCGGCGGACGTCCCCCGCGCTGCTGCCGAGGGTCTCGTCGGCGGCGACCACCCCGAGCTCGGCGCGCAGCCGGTCGATGCCCGGCCGGCCCGCGCCGGAGGCGGCCTGGTAGCTCGCGACGACGAGCTGGGTGAGGCGCCAGCGGCGGTGCAGGGCACCGAGCGCGGCCATCATCGTGAGCGTCGTGCAGTTGGGGTTCGCGATGATCCCCTTGGGGCGTTCGCGGACCGCCTCCGGGTTGACCTCGGGCACGACGAGCGGCACGTCGGGGTCCATGCGGAAGGCGCCGGAGTTGTCGACCGCGACGGCGCCGCGGGCGGCCGCGACGGGCGCCCAGTCGGCACTCACCTCGTCGGGCACGTCGAACATCGCGACGTCGACGCCGTCGAACACGCCGGGCGACAGCGCCTTGACCTCGACGTCCTCGCCCCGGACCTGCAGGACCTTGCCGGCGGAGCGCGCGGAGGCGACGAGGCGGATCTCGCCCCACACGTCGGGCCGGCTGCTGAGGATGTCGAGCATGACGGCGCCGACGGCGCCGGTGGCCCCGACGACGGCGAGGGTGGGCTTGCGGATGCTGCGACCCGCGCTGGTCGTGGTGGTCGTGGTCACCGTCACCGCCCCGTCCCGCCGTACACGACGGCCTCGACCTGGTCGGCGTCGAGCTCGAACGCCGTGTGGACCGCGCGGACGGCCGTGTCGACCTTGTCCGCGTGCGTGACGACCGAGATGCGGATCTCGGAGGTGGAGATGACGTCGATGTTGACGCCCGCCTCCGCGAGCGCGCCGAAGAACGTCGCGCTGACGCCGGGGTGGCTCCGCATGCCGGCACCGACGAGCGAGACCTTGCCGATCTGGTCGTCGTACTGCAGGCGGGCGAAGCCGATCGTCGACTGCGCGACCTGCAGGACGTTCATCGCCATCGCGCCGTCCGTCTTGGGCAGGGTGAAGGAGACGTCCGTCAGACCCGTCTGCGCCTGGGAGACGTTCTGGACGATCATGTCGATGTTGACCCCGGCACGGGCGACCTCGTTGAAGATGGCGGCCGCCTTGCCGGGCACGTCGGGCACCCCGACGACGGTGATCTTGGCCTCGCTGCGGTCGTGCGCGACGCCGGCGATGATGGCCTGTTCCATGTCGGCCTCCGGGAGGTCGTCGATGCTGCCGGCGACGGTCGTGCCGGGGCGGTCGGAGAAGGACGAGCGGACGTGGACGGGGATGCCGTAGCGGCGGGCGTACTCGACGCAGCGCAGGTGGAGGATCTTCGCGCCGCTCGCGGCGAGCTCGAGCATCTCCTCGTACGTCACGGCGCCGAGGCGCCGGGCGGAGTGGACGATGCGCGGGTCGGCGGTGAACACGCCGTCGACGTCGGTGTAGATCTCGCAGACGTCGGCGTCGAGCGCGGCGGCGAGGGCGACGGCGGTGGTGTCGGAGCCACCGCGGCCGAGCGTCGTGATGTCCTTCGTGTCCTGGCTGACGCCCTGGAACCCGGCGACGATCGCGATCGCGCCCTCGTCCATCGCCGTGCGGATGCGTCCGGGCGTGACGTCGATGATGCGGGCCCTGCCGTGGCTGGAGTCGGTGATGACGCCGGCCTGGCTGCCGGTGAAGCTGCGCGCCTCGTGGCCGAGGTTGGCGATCGCCATGGCGAGCACCGCCATGCTGATCCGCTCGCCGGCCGTGAGGAGCATGTCGAGCTCCCGGCCGGGCGGGGTGGGGGTGATCTGCTCGGCGAGGTCGAGGAGCTCGTCGGTCGTGTCGCCCATCGCGGACACCACGACGCAGACCTGGTTGCCCGCCTGCACGGTCCGCACGATGCGCTGCGCGACCCGCTTGACGGCGGCGGCGTCGCTCACGCTGGAGCCGCCGTACTTCTGGACGACCACACCCACGTCCTGCTCCACCTCCTCGCCGCGGCTCCACCGGCGGGAGCCCGGCGGAGTCTACCGAGCGGGTCGGGGCAGGGCCGCGGGAGTGAGACCGCACCGGATCCACGCAGTGCACCCCCGGGCTCGGGCATCCTGAGCCGGTGACGGGCCGCGAGGCGGGCGAGGGGATCGAGGTCGTCTCCGTCGCGCGAGCCTTCGGTCGAGTCCGAGCGGTCACCGACATGACGTTCTCGGCGCCGGCCGGACGGGTCACGGCCCTCGTCGGTCCCAACGGCTCGGGCAAGACGACGCTCATGCTCATGGTGGCGGGGCTGCTGGAGCCGGACGCCGGGAGCGTGCGGGTGGGGGGCTTCGACCCGACGCGCGAGGCGGCGGCGGTCCGGGCCCGGCTCGGCTGGATGCCCGACGTCTTCGGGGCGTGGGACGCGCTCACCGTGACCGAGCACCTCGCCGTCTTCGCCGACGCCTACCGTCTGCCACGCGACGTGGCCGCCGCCCGCGTGCCGGAGCTGCTCGCCACCGTCCGCCTCGAGCCCCTCGCCGACGCGCCGGCGCGCGTCCTGTCCCGGGGCCAGAAGCAGCGGCTCGGCCTCGCGCGGGCGCTCGTCCACGACCCCTCCGTGCTCGTGCTCGACGAGCCGGCCTCGGGGCTCGACCCCGGGTCGCGCATCGAGCTGCGGCACGTGCTGCGTGGCCTGGCCGACGAGGGCTGCTGCGTGCTCGTGTCCTCCCACGTGCTGAGCGAGCTCGACGACCTCGCCGACGACGCCGTCTTCGTGCTCGGCGGGCGGACCGTCGCGGCGGACCCGGCGGCCGCTGGAGGTCGGTCCGGCGCGGGCGCCGCGCGGCTCGGGTGGCGGCTGCGCGCGCTCGACCAGGCGGCGCTGCTGGCGGCGCTCGCGGACCGGGGCCTGCTGGCGGCACCCGCCCCGGGCGGCGCGGTCGAGGTCGTGCTCGCCGGCGAGCGCGAGGCCGCCGCCCTGCTCCGGGACCTCGTGGGAGCCGGTGTGCCGCTCACCCACTTCGCGCCCACGGCGGGCCGCATCGAGCAGGCGTACCTCGGGCTCACCGCCTCCCCGGCCGGGCAGGGGGCGGAGCGGTGACGACGACGACCGCCGATCCCGGCTCTCGGCCGCGACCGACCAGCGGCACGCCCACGTGGCGGCTCAGCGGCACCGGGGTGCGGACCGTCGCGTGGCTCGAGCTGCGCCGGCTCATGCGCGCCCGGCGCTGGCTCGTCGCGTGGCTCGCGTGGACGCTCGTCGTGACGGGCCTGTGCGGGCTCGTCGTCCTCGCCGCGACGCGTCTCGGGGCCGAGCTCGGGCCGGAGACGGGCACCATCGTGTTCGGGGTCACCGTCCTCATCGTCCTGTCGTTCGGGCTGCTCGTGGCGCCGGGTCTCGCGGCGACGAGCATCAACGGCGACAGCCGCGACGGCACCCTCGCCACGCTGCAGGCGACGCTGCTGAGCCCGGCGGAGATCGCCGTCGGCAAGCTCCTCGCGGCGTGGTGCGGCACCCTCGCCCTCGTCGCGGGTGCGCTGCCGTCGCTCGGCGTCGCCTTCGCGCTCGGGGGCACCTCGGTGCCGCGGCTGCTCGTCGTCGTCCTGCTCGTCGCGGTGTCCCTCGCCGTGGTGACCGCGCTCGGCCTGGGGCTGTCCGCGCTCCTCGCGAAGCCGGTCGCGAGCATCGTCGTCGCCTACGTCGTCGTGTTCTGCCTCGCCGTCGTGTCGCCGCTCCTCGTGCCGTTGACCGCCTCGATCGCCGTGTCCGACGTCACCGTCACCTACCGCGAGCCGAGGACCTTCGACCCCGAGTCGGGGCGTCCTCTGGACTGCCGCGAGCGGACCGTCACCGTCGAGCGAGCGCGCACCGACGCCGTCTGGTGGCTGCTCGTCCCGAGCCCCTACGTCGTCGTCGCCGACGCCGCCCCGCGCCAGGCCTCACCCGGTGACGCCGACGCCGACATCCTCCGCGGTCTCGGCGACGTGTCCCGGGAGGCCCGGCTCGGCCCGCGTGCCGTCGAGGACTGGTGCAGCGACGTCGACGAGGTCGCGCGCGCGGCGGAACGCGACGACCTGTCGCCGGTGTGGCCGTTCGGGCTGGCCTTCTACCTGCTCGTCGTCGCGGGCGCGACGGCGGTCGCGGTCCGCCGGCTCCGGACGCCCGTGCGGCGGCTGCCGCCGGGGCAGCGGATCGCCTGACCCGCCCGCCCCTCGCGCCACGCTCCCCGCGCTACAACCCCTGTCCCGCAGGGAACATGGACGCCGAACCGCCCGATCCGCAGCTACAACCCCTGTCCCGCAGGGAACGTGGACGCCGAACCGCCCGATCCGCAGCTACAACCCCTGTCCCGCAGGGAACGTGGACGCCGACGTGGAGCGGGTCAGCGGGCGTGGAGGGCGTCGAACTCCGCCTCGGCGGCGACGTCGGGGTCGACGTCGAGCCGGTCGTGCGCCATCAGGGACACGAGCGCGCGCTGGGCGGCGGCGCCGCGCTGTCCCCACGTCGCGAGGTACGCGTACTGCCACCACCACAGGGCCTCGTCGACCCGACCGCCCTCCAGGTGGCGGAGTCCGTGCGCGACGTCGGAGGCGACGCACGCGATGTCGTCGGCGATGCTGCCGAGCGCCACCTCGTCGAGCGCCTGCGGATCGATGGTCTCCGTGTACTCGTCGTGCTCACCGAGCGCCGACACGAGGCCCAGCCGGAGAGGGTCCATGTCGTCGTCGGGGCCGGCGTCCGGCTCGAAGCGGTCGGCGGGCACGACGTCCCGCTGGGCACCGAGCCGCGCCCCCGTCGCGAGGATGCGTGACAGCGCGAGGTGGAGCAGGGAGATCGAGGCCTCGTCGCCGTCGCCCGCGGCGACGTGCGTCACGGTCTCGAGGAACGCGCGGCTCTCCGCGGCCATCTCGACCGCGAGCGGCGCGTCGACCGACTCGCGGCCCCGCTCCTTCGTCGTGTCAGACATCGATGAGTCTCCGTCCTTCGAACGCCCGCCCGAGCGTCACCTCGTCCGCGTACTCCAGGTCGCCCCCCACGGGGAGACCACTGGCCAGCCTCGTCACCCGCAACCCCATCGGCCGCACGAGGCGGGCGAGGTACGTGGCGGTCGCCTCGCCCTCGAGGTTCGGATCGGTGGCGAGGATGAGCTCCGTGACCTCACCCGAGGCCAGTCTGCCCATGAGCTGACGGATGCGCAGGTCGTCGGGACCCACCCCGTCGATGGGGCTGATGGCGCCGCCCAGCACGTGGTAGGTGCCGCGGAACTCACGCGTCCGCTCGATCGCCACGACGTCCCTCGGCTCCTCGACGACGCAGATGACGCTGCCGTCGCGACGCGGGTCGCGGCACACCCGGCACCGCTCCTCCTCCGCGACGTTGCCGCACACGTCGCAGAACCGCACGCGGGCCTTGACCTGGGTGAGGGCGTCGGCGAGGCGCTGCACGTCGTCCGCGTCCGCCTGGAGGAGGTGGAAGGCGATCCGCTGCGCCGACTTCGGCCCGACCCCGGGCAGGCGGCCCAGCTCCTCTATCAGGTCGGCGACCACTCCCTCGTACACGTGGCGAGCCTAGGCGCTGGTCGCGCCGAACGGGGACGTGGCCGACGCCGGATCGGGCGCGCCGCAGCCGGGTCAGCCGGACGAGGGCCGCTCCTCGATGACCCGGGCGCCGAGCAGCCGCGTCAGCACCTCGGCCCCGCCGCCCTGGTCGGCGTCGGCGTCGTCGCGCGACACCGCGTCGTCGTCCGGCGGCGGCTCCGGCGGCAGCGGTTCGAGCCGCGCGCGACCGCGCGGCGGTGACGTCGGCACCGCCTCGGCGTCCGGTCCCGGCCCGTCCGGCTGAGGAGGGGCCGGTCGCGGCGGCGCGGACGCGCGTGCGGCCGGCCCGGTGACGACCGGCCAGCCGTCGGGCCCCAGCGCCGGCCCGGACGTCGCCGGAGGCGCTGCCTCCGGCGCACGATCGCCCACCGTCCCGTGCACGGGCTCGCCGCTGCCACCCTGCTCGGGCTCGGACTCGGGCTCGGGCTCGGTGGCGGCGGACGGACCCGCGGGACCCCCGCCCTGCGCCGCCGCGCGGCCGCCGGTGACCCCCACCACGGTCCGCTCCACGCCCAGCGTGTCGAGCAACGCCTCCTTCACGCAGTCGGAGTGACCGCGCTGGTTGAAGGCGTCGGCGAGACCCTGGGTGGGGAACCCGAGGGTGAGCCGCGCGCCGTCGAGGGCGAGGACCTGCGCGTTCTCGCTCACGAGGGTCCACGTGAGGCGACGGATCGTCCGCAGCCGGTCGACCACCTGGTCCCAGGTGCGCCGAACGACCTCGACCGTGACACCGCCCGTGTCGCCGTGCGCAGGCGTCGGAGCGGCCGGCGCGGCGGCCGCGGCCGGCGCGGCCGGCGCGGCGGGGGACGGCGTCGGAGCGGGCGCTGCGGACGAGGGCGGCGCAGACGCGCCCGCTGCGGGCCGTCGGGGAGCCCCCGGCTCGTCACGCGGCTCCGGACGCGGCTCCGGACGCGGCTCCGGACGCGGCCCGGCGGGCGACCCGGACACGTCGGGCGCGCCGGCCGGGGACGGGGCGACGACCGGAGGCTCCTCGCGTGCGGGAGCGGCCGCGACAGCCGGCGTGGTCGCGGCCGGCGGCGCCGACACCGCTGGTCGGCCTGCCGGTACCGCCCCCCCGTCGACGAGGGCGTGCAGCTGGCGCTCGAGGCGCTCGACGCGCGTGCGGACCCCGCCGTCGCCGTCCGCGCCGACGACGAGCAGGCGCGCGACGAGCAGCTCCAGCAGCAGGCGCGGCGACGTGGCGCCCGCCATCTCCCCGAGGGAGGCGGCGACCACGTCGGCGGCCCGCGACAGCTCGGCGTGGCCGAAGCGGGACGCCTG
Organism: Aquipuribacter nitratireducens; assembly: GCF_037860835.1. Lineage (NCBI taxonomy): Bacteria > Bacillati > Actinomycetota > Actinomycetes > Micrococcales > Intrasporangiaceae > Aquipuribacter > Aquipuribacter nitratireducens. The sequence continues at coordinate 252,370 of NZ_JBBEOG010000005.1, read as the reverse complement.
GTGACGCAGCCGCTCGAACGCGTCGGCCGGGACCTCGGGCAGGACGTCGGCCGCACCGTCACCGACCCGGGACACGATGACGAGGGTCCGCAGCCGCTCGAGGAGGTCGTTGGTGTACCGGCGCGGGTCGTGGCCGGCCTCGACCGCCCGGTGCACCGCCGCGTAGGCGGCCGCCCCGTCGACGGCGGCGAGCGCGTCGACGAGGTCGTCGAGCAGCGACTCCGGCACGTACCCGAGCAGGGCCGTCGCGAGGTCGAGGTCGAGGCCGTCGCCGCTGGCGCCGGCGATGAGCTGGTCGAGCACCGACATCGAGTCACGCACCGACCCCGCGCCCGCGCGGACGACGAGCGACAGCGCAGCGGCGTCGACCGTGACCCCCTCGCGACGGCACACGTCCTCGAGGTGCTCGACGAGGCGCGCGGGCGGCACGAGCCGGAACGGGTAGTGGTGCGTCCGCGAGCGGATGGTGCCGAGCACCTTCTCCGGCTCGGTGGTCGCGAAGACGAAGACGACGTGCTCCGGCGGCTCCTCGACGACCTTGAGCAGGGCGTTGAAGCCCTCCGACGTGATCTGGTGCGCCTCGTCGATGATGACGACCTTGTAGTGGTCGCGCACGGGCGCGAAGGTGACGCGGTCCCGCAGGTCGCGGGCGTCGTCGATGCCGCGGTGGCTCGCGGCGTCGATCTCGATGACGTCGAGGCTGCCCGGCCCGCCGTTCGCGAGGTCGACGCACGACGGGCACTGCCCGCACGGGGTCGCCGTCGGCCCCTCGGCGCAGTTGAGCGACCGCGCGAGCACGCGGGCGCTCGTCGTCTTGCCGCAGCCACGCGGCCCCGAGAAGAGGTACGCGTGGTTGACCCGGCCCCGCGACAGCGCGGTGGTGAGCGGCGTGACGACGTGGTCCTGCCCCACGACCTGATCGAACGTGTCCGGCCGGTACCGGCGGTACAGGGCGAGGAGCGGAGCCTTCTCGACCGCGCCACCGTCTGCCATGCGCCCACACTACGGCGGGGCGGGGACACGTCGGGCCGGCCCTGTGGACCGGGACCTCGGTCCCTGGTCGGCCGCCGTCACCTCATGGAACGTGGGTCCATGACCGACACCCAGAACGCCATGGAGGAGCTGCCCGAGGAGCGCTGCTGGGCGCTGCTGGACGCCGCGGAGGTCGGCCGGCTCGCGGTCGTCGTCGACTCGGCACCGGACATCTTCCCGGTCAACCACGTCGTCGTGGGCCGGAGCGTCGTGTGGCGGACGGCGGCCGGGACGAAGCTCTTCGCCGCGGAGGGCGACGAGGTCGCCTACGAGGTCGACGGCACCGACGACGAGGGCCGCGCGTGGAGCGTCGTCGCCAAGGGCGTCGCGCAGGAGGTCGACGACGAGGTCGTTGCCGAGGCCGCGACCCGCGCCCTCCACCCGTGGCTGGACTCCGAGAAACAGCACGTGCTCGCCGTCGTCCGCCCCTCGGTCACGGGGCGACGCTTCCGGGTGGCCGCCTCGTGAACGACGAGGCCCCCGGTGCGCTGCACCGGGGGCCGTCACGCGGAGGATGGGGGATTTGAACCCCCGAGGGCGTTAACCCAACACGCTTTCCAAGCGTGCGCCATAGGCCGCTAGGCGAATCCTCCGCCGCACAGGGTACTAGCGCTCGGGGCCGGCTCCGGACCGCGCGGCGGTTGCTACCCTCGACGTCGACCCCCCGTGCGGCGGCACCCTGCTGAACCCCCCCAGGGCCGGAAGGCAGCAAGGGTACGTGGGCTCTGCCGGGTGCGCGGGGGGTCCTCTGCTGCCACGGCACGGCCATCTGCCACCCATCTGCCACCCGATTCGTGACCACCCCGTGACGTGCGCCGACGCGTGGTCGCGGCCCGTGACGTCGTATCCTCGCCGCGTGATCTTCAAGCGGGTCGGCAGCCTCCGGCCGTACCCGGACCACGGGCGCTACTCGGCGAAGGACTGGGCGGACATCCCGCCGCGGCCCGTCCGCCTCGAGGAGCTCGTGACGACGAAGCGCACCCTCGACCTCGAGCAGCTGCTCGACGAGGACTCGACGTTCTTCGGCGACCTGTTCCCGCACGTCGTCCAGTGGCAGGGGGAGCTGTACCTCGAGGACGGCCTCCACCGTGCCGTCCGGGCGGCGCTGGGGCAGCGCCCGGTGGTGCACGCACGAGTTCTGGTGCACGAGGGGTAGGTCGCTCGATGGCATGGGGGCGCCGCCGGGACGAACCGGCGGAGCAGCAGGGCTGGGACGACCCGATGTGGGTGCCGCAGCCGGTGGAGCAGTGGGTGACGCCCGAGGTCGTGGCCGAGCGCCTGCGACGCCGGCGCGGTCGCTGGCGGGCCCTGCGGCACGGCGTCGTGCTGCTGCTCGTCATCACGGTCGTCGGCGGGACCGGCGTCATCGCCGCCGGTGCCGTCCTCGGCCGCTGGGCGCTCCCGTTCGCCCCCGAGCCGCAGGCCGCTCCCTCGGTCGCCCCGACCGGCGCCCCGTGCGAGCCGGCGGCCGTGCAGCCGGCGAACGTCCAGGGCACGAGCGTGACGGTCCTCAACGGCACCGACCGGACCGGCCTGGCCGGGGGCACCGCCGACGAGCTCGAGGCGCGCGGCTTCACGATCGCGGAGATCGGCAACGCCCCGCGCGAGGTCGAGGCGGCGGTCGTCCGCTACTCGCCGGTCGCGGAGCCGGCGGCCCTCGTCGTCGCGGCGAACCTCCAGGGCGCCGTCCTCGAGCCCGACGAGCGGGTCGACGTCGTCACCGTCGTGCTCGGCGAGACGTGGGCGGGGCTGGCCGCGCCCGACGTCGCCGCCGAGGCGGCCGCCACGCCGCAGCCGTCGCGGGTGCGGTGCGCGGACGGCAGCCAGGGCGTGCCCGTGCTGCCGGGCGCGAGCCCCGCACCCGGCGACGGGGCGGTCAGCCCCGCGCCGAGCCCGGCGCCGTCCGGCTGAGCCCTACAGCGCGGTGATCGCCGACTTCTCCCGCTGCTCGAGGACGAGCGCGGTGTGCTCGGCGACGACGTTGTCGAACGACGCGATGTCGTGGAGCACCCGCTCCCCCAGGCTCGTGACGTCCTTGGCCGACAGGTGGACGAGCACGTCGTAGGTGCCGGTCGTCAGCGACACCCCGACGGTCTCGTCCAGCTGCCACACGGCGTCGAGGAACGCCGCGACGACCTCGCGGCTCTTCGGCTGCAGGCGCACGCTCACGACGGCGCGGACGGTTCGCCCGACGGCCCGGTGGTCGACGACGGCGTGGTAGCCGCGGATGACCCCGGCCTCCTCGAGCCGGCGCACTCGTGCGAGCATCGTCGAGGGGGCGACGCCGGCCGTCTCGGCGAGCGCACGGTTCGTCTGGCGGGCGTCGCGCTGGAGCTCGGCGAGGATGAGCCGGTCCAGGTCGTCGAGCAGCGGCGTCTGCACGAGCGGGACCGTAGCCCGTGCGACACCTCCGGCGCGGCGGATGGTCAGGCTCCGGGGTACGACGCCATCGCGGCGGCGACCGCCTCCCGGTACTCCCCGACCCGGCGCAGCTTGAGGTCCTCGTAGCCGCGGATGCCGTCGGGCAGCCGCGCGATCTCGACCGCGTGGGCGTGGGAGGTCGCGTCGAGCCCGCGGACGAGCGCGACGACGGTGCCGACGAACTCCCGGACGAGCGACCGCTCGGTCCGTCGCATCTCCGTCGCGCCGAACGGGTCGAGGCGGGTGCCGCGCAGCCGCTTGCCCGCGGCGAGGGCCTGGAACCCCGGCCGGGTCCGCTCGTCGAAGCGGAGCTTCCGCTCGACCCCGAGCGCCTTGAGCATCGGCGGGTGGAGGAGGTACGTCCGAGGACCCGTGCCCGCCTCCTCCGCCGCGGCGTCGGCCTCGGGCAGGAGCATGAGCCGGGCGACCTCGTACTCGTCCTTGTACGCCATCAGCTTGTGCAGCGAGCGCGCGACGGTCTCCGTCAGCTGCTCGTGCGCGGCGGCGGGGACGGCTGTCGCGTCGAGGGCGTGCTCCGCCGCGGCGACCCGCTCGACGGTGTCGAGGAAGCGGCCCGCGTAGCGGGCGTCCTGGTAGCCGACGAGGTCGGCGGCGAGCATCGCGACCGTCCCCGCGACCTCGCTCGTGAGGCCGGCGGCGTCGACGCGGGCCCGCAGCGACGCCGGGAGCTCCGGCACCGTCAGCAGCTCCCCGGCGGTCGTGAGCCGGCTCCGTGCCTCCGCCTCGGTGCCCGCGGGGTCCGCGACCCACGCCCGACCCCACGCGAACGCGGCGAGGTTCCGCTCGACGGCGACGCCGTTGAGCTCGAGCGCGCGCTGGAGCAGGGCGACGTCGACCGGGACGGCGCCGGCCTGGACGGCCATGCCGAGCACGAGGACGTTGGCGTACGCCGCGTCGCCGAGCAGCGCCCGGGACAGCCACGACGCGTCGGCGGCGAGCACCTCGCGAGACCCCGCGCGCAGGCGGGCCTCGACGTCGGCCTCGGCGGGGTACGGGATGGCCGGGTCGGACACCATGCGCCCGGTCGGCGTCCGGGTCGTCGACAGGACGACGCGGGTGTGCGCCGGGTCGCACGCGGCGAGGACGGGGTCCGAGGCGCCCACGAGCCCGTCGAGCGCCAGCAGCACGGAGGTCTGGCCGGCGCCGATGAGGTTCGTCGACGCGCCCTCGCCGCGGGTGAGGACCACGTCGCTGATGACCGGGCCGGCCTTCTGCGACAGACCGGTCTGGTCGAGACCGTGCACGCCCCAGCCGTCGAGCATCGCGGCGGTGCCGAGCACCTGGGCGGTCGTGACGACGCCTGTGCCGCCGATGCCGGCCAGCCGGACGCGCACGACGTCGCTCGCCTCGGGGGTGGCCGGCGCGGGCAGGGCGTGGTCCGGCCCGCCGCGCGTGTCCGGCCGGGGTGCGGGCTCCGCGCCCTCGGACACGTCGACCTCCATGAACGCCGGGCAGTCGCCCTTGACGCACGAGAAGTCGAGGTTGCAGCTGTCCTGGTCGATACGCGTCCGGCGGCCCAGCGGGGTGTCGAGCGGCTGCACGGACAGGCAGTTCGACACCTGCCCGCAGTCGCCGCAGCCCTCGCAGATGCGCGGGTTGATGGCGACGCGCGTCGGCGGGGTCTCGACGGTGCCGCGCTTGCGGCCGCGTCGCAGCTCCGCCGCGCACGGCTGGTGGTGGACGAGGACGGTGACACCGTCGACGGCCGCGAGCTCCTCCTGCACGGCGACGATGTCGTCGCGGTCGCGGACCTCGACCTCGCGCGGGAGGCCGGTGCGGTCGTAGGAGCGCGCGTCCGGCGACGTGACGACGACCCGCTTCACGCCGAGCTGCAGGAGCGTCGTGACGAGCTGCGGGACCCCGACCGCGAACGTCGCGTCCTGCCCTCCCGTCATCGCGACCGTGTCGTTGTAGAGGATCTTGAAGGTGATGCGGCTGCCGGCACCCACCGCGGCCTGCACGGCGAGCTGGCCGGAGTGGAAGTACGTGCCGTCGCCGAAGTTCTGCACGACGTGCTCGGTCTCGACGAACGGGGACATGCCGATCCAGTGGGCACCCTCGTTGCCCATCGCGGTGATGCCGAACGTGTCGCCGACGAGGCCGGGGTCCATGAGCAGGCTCATGCCGTGGCAGCCGGTGCCGGCGCCGACGAGGGTGCCGTCGGGGACCTTGGTGCCCCAGTTGTGGGGGCAGCCGGAGCAGAAGAACGGCGTCCGCTGCGTCGACAGCGGCAGCAGCTGCCCGACCTCGATGCGCTCGCGGGGCGGCGGCGCGAGGCGGTCGGCGAGGCGCTGGGAGAGCCGCGTACGCAGGGCGTCGACCATGGCGTCGGCGTCCATGAGGCCGTACTCGTGGATGAGCTCGGCGCCGTTCTCGTCCTTCTTGCCGACGACGCGGGGCCGGTGCGCGGTGTCGTAGAGGGTCTCCTTGATGAGCCCCTCGAGGGTCGGGTTCTTCTCCTCGACGACGACGATCTCCTCGAGGCCGTCGGCGAAGCGGCGCACCATGTCGCGGTCGAACGGGACGGGCATCCGCAGCTGCAGCAGGCGGATGCCGGCGCCGCGGACGTCGTCGTCGGAGTGCAGGCCGAGCCGGCGCAGCGCCTCCCGGACCTCGTAGTACGTGTAGCCGGTCGACACGATCCCGAGCCACGCGTCGGACGGGTCGACGCTGATCCGGTTGAGGCCGTTGAGGACGCCGTAGCGGTAGGCGAGGTCGGCGCGGACGGTGCGGAACTCCTTCTCCACCGCGATCATCCGGGCGGAGCCGAGGAACACTGCGGACGGGTGCCGCTCGACGGCGTCCCAGCCCTCCGGCATGACGGGGTCCGCGTCGAGGGCCGGGAGGTCGACGGTGCCGACCGCGTCGGCGACCGGCGTCACGACCTTCATCGCCGCCCACAGGCCGCACGCCCGGCTGATCGCGACGGCGTGGAGGCCGAGCTCGAGGCACTCCGCCGGGGTGCCGGGGTAGAGGATCGGCATGTGGAGGTCGACGAGCGCGGCGTCGGAGCTCGACGGCATCGTGCTCGACTTCGCCGCCGGGTCGTCGCCGACGAGCGCGACGACACCGCTGTGCTGCGAGGTGCCCGCGAAGACGCCGTGACGGATGGCGTCGGTCGCACGGTCGAGCCCCGGTGCCTTGCCGTACCAGATGCCGACGACGCCGTCGTATCGCGCGTCCGGTCGAGAGGCGGCGAGCTGGGACCCCATGACGGCGGAGGCACCGAGCTCCTCGTTGACCGCGGGCTTGTGGACGACGGGCAGGTCGGCGTCGGCGCCGCCGGAGTGCGCGCGGAGCATGCGGGCGACCTCGAGGTCGTAGCCGCCGAGCGGCGAGCCGGGGTACCCGGAGAGGAAGGCGGCCGTGCGGAGGCCGGCGGCGCGGTCGCGTCGCAGCTGCTCGACGGGCAGGCGGGCGAGCGCCTGGATGCTGCTCATGAGCACCCGACCGGACTCCTGCGTGTAGCGGTGCTCGAGCCGGTAGTCCTCGGCGGCGGGCACGACCGGCCGGGGCGGGTCGACCCGGGCGCCCGCGGTCTCGCGGGTGTCGGCGGTGTCCGTCATGGCGACCTCCTCGTCACGTGGCGAGCAGGGTCGCACTCCTTCGGTGTGCCGAACAAACACCGCACCGGAGTGTGCGGCTGCACACCCTCCTATGCACCGGTCGTTCGGCATTCGGCGCGACAGTGCGCCGGACGTTCAGGCGCTCCGCAGCGGGCTCTCATCGCCCTCGAGCAGGGCGGTCGCGAGCGTCGTGAAGCCGTGCTCGGGGAACAGCACGGTGATCCGGTCGGGCTCGACGACCTGGACGGTGCCGACGCCGAACGTCTCGTGCTCCAGGTCCTGCCCGATGTGCCACGCCCCGTCGGTGACGTCCTCGCTGCGCCCGGCGTCGCACGAGTCGCACCTCCCGCACGGTTCCCGGTGCTCCTCCCCCAGCAGCCCGAGCAGCACCCGGCGCCGGCAGTCGAGGGTGTCGGCGTACGAGCGGACGAGGTCCGCACGGGACAGCTCTGTCGTGCGCCGCCGCTCCCGAGCCGCGTCGACGTCGTCGAGGACCGCGGCGACCGCGCGGTCCGCGACCCAGCGCAGCGTGCCGTCGGGCTGCTCGTCCACCGCCCCGACGTCGGCGAGCGCGCCCACGGCCCGCGCGACGGTCCGCTGCGCGAGGTCCGCGGCCTCGGCCAGGCCGGTACGGTCGACGGGCTCACCGGCCGCGAGCGCGCGGGCGACCGCCCGGAGCGTGCTCCGACGCGGGCCGCCGCCGGCGCCTAGGTGCCGCGCGACGGCGAAGTCCTCCTGCCGGTGGACGAGGACCGCGGTCGACGCCTCGCCGTCCCGCCCCGCCCGGCCGACCTCCTGGTAGTACGCGTCGAGCGACGGCGGCGGGCCTGCGTGGACGACGGCGCGGACGTCGGGTCGGTCGATGCCCATGCCGAACGCGCTGGTGGCGACCACGGTGTCGAGGTCGCCGGCGACGAACGCGTCCTGCACCGCCGCCCGCTCACGGGCGCGGAGGCCCGCGTGGTAGCCGCGGACGTCCGGTCGGACGTCGCGGAGCCGGTCCACGAGGCGCTCGACGTCGGGCCGGGTCTGGGCGTACACGAGAGCGGCTCCGTCGACGGCGGCGACGGCCTCGACGACGGCGTCGTCCGCGCTCCGCTCGTCGGCGACCTCCCGGCCGCCGAGCCAGATCTCCGGCCGGTCGACGTCGCCCACCACGACGGCGGCGCCCTCGATGCCGAGCGCCGCGACGACCTCGTCGCGCACGTGCGGCGAGGCGGTCGCCGTCATCGCCAGGGTGCGGGGGCTGCCGACCCGCTCACGGGCTGCGGCGACCGCGAGGTAGTCGGGTCGGAAGTCGTGACCCCACTCGCTCACGCAGTGCGCCTCGTCGACGACGAGCAGCCCGACGCTCGCGTCGCGCAGGGCGTCGACCACCTCGTCGCGGCCGAGCTGCTCGGGGGCGAGGAGGAGGACGTCGAGGTCCCCGGTGGCGGCGGCCTCGAGCGCCCGGCACCGCTGAACGGCGGTGCGCGCGGAGCTGACGGCGTCGGCGCGGTTGCCCGTCGCGCGCAGGGCGTCGAGCTGGTCCCGCTGCAGCGACAGGGTCGGGCTCACGACGAGGGTGAGCCCGTCGACGAGGCGGCCGGCGACGTCGTAGACGGCGGTCTTGCCGAGCCCCGACCGCGCGACGAGGAGGGCGTCGCCGTCGCGGAGGGCGTCGAGCGCCTCCTCCTGCTCGGGACGGAGGTCGGCGTCCCCGAGGACGGCCCGGACGGCGTCGCGGCGGGCGACGCCCTGGCGCAGCGGTGGGGTCACCGCATCGGCATACCCGCTCCGCGCCCTGGGTATGTCCGTGCCCGTGACCCACCGCCCGAGCACCACGCCTGCACCCCGGGTCGGCGTGGTGTGCATCACGTGGAACCGGCGGGAGGAGGCCCTGGCCGCCACCGCCCGGCTGCTCGCCCTGCCCGATCGCCCGCCCGTGGTCGTCGTCGACAACGGTTCGGACGACGGCACCGTCTCCGCCCTCCGGGCCGCCCACGGCGACGACCCGCGGCTCACGGTCGTCGCGCTCGACCACAACGCCGGCGCCGTGGCCCGCACGAGGGGGGTCGAGCGGCTCACCACGCCCTACGTCGCCTTCTGCGACGACGACACCTGGTGGGAGCCGGGCTCGCTGGCGTGCGCGGCGGACGTGCTCGACTCCCACCCGGGGGTCGCCGTCGTCAACGCCCGGATCGTCGTCGAGCCGGCCGGGACGGAGGACCCGGTCGTCGCCGAGCTTCGCGAGTCCCCCGTGGCGGGGGCACCGGGGCTGCCTGGCCCCGCCCTCGGGTCGTTCCTCGCGGGGGCCTCGGTCGTGCGACGGGACGCGTACCTCGCCGCCGGCGGGTTCAGCGAGCGCCTGTGGCTCGGCGGGGAGGAGGAGCTCCTGGCCGCCGACCTCGCGGCCGCGGGCTGGGAGCTGTGCTTCGTCGAGGACCTCGTGGTGCACCACCGCGCGTCGACGGCGCGCGACCCGCACACCCGACGTCGCGTCGGGCTGCGGAACACGCTGTGGTTCACGTGGCTGCGACGCCCGCTGCCCGCCGTCGCGCGGCGGACGGTCGCGCTCGCACGCACGGTGCCGCGGGACCGGGTGACGGCGGGCGCGGTCCTCGACGCTGTCCGCGGCCTGCCGTGGGTCGTGCGGGAGCGCCGTGTCCTGCCCCCGTCCGTCGAGGCGCGGTTCGAGGCGCTGGAGGTGTCCCAGGCCGGGTCCCGCGCGCGCCGCTACGTCAGCTGACGGCGCGGGCCTCCTCACGGGAGGCGCGCGGCGCGGGCACCACGGCGGCGCGAGACGGGCCGGCCACCCGCGACTCGATGCGCCGGAGGTCGGTGAGGGTGAGGTCCTCGTGCTCGAGCAGCGCCTCGGCGACCGCCTCGAGGAGCGCGCGGTTGCCGGAGAGCAGGCCGTAGGCGTCCTGGTGGGCCTCGCGGAGGAGCTCCTCGGCGACCTCCCGGACCCGGGTCGCGACCTCGCCGCCCATCCGGACGGTGTCGTCGTCGACGAGCAGGTAGCCGTGGCGGCTCATGCCGTACTTCGTCACCATCGCGAGCGCCCGCCGGCTCGCGGCGTCGAGGTCGCCGTGCGCGCCCTGCGTGTACTCCCCGTCGAGCAGCAGCTCCTCGGCGGCGCGACCCGCGAGGCTCACCCGCAGGTCGGCGAGCGCCTTCGCGCGCAGGAGGAACACGTCGTCGTTGCCGCTCATCCACGTGACCCCGCCCGCGGGGCCGCGCGGGACGATCGACACCTGGACGGGGTCGTCGGCGTCGTCGAGCAGCAGCGCGGCGACGGTGTGCCCGGCCTCGTGCCAGGCCGTGACCCGGCGGTCGAAGTCGGTGACGAGCGCGGACGTGCGCGCCCGGCCGAGCGCGACCGTCGCGATCGCGGCGTCGACGCACGCGCCGTCGACGACGTCGCGGCCACGGCGCGCGGCCTCCATGCACGCCTCGTTGACCACCTGCGCCAGCTCGGCACCGCTCATGCCGGGGGTGCGGCGGGCGACGGAGACGAGGTCGACGTCGGCGGCGAACGGCTTCCCGGCGGTGTGGACCCGCAGCACGGCTGTCCGTCCCGCACGGTCCGGCGCCGGCACCTGGATCTGCCGGTCGAGCCGACCCGGGCGGGTGAGGGCGGGATCGAGGACGTCGGCGCGGTTGGTGGCGGCGAGCACGATGATGCGGTGGTCGGCGTCGAAGCCGTCCATCTCGTTGAGCATCGAGATGAGCGTGTTCTCGCGTTCGGTGTCGGCGCCGGAGTGGCCCGGGCCGCCGTCGCCGCGGGTGCGACCGATGGCGTCGATCTCGTCGATGAAGATGATGGCGCCCTCCGCGCCGCGCGCCTTGTCGAACAGGTCCCTCACCCGCCGCGCACCGACACCGGCGAACGTCTCGACGAAGTCGGACCCGGCGAGCGGGAAGAACGGGACCCCCGCCTCCCCGGCGACGGCCCGGGCGAGCAGCGTCTTCCCGGTGCCGGGCGGACCGACGAGCAGCGCCCCGCGCGGCGGCGTGGCCCCCACCCGGGTGAACCGCTCGCCGTCGCGGAGGAAGTCGACGAGCTCACGCATCTCGACCACGGCCTCGTCGCAGCCGGCGACGTCGGCGAAGCGCGTGGCAGGCACCTCGTCGACGGCGCTGCCCCGCCCCCGCCGCATGGCCCCGAGCCCGCTGCCGAGCCACCCACGGCGGACGGCCACGACGAGCAGCACGACGAGGGCGACGACGACGAGGACCGGCAGGACCTGCAGGAACGTGTCGTTCGACCGCGTGATCGGCGTGGTCCGCACCTCGACGCCCCCGTCGACGAGCTGCCCGGTGAGCGCGGCCGCGTACGCGGCCGGGTACGACGCGGTGAGCTCCGTGCCGTCGGTGAGGACGAGGGTGACCGTCGCCGCCGCCTCCCCCAGGTGTGCGCTGGCGACGTCGCCGGCGTCGACGGCGGCGAGGACCTCGGACAGCGGGACGCGGTCGGCGGCCGGCTCGCGCTGCGAGAGGGTCGCGGCGGTCGCGACGCCGACGCTCAGCAGGACCGCCGCACCGGCGGCGAGGAGACGGTGACGGGTGCGCGGCGACATGCGTGGTGCATCGGGTGACGGACGGTCACGCTTGAGCCGGTCGGGCCGCCCGCGCGGAGTAGCGGCCGCGCGCCCGCGGCGGCAGTCTCGCCCGCATGAGCGACGGCGTGCTGGCGGGCTACCGGACCCTCGTCACGGGGGCGAGCAGCGGGATCGGGCAGGGCACGGCGATCGCGTTCGGCCGGTCGGGCGCGAAGGTCGCGGTCAACTACCGCTCCGACCGTGACGGCGCCGAGGAGGCGGTCCGCGCGGTCGAGGAGGCCGGCGGCGAGGCGTACGCGGTCGAGGCCGACGTCAGCGACGCCGACGCGGTCACCGCCATGGTCGAGGAGGTGTGCGAGCGCTTCGGCGGCATCGACGTCCTCGTGGCGAACGCCGGTATGCAGAAGGACGCGGCGACCCTCGAGATGTCCGTCGAGGACTGGCGCCGGGTGCTCGACGTCAACCTCACCGGCCAGTTCCTCTGCGCCCAGGCCGCCGCCCGCCGGATGGTCGCGCAGGGCCCCGGCGCCGGCCCGGCCCGCTCCGCCGGGTCGATCATCACGATGTCGAGCGTCCACGACGTCATCCCGTGGGCCGGACACGTGAACTACGCCGCCTCCAAGGGCGGGGTCGACATGCTGATGCGGACGATGGCGCAGGAGCTCGCACCGAGGGGCGTGCGGGTGAACTCGATCTCGCCCGGGGCCATCAAGACGGCCATCAACGAGGAGGCGTGGTCGACGCCCGAGGCGGAGCAGGAGCTGCTGCAGCTCATCCCCTACGGCCGGGTCGGTGTCGTCGACGACGTCGCCGCCGCGGCGGTGTGGCTCGCGAGCGACGCGTCCGACTACGTCACCGGCACCGTGCTGTACGTGGACGGCGGCATGACGACGTACCCGTCCTTCCGCGAGGGCGGCTGAGGCGCTGCGCTCAGGGGGTGAGCCCGAGCCTCGCCCGCACCTCCGGGCGGCGCAGCGGGGGCACGGTCGCCGGCGGCTGCCGCCGCTCGGGCAGCGCCGCGAGCAGGTCGCGCGTCACGGCGGCGACCTGAGCCACCGCCGCCTCGTACGCGGCCGCCGCGCGAGCGTCGACGGGCGGGCGCGTCAGCCCGCTCACCTTCCGCACGTACTGCCGCGCCGCCGCGGCCACCTCGTCGTCGGTCGCGGGCGGCTCGAGGCCCCGCAGCTCGGTGATGTTCCGGCACACGACGGCCATGCTGCTGCGTGGGCGGCGCCGGGTCGAGGGGGCGAGGATCGGATCGTGGTCCAGTCGGTCGAGCTCCTGCCGTCGCCCACCGTCGAGGCGTGGGTGCGCGACCAGTGGCGCGCGCTCGTCGAGGCCGGGCTGTCGAGCCTCGCGAACCACCAGGGCGAGACCAACCGCCCGCACGTCACGCTCGCCGTCGCGCAGTCGGTCGACGCCGACGCCGAGGCACGTCTCGACGACGCCCTCGCCCTCTGGCCGCAGGCCGTCGTGCGGCTCGGCGGGCTCGTCGTCTTCGGGCCGCAGGGCCGGGACGGGCGCTGCGTCCTCGCCCGGCTCGTCGTGCCGTCCCAGTCCCTGCTCGCGCTGCAGGAGCGCGTCGCGGCCGCGTGGCGGCACGCGGAGGGCGTGCCGTGGACGACCCGGACGGGGGCGTGGACACCGCACGTCACCCTCGCGATGCGCCTCACGCCGGAGCAGGTCGGCCAGGCTGTCGCCGTGGTCGGCCGGTGGCGGCCCCTCGACGAGCCCGGCCCCCCGACCGGGGTGCGGCGCTGGGACGGGGACGCCCGGCGGGAGTGGTGGCTCGCACGGTCGCCCGGGTAGTCGCTCAGGCGCGCAGCCCGTGGACCTCGACGGACGTCCCGACGAGGTGCTCCTGCCGGCCGTGGTCGAGCAGCAGCCAGGCGGCGGCGCGTCCGACGACGTCCCACCGGGACGGCCCCCCGACGAGGGCGGTGTCCTCGTCGATGCCGACGACGACGGCGCCGGGGTCGCGCTGGTGGCCGACGACGGAGCCGAGCAGCCGCGCCCCGAAACGGTCGAAGTGCGGCACGACCGCGAGGCCAGGCAGGACCCCGAGTCCCTCGACGTGGCCGGACAGGGGGTGGCGGACGTCGGGCACGCTGCCACAGAGCGCCATCGCGCCGGCGCTGCAGCCGGCGAGGGCCGCGCCCGCGCGCCACTCCCGCTCGATCGCCGCCCAGACGGCGGTGCCGCGGAGGGTCTCGGCGAGGAACTTCGGGTTGCCCCCGGACAGGTACACGAGGCCCGCGCCCTCGACGAGCGCGGCGAGACCCGGGTCGTCGGCGCTCACCCGGTCGACGACGGGAACCACGACCTGCTCGACGCCGAGCCGCTCGGCCGCGCGCCGTCCCAGCTCGTGCCAGCGGGCCAGGGACCGCTGCCCCTCGGGGGCCGCGGCCGTCGCGAGCTGCACGTAGCGCGGCGCGCGCCCGTCGAGCAGCCGCGCCTCCACCTCGTGCATCGCGGGCAGGTACTCCCCGGACCCGACGAGGGCGACGGGCCCTGGAGCGCCCGGACCGCCCCAGGGCGCCCCGCTCACCGTCGTCGCCGCCGGGCCGTGCCGAGGACCGTCCGCATGATCTCCCGGCCGAGGACGGTCCCGGCGGAACGGAGGAAGCTCCGCACGGCCGGGGAGCCCATGACGTCGCCCAGCGGCCCACCCGGGTCCGGCGCCGGCGGGGTCGGTCGCCGGCGCGCCGGACGCGTCGGCGTCCGCGCCGGCTCCCGGTCGGGGACGTCGTCCCAGCCCTGCCCGGGTCCGGGCAGGTCGACCGACGGTTGGGGGGTCGGTTCCGGTTGCGGCTCCAGCGGCGTCGCGGCGGGCTCCGCGGCGGCGAGGCGACCGGTGAGCCGCTCGTAGGCGGACTCCCGGTCGACGGCCGTGCCGTACTCCGCCTGCAGCGGGGAGGCGGCGATGGTGGCGGCGACGACGTCGTCGGGGGCGGGCGACATCGAGCCCTCGGGCGCCCGGAGCATCGTCCACGCGACCGGCGTCGGTGCGCCGCGCTCGGACAGCACCGTGACGACGGCCTCACCCGTCCCGAGCGTCGTGAGGAGCTCCTCGAGGTCGTAGTCGCTGCGCGGGAACGTCGACACCGTCGCACGAAGGGCCTTCGCGTCGTCCGGGGTGTAGGCGCGCAGCCCGTGCTGCACCCGGTTGCCGAGTTGCGCGAGCACGTCACCCGGCACGTCCTTCGGGGTCTGCGTGACGAAGACGATCCCGACACCCTTCGAGCGGATGAGGCGCACCGTCTGCACGACCTGCGTGAGGAAGGCCTTCGGCGCGTCGGTGAACAGCAGGTGCGCCTCGTCGAAGAAGAACACGAGCTTCGGCTCGTCGAGGTCGCCGACCTCCGGCAGCTCCTGGAACAGCTCGGCGAGCAGCCACAGGAGGAACGTGCTGAACAGCGCCGGCCGGTCCTGCACGGCCGCGAGCTCCAGGCACGTGACGACGCCACGGCCGTCGTCGCCCGTCCGCATGAGGTCGGCGACGTCGAGCTCGGGCTCGCCGAAGAACGCCTCCGCCCCGGCGGCCGCGAACGTCACGAGCTCGCGCAGGATGACGCCCGCGGTCGCCGGGCTGAGCCCACCGAGCCCCTCGAGGTCCGCCTTCCCCTCGTCGGAGACGAGGTGCTGGACGACGGCCCGCAGGTCGGCGAGGTCGAGCAGCGGCAGCCCGGCGGTGTCGGCGTAGTGGAAGACGAGAGCGAGGCTCGAGGTCTGCGTCTCGTTGAGGTCGAGGACCTTCGCGAGCAGCTGCGGGCCGAAGCTCGTCACGGTGGCGCGGACCGGCACTCCGGCGCCGATCCCGCCGAGGGCGAGGAACTCGGTCGGTCGGCCGCGGGGCTGCCAGTCCTGCCCGAGGGCCTCGGTGCGGGCCGTGAGCCGGTCGCTGCTCGTGCCCGGCACGGCGATGCCGGACAGGTCGCCCTTGATGTCGGCGAGGAACACCGGCACGCCGTGGTCGCTCAGCTGCTCGGCCATGACCTGCAGCGTCTTCGTCTTGCCGGTGCCCGTGGCGCCCGCGACGAGGCCGTGACGGTTGAGGGTCGCGAGCGGCAGCCGGACGGCGGCCTCGGGTCGGGGCGCGGGGGGCGCGCCCGGCTGCCCGCCGGGCACGAGGAGGGCACCGAGCTCGATCGCCGGGCCGGCAGTGGCGTACCCGGCGCGGACGAGCTCGACGTGCGGGTCCGGGTCGGTCGTGGAGGCGTCGGTGGAGGCGTCGGGTGCGGCGGCGTCGCTCACTCGCTGATGGTGCCCCACTCACCGCGCCGACGGCACGGCTCGAGGCCCCGTCACGTCGTCCTGAGCCGCACCGCTGCGCCTAGCATCAGCCGGTGGGACACCGGCTTACACGCGAGGACGTCGTCGACGCCGCCGTGCGCGCCGCGGTCTCCGGCGGGCTCAGCAGCCTGTCCTTCCGAACGGTCGCCGCGGAAGCCGGCACGAGCGACCGCATGGTCGTCTACTACCTGCCCGACAAGGCGACCCTGCTGACGGCGGTGCTCACCCACGTCGGGGAGCGGCTCCGAGGCGTCCTCGCGGCGTCCCTGCCCGAGGACGCCGGACGGGGTCTGCGGCCGCACGACGTCCTGCGCGCCTCCCGGCCGGTCTTCACCGACCCCGCGAACGGTCCCGTGCTGCGGCTCTTCCTCGAGGCGGTCGGGCTCGGCGCCGCCCGCGTCGCGCCCTTCGACGTCGTGGTCCCGCAGCTGCTCGCGGGGTGGGTGGCGTGGCTGGAGCCGCACATGGGCCCGACCGCGGCGCCGGGCAGCGCGGCCGCGACGGTCGCCACCGTCGACGGGCTCCTCATCGTGTCCGCGCTGCTGGGGGAGGACGCCGGACGCGCGGCGTGGGACGCCGTCCTCGACGGGGCGACGACACGACGCTGATCCCTTGCCGCCGCACGGGCTCGCCCCTATTTTGTAGTGGCCACTACACAATGCGGGAGAGAACAAATGCGGACGTACGGGGCACACAGGGCGTGGCTGCTCGTCTCGGCGGTGCTGATCGGCGGCTTCGGCCCCGTCTTCGCCCTGGGCGCGACCGAGTCGACCGCCGCGGCGGCGCGGTGGACCCTCGACCTGCTCGACTGGCCCGTCGACGGCGCCGCGAGCTACGACGCCGCGACGACCCGTTTCCTCTCGGCGCTCACCGGCGGGTTCCTCCTCGGCTGGGGCGTCATGGTGCTGTGCCTGCGCCAGTGGGTGTTCGACGTCGCGCCCGAGGGCGTCCGTCGCTCGCTCGTCGTGGGCGCCTCGTCGTGGTTCGTGCTCGACAGCGCCGGCTCCCTCGCAGCCGGCGCTGCGAGCAACGTGCTGTTCAACGTCGCCGTCCTCCTGCTCGTGGTCGGTCCCATGTGGCTGCCCGCGAGGGACGGCGCGCACCTGCCGACGCCGAGCACCACCCGATCGTGATCGACCGCCACGTCTCGGCGACGGGGTTCCCGCCCGACCACGAGTTCGACGTGATCGTCCGGTCGTCGATGCGGGAGAACGCGACGTAGCAGACGTCGTCGGCCTGCACGGCGGGCGCCGCGGACCGTACCGTGGGGCATGGCGTGGGACCGCCGGGTCGCGTGGGCAGCGCTGTGGATCACGGCTCTGCTCGTCCTCACCGTCCTCACGATCACCACCGACGCCGTGCTCGTGTCCTCGCTCGGGATCGTCGTCGTGGTCGCGGGTCTGGTGAGTCCACCCCGGGTGGTGCTCGCCACGGCGGTCGTCGCCGTGGCGTGCGCGGTGCTGCTCGTGCTGGCAGGGGCGGTTCCCGGGCAGGGGTGGTGGCGCGTCGGGAACGTCGCGATCGGCTCGGGGCTTGGGATCGCGGCAGCGGGCTCCCGGCACCTCATGCTCCGCCGCATCCGCCGCCTGCAGGAGCGGGACGCCGCCCTCCTGGCGGCGCTCCCCGACGCGGTGCTCCTCGTGGACGACGGCGGTCGCGTCAGCTACGCCAACGACGCGAGCCAGGCACTGCTCGCCCCCGGCGGCGGACTCGTCGGGCACCTGCTGCACGACGTCGTCGTCCACGACGGCACGACCGGCGGCCCCTGCGACGGCCACTGCGCCCTCACCGGCTCGGCGGAGCGGACCGAGGCCCGGGCCCGGCTCGGCGACCGTCTCACCGTCGCCGACGGCCGCACCGTCGTCGTCGACTGGGAGGTGGAGCCGCTCGACGACGCGGTCTCGGGCGGAGCCGTCGTCGTGCTCCGGGACGCCGAGGAGCGGCTCGCACAGGAACGGCGCGTCGGTGAGCTCGCCGCCGCACGGCAGGAGTCGGCGCTCCGGCAGCACTACCTCGACGTCCTGGGGCGCGCCCTGCGGCCACCCCCACCGACGGTGCCGGGCCTCGAGATCGCCGTCGCGTACCGCGCGGCGGAGGACGGCGCCCCGACCGGGGGCGACCTCCACGAGGGTCTCGTCCTCGCCGACGGGCGTCTGTTCCTCCTCGTCGTCGACGCCGCCGGGCACGGCGTCGGCTCCACGCGGGCGGCGCTGCAGGTCGCGCACGCGGCCCGGACGCTCGTCGGGCGTGGCGTCGCGCTCGTCGACCTCGCCCGGGCGGTCGACGACGCCGCACCCGAGGAGGCCGGGCAGTCACCGCCGACCGCGTCCTTCGTCGCGGCGACCGTCGACCCGGTGACCGGCGACGTCGAGGTGGCCGGTGCCGGGCACCCGCCGGCGCTCGTCCTCCGCGGCGACGGCCGTACCGAGTGGCTGGAGTCCGACGGGCGTCCCGTCGGGTACCCGTTCGCCGGGACGGAGTCCGTCGCCCGGACCGGCCGGAGCGCGGTGACACGCTGCTGCTCTACACCGACGGCCTCATCGAGGGCACGGGTGACCTGGAGGCCGGTCTCGCCGCACTCGGCTCGCACGCCCGGACCCTCCGCTCCCGCACGACGGAGGTGCTCGCGGAGCGACTCGTCGAGCTGCTCCGCGCGGACGCCCGCCACCTCGACGACACCCTCGTCCTCGCCGCGCGCCGCGTGGGGGACTGACCGGCGGCTCGGACGTCAGGATCCGTGAGAGGTCACCTGTGTGCACGACACGCCGGCGTGTCGTCGTACCGGTGACCTCTCACGGCGCGATCAGTCGCCGTCGGCGGGGCGATCCGGTGGCAGGCGGGTCCGGAGTGCCTCGCGTCGGTAGTGCTCGAGCAGCGCGACGACACGCCACGCCGGTATGCCGGCCACCCAGGCGGGGACGTCCACGGTCTCCCGCTTCCAGGCCCCGACCTCCTGCCAGTACTCCTGGTCCGGTGTGGTCGGCAGGAGGTACGTCGTCGCCGCGGGGAGCCCTACCGCATCGTGGAGGCGGAACGAGGCGACGTCGACCCACGCGAGCCGACGGCCCCGTCCCCACCGCACGCCCTCCGCGTCGAGGCGCAGCCGACCCGGGACGAGCCCGAGCCAGGCACTCGCGAGCAGTGCCGCACCGGCGCCCGCGAGACACGCGAGCGCGAGCGCCCGCTCACCGACGACGTCGAAGTGGAGAGCGGCGCTGCCGGAGATCACCGCGATGTACACCAGCCGCACGCCGCGCCCCCGCCACCACGAGAGCCGCCACACCACCGGGAGCGGCTCCGGCGGGGGCGGTCCGCGGAAGGTCGACCGCGCCGTCGACGCGGCGCCTCGCCCCGTCGCCCGCGAGCTCCCCGTCACACGCGGAGCTTGTCGCACCCGGGCCGTGCTGCGCCGGGGATCGCAGTCGCCCCCACCCAGGCGGCGGACACCGCGTCACAGCGACGCCGCGAGACATGGACGCCGGGCCCCGTAGGACCCGGCGTCGGCCGGCTGGCCGGCTGGCGGTGACGGTGGGATTTGAACCCACGGAGGAGTTGCCCCCTCACACGCTTTCGAGGCGTGCTCCTTAGGCCGCTCGGACACGTCACCGCCGACGAGGGTACCGGGCGCCGTGCAGTGCCTCGACCCTCCCCGAGCTCCGACGTCTCGACATCACCACACGACGAGACGTCCGTCGAAGCGAGGGACCGCGTTCCTCGTACCGGAGGACGTGTACCGGTCGCTGATCGAGACCGCCTGCCTGCAGGCGTCGCCCGCCAACGCCGACCACCTCCGGAGGAGCATCTCCGACTACCGCGCCGGGCGGGCCGCCCATCCGCTTCACACCGGACGGTTGGCGGGACCACACGCCCTGGGTGGGCGACCGCAAGACGCTGCTTACGCCTGGTCCCGGCTCACCGTCGGGACGCGAAGAACCCTCGCAGCAGCTCCCCCGACTCCGCCGCCCGCACGCCGCCGACGACCTCCACCCGGTGCAGCGACAGCGGGTCCCTGGCGAGGTCCCACACCGACCCGCACGCGCCCGCCTTGTCGTCCCAGGCAGCGAAGACCACCCGCGCGACGCGCGCCGCCACCAGCGCCCCCGTGCACATGACGCACGGTTCGAGCGTCACGACGACGGTCGCCCCGCCGAGGCGCCAGCCGTCACCGAGGGCCCCGGCGGCCGATCGGAGCGCC
Organism: Aquipuribacter nitratireducens; assembly: GCF_037860835.1. Lineage (NCBI taxonomy): Bacteria > Bacillati > Actinomycetota > Actinomycetes > Micrococcales > Intrasporangiaceae > Aquipuribacter > Aquipuribacter nitratireducens. The sequence continues at coordinate 232,298 of NZ_JBBEOG010000005.1, read as the reverse complement.
TCGACCTCGGCGTGCGCGGTGGCGTCGCCGAGCTCCTCCCGCCGGTTACGACCGGATCCGACGACGTCGCCGGACGGGCCGAGCACGACCGCGCCCACCGGCACGTCGCCGTGCCCGACGCACTCCCGTGCGAGCGCGAGGGCCCGCTCCATCGCCTCGTCGAGGCCGGGACCCAGGTTCAGCGCAGCGTCTCCAGCAGGTCGAGGAACCCGACCCGCTCCCCGATCTCCGTGAGCGCCCGGGCGGGGTCGTCGGCGTCGTCCTCGACGACCTGCTTGAGGGCCTCGCCACCGATGCCCATGTCCTCGAGCACCGACAGGTCACCCGCCCACGGCACCTCGGTGACCTTGGGCGCGTCCTCCTCCGAGACGGGCGCGGCGGGCTCGTCCTCGTCGTAGCCGCCGCCGAAGCCGTCGTCGTCGGGCACGAGGCCCGCGGCGCGCAGCGAGCCGGCGTCGGACCACACGTCCGGGTCCGCGAACACCCCGGAGAACGTCGAGGCCCGCGCCGCCGGCAGGTCGGAGACGAAGACGCGCGCGTCGTCGTCCCCGTCGACGCGCACGAGGGCGAACCACTCGTCCTCGCGTTCCAGCACGACGAGACCCGTTCCGCCGTCCACCTGCTCCCGCACCGTGTCGACGAGCTCCTCGAGCGAGTCGACCTCCATCAGGTCGGCGTCACGAGAGGACCACGACCGGCCACCGGGCACGAGGAGAGCGGTGAAGTACGACACCCGATCATCCTGGCACTGCCCCTGTGCACCGGGGCAAGTACGTGACGTCACCAACTCGCGGGTCGGGGTCGGTAGCGTTCGGCCATGCGCGTCCACGTCGCCGACCACCCCCTCGTCGCCCACAAGCTGTCGACGCTGCGGGACGAGCAGACGGACTCCCCCACGTTCCGTCGCCTCGTCGAGGAGCTCGTCACCCTCCTCGCGTACGAGGCGACCCGCGACGTCGCCATCGCGCCGGTCGAGGTGACGACCCCGCTCACGACCACGACGGGGGTGCGGCTCGCGAGCCCGAAGCCGATCGTCGTGCCGATCCTGCGAGCGGGCCTCGGGATGCTCGACGGCATGGTGCGGCTGCTGCCGACGGCCGAGGTGGGCTTCCTCGGCATGCTTCGGGACGAGGAGACCCTGCAGCCGCGGACGTACGCCAACCGGCTGCCCGACGACCTGTCCGGACGGCAGTGCTTCGTCCTCGACCCGATGCTCGCGACCGGCGGCACGCTGGCCATGGCCGTCGACTACCTCCACCACAAGGGCGCGCGCACCGTGACCGCGATCTGCCTCCTCGCCGCACCCGAGGGCCTCGAGGCCCTCGAGGCGCACACGGGCGACGACGTCGACCTCACGGTCGTGCTCGCCGGGCTCGACGACCGGCTCGACGAGCGCGGGTTCATCGTCCCCGGGCTCGGGGACGCGGGCGACCGCCTCTACGGCGTCGTCTGACCGCCGTCAGCCGGACGCCCTGCGCGGCGTGGCGGGTGGACTCGGGCCCACGGACGTGAGGATGCTGGGCCCTGCGGCACGGCCGACCGGTCGCCGTGCCCGGACGAAGGGAGGCTCCGCATGCTGAGGCGCGTCCTCAAGTGGGCCTTCTGGATCTTCCTCGTCTTCCTGGTCTACGCGATCTTCAACAGCCCGGCCCAGGCCGCGGCGATCGTCGTCAACGCCTTCGAGGGCATCGGCGCCGCCGGCGGTGCGGTCTTCGCGTTCTTCGACGAGGTCCTCCGGCAGAGCTCCGGCGCCCCCGCCGGCACCTGAGGCGCGTGGCGTTCGGACGCCGCCGACGCGACCGGGACGGTCCGCTCGAGCGGCACACCGGCCCCGATACCGTCATGCAGTCGGGCAGCCCGACCGTGCGCCTGCCCCGGGTGCGCGCCCCGCGGGTCCCCGAGCTCGCACCTCCCCCGGACGGCGCCGACGTCTCCGAGGAGTGGCCGGGCCGGGCCCCGGGCCCGTTCACCCCGCCGCCGGTGCCCCGCGAGTTCGACCTCGTCCGCCGCCGGCTCGGCACGGGACTCGTACCGGGTGAGAAGGTGCTCGTCGCGCAGCACCGGCACCCGGTCGTCCTGCTCGAACCCGTGCTCACGAGCATCGCCGTGCTGCTGCTCATCGGGTGGCTGAGCCCCTACCTGGGCTCTCTCGACGTCGCCCGGGGGGCCCTGCTCGTCGGCTGGCTCGTGCTCGTCGCGCGGGCCGCCTGGCTGTTCGCCGAGTGGGGCCGCGACTGGTTCGTCGTCACCGACCGCCGCCTGCTCCGCCTCCACGGGATCGTCACGACGGAGCGGGACATGATGCCCCTGCAGAAGGTGACGGACATGGCCTTCGAGCGGCCCCTCGTCGGCCGCATCATCGGCTACGGCACCTTCGTGCTCGAGTCGGCCGGACGCGACCAGGCCCTCCGCGAGATCCGCTTCGTCCGGGAGCCGGAGCGCACGTACGAGACGATCTGCGTCCAGATCTTCACCCGACCCGCCCGCCACTACGGACCGGGCGGCGGTCAGGGGTACGGCGCGCAGGGGTACGGGACCCAGGCGTACGGCGGGTCCGGCGAACCGGAGAGGGAGGAGCCGCGCTCGCGCCCGGTGCGCGAGGCGGAGCCCGCGACGGCGCGACGCGGCGACAGCGGGAGCCGGTCCGACGACTCCGAGCGGTCCGAGCGGTCCGAGCGGTCCGAGCGGTCCGAGCGGTCCGAACGGTCCGAGGGGTCCGGGCGGTCCGCGCGGTCCGGTCGGCGCTGGTCCCGCGGACGCGAGGACGCCGGGCCCGGCCGCGGCCGATGAGCCGCCTCGTCCTGCTCGGGACCGGCTCCGCCGACGGGTGGCCCAACGCCTTCTGCACGTGCGCGTCGTGCCAGGACGCCCGCACCCGGGACGCCGTACGCGGCCAGAGCAGCGCCCTGCTCGACGGGACCGTCCTGCTCGACTGCGGACCCGAGACGCCCCGCGCGGCCGTCCGGGCCGGGGTCGACCTCGGCGGTGTCCGCGCCGTGCTCCTCACCCACGAGCACCCGGACCACTCCTCACCGGCGGCGCTGCTGTGGCGCGCGTGGACCGGCACCGCCGCGGAGCTCGTGGTCGCCGGCCCGGCCGGTGCCGTGCGGGGGTGGGAGCCCTGGCGGGGACCGGAGGACCCGGTCCGGCTCGTCGAGCTCGACGACGGCGACCACCTGCAGGTGGCGGGACGCGGCGGCTCCTACACGGTGCGGGCGGTCGCCGCCGCGCACGAGGTGGCGACCCTGCACTACGACGTCACGTGCCCCGACGGCACCCGCCTGCTCTACGCGACCGACACCGGCCCCGTGCACGGCGACGCGACGGCGACGCTGACCGGGCGGGCCTACGACCTCGTCGTGCTCGAGGAGACCTTCGGCGACCGGCACGACCACGGCACGCAGCACCTCGACCTGCGCACCTTCCCCCGCGCGCTCGCGGCCCTCCGTGCGATCGGTGCCGTCACGCCCACGACGCGGATCGTCGCGACGCACCTGTCGCACCACAACCCGCCGCTGCCCGAGCTGCGGGAGCGGCTGGCGGCCTGGGGCGCGGAGGTCCACGACGACGGCTCGGTCCTCGACACCGGCGGGCGCGACGACACCAGCCCGCGCGACGACACCAGCCCGCGCGACGACGCCCGCCTGCCCGACGACGCCCGCCTGCGCGACGACACCACCCCCGCGCCCTCGCCGCACCGCACGCTCGTCCTCGGGGGCGCCCGGTCCGGCAAGAGCACGCGCGCCGAGCAGCTCCTCGCCGACCGCGACGACGTCGTGTACGTCGCGACCGCCGGCGCCACGCGGTCGGAGCAGCCCGACGCCGAGTGGGACGCCCGGGTGGCGGCGCACCGGGCCAGGCGCCCCGACTCGTGGCAGACGGTCGAGACCACGGACCTCGTGCCGCTCCTCCGCGCCTCCGGCCCCCCCGTGCTCGTCGACTGCCTCGCCCTGTGGACCACCGCGACCCTCACCCGCTGCGGCGCGTGGGAGGAGACGGCGTGGCGGGCGGGCGACGCGCAGCAGCGGTGGCGGAGCGAGGTCGACTCGCTGCTCGCGGCGTGGCGGACGACTCCACGCACCGTGGTGGCGGTGTCGAACGAGGTCGGCGCGGGCGTCGTGCCCGCCACCTGGTCGGGCCGGCTGTTCCGCGACGAGCTCGGTCGGCTCAACGCCGCCCTGGCGGCAGCGAGCGAGCGGGTGGAGCTCGTCGTCGCGGGACAGGTCGTGCCCCTGCGCGGTCGCGCCGTCTAGTCCGAGGTGCGGGACAGGCCGACGTGACGCACGGTGTCGCTGTCCGACAGGCACCACCGACCGCCACGGCGACCGGCCGCGGCCCGCACCCGAGGAGACCCATGACGAGTCGAGACGCCACCACCCGCTGGTCCGGTGACCTGAAGACCGGGAGCGGGCAGACCAGCCTCGACTCCTCGAACCTCGGGCCCTTCACCGTCTCGTGGCCGGCGCGGGCCGAGGAGCCGGACGGGCTCACGAGCCCGGAGGAGCTCATCGCGGCCGCGCACTCGGCGTGCCTCGCGATGAACCTCACCGGCGTCCTCACGAAGGAGGGCCTCACGGCGGAGCACGTCGAGGTCAGCGCCGAGGTGACCCTCGAGCAGGACCCGGAGGGCGGGTTCCGCATCTCGCGCAGCGCGGTCACCCTGCGCGCGAAGGTGCCGGACGTCGACGCCGACCGCTTCGCGGAGCTCGCCCGCACGGCGGAGCGGACCTGCCCCGTGAGCAAGGCGCTCGCAGGCACCACCATCACGCTCGACGCCGCTCTCGAGGACTGAGACCCCGGGGGCCGGCGTCGTCGGGTCTACGGCTCCCGGGCGGGGTCGAGGACGGCGCCGGTCCGCGGGTCCACCGGTCGGCCGTCGACGACGAGGCACGGCTCGAGGCCCTCGGCGGCGCCGGGCTCGGCGCCCTCGACGGCCACGACGCCGTCGGGGCACGGCGGATAGCACGTGCCGGTCGCCGGGTCCGTCGCCTCGGGCGAACACGCGGCGGGGGCGGTGACGTCACCGCTCGGCGCGGTCGTCGCCTCGCCCGACGCCGGGGCGGCGGACGGCTCGGACGACACCGGGGCGGACGCCTCGGACGACGGCGGCACCGACGGGGTCGCGGACGGCTCCGACGACGGCTCCGGCGACGGCTCCGGCGACGGCGTCGGCGTCGGCGTCGAGGACGGCTCCGTCGTGGGCTCCGCCGACGGCGTCACGACGACCTTGGGTCGCCCGGTCGTCCCGGTGGTCGGCTCGCCGCTCGGCTCCGCGGGCGTCCACCCCTCGTCGGGCGCACCGGTGGACGGCGGGGTCGTCGGCTCACCGGGCGCGCCGACGACCGGCGGGCGCGGCGTCTGCGTCGACGGCGGCACCGGGCGCGGGGAGGTCGTGGGCCGGACCGAGGGTGTCGGCGTCGACGCGGGCACCGAGGGCACCGTGGTGGGGACGCCCGGGGTGGGGACGCCTCCCACCGGTCCGCCGGGTCGGAGCACCGGCGGGGTCCAGCCCGGCGGCAGCGGCGGCAGCGGCGAGACCGGTCCCCCCGCGGGCAGCGGCGAGACGCCACCGGAGCGGTAGCCGCTCGCCGTCGCGAGGACGAGGCTCACGTACTCGGCGGAGTTGTTGTACCTCCGGATGGCCTGCGAGACGTCGGGCCCGCGGAGGTCGACGCCGACCGCGCACAGGTACCGCGCCGCCGCGAGCGCGGCGTCGTCGATGTCCTGCGGGTTGCGCACCCCGTCCCGGTCGCCGTCGCTGCCCCAGCGCGCCCACGTGCCGGGCAGGAACTGCATGGGCCCGAGCGCACGGTCGTAGGCGGTGTCCCCGTCGAGCGCACCGCCGTCGGTGTCCCGGATGACCATGGTGTTGGCGAGGCTGCCGTCGAGGCGCACACCGAGGATGCGGGGGACGGACACACCGTCGGTCGTCACGACGGCGCCGCCGAAGCGACCGTGGTTGGACTCGACCCGTCCGATACCGGCGAGCAGCGCCCAGTCGACGCCGCAGCCGGGTCGTTCACGGCGCAGCACCTCCGCGGCGGCGCGGTACGCGCGCAGCGTGGGCTCGGGGATGCCGCTGGCCGCGAGGCCGCCGGGCACCGCAGACCCCCGGACCTCCTCGCCGCCGGGGATCTCGAAGGGGGCTCCGAACGCGTCGGCGCCCGCGACGACGCCGTCGGGCCAGGTGTCCCAGTCGTACCAGCCGTCCTCGCCGGCGACGCCGGCGGCCGCACCGCCGGGGACGGCGCCGGGCGCCCGCGACTGCCCCGCGGCGGTGTCCCAGCCGGGCGCGGACGCGTCGTGGCGCCAGCCCTCGAGGTCCATGTCGGGTAGTCCGCCGACCCCGGCGGCGAGGACGTCCTGCGGCTGCTCGACGGCCGGGACGGCGCCTCCGGCGGTGGCGGCGCCGAGCGCGACGCTCGCGACCGCGACCAGCGCGACGGCGACCCGACGGACCCGGGGGGCGCCGCTGCCGCGGTGCGCCGCCCGCGCACGGGCCTGGGCGGCAGATGCAGGCGGGGCGGACGACGCGGCGGCGGTCGACGCCTGTCCCGCGGCGTCGCCCGTGCGTCCCCTGGTCATCCGGTCCTCCTCGAACGCCTCCCGTCACGGGAGCGGCGCCGCGAGAAGGATAGGCGAGCGGCGGTGGCTGGTGAACCCTGTTCGAGGGGACCGGGACCCGTACGGCGCACATCCGTGACGTCGCACTGGCGCGTCGTGACGTCTCGTCGGCGCCCGGTCACGTGAGGTGGGCGGGCTCCGCTTCTTCTCGGGCGGGGAGAGCGCCCGCGTCGCCGTCGGGAGACGCGGACACGGTGGCGTCGACGAGCGCGGCCCCGAGCACGAGGCCGATCGCGCACAGCACGACGACCACGGCCACCATGACGGGGCTCGGCCGCTGGGTCGGGCCCACGGCCGTGGCCGTCCGGGCCGACGTCGTCACGGGTGCCGCGTGGACCGCCGTCCTGGATGCCGACGTCCGGGCCGGACGCGGCAGGGGTGGCGTCACCCTCGGCCCGGGGGTGACGGGTGTCGCGGACGTCGAGAGCGCGCTCGACGCGCGCGCGTCGAGGCCCGAGGGCGTGGGCGGCAGCGGGGGCAGAGGAGGCAGGCGCCGGAGCGCCGGGAGCACCCGGCGCAGCGACTGCTCGACCGACTCCGCTCGCGGTCGGCGCTCAGGGTCGCGGTGCGTCATGCGCCGCAGGAGGTCGGCGAAGGCGGCCGGGACCCCCCGCGGCAGGGGTGGCGGCTGCTGCAGCCGTGCGAGCGCCGCCTGCGCGGGCGGTCCCGTGTACACGCGCCGGCCACCGAGCGCCTCCACGACGACGAGCCCGAGGGCGTAGACGTCGGCCGCCGGCGTCACGTCGGAACCCACGACCTGCTCCGGCGCGAAGTACGACGCCGTCCCGATCGTGAAGCCGCTGGCGGTGTGGCCGTGGTCGACGTCGCGCAGCCGCGCGATGCCGAAGTCCGACAGCACGACCCGACCGTTCTCCCCGAGGAGGACGTTCGCGGGCTTGACGTCGCGGTGCACCACGCCCTGCGCGTGGACGTACGCCAGCGCAGCGGCGACCTCGGCCGCGATCGTCGCCACGCGTCCCGGCGGCAGCGGCCGGTCGACGAGCCCGCCGAGCGTCGTGCCCTCGACGAGCTCCATGACGAGGAACGGGCGGCCGCGGTCCGCCCCTGCGTCGAGCACCGTGACGAGGTTGGGGTGCGACAGCGACGCGTGCATGCGCATCTCGGCGGTGAATCGGTCGAGAGCCGCGGGGTCCGGGCTGTCGTCCCGGACGATCTTCAGGGCGACGTCGCGACCGAGCACGGTGTCGTGCGCGCGGTGCACGTCGGCGACGCCGCCCCGACCGATGAGCGCCTCGAGCCGGTACCGCCCCGCGAGCACACGAGCCTCACCCCGGTCGGCCTGCGGCACGGACCGGGTGGTCCTGTCGCTGTCCACCGCCACCTCCTGTACGCAAGGCTGGTACCACTCGCCCCCCGCAGGCAAACGGCCCGGCGGGTCCGTGCCGGGCGGGGGAGCTGAGGAGGCCACGACGGTGACGGTCGGTCTGCCGGGCCTGGGCGGCTCCGGGGAGGTCGTCGGAGTGGTCGCCGAGCTGGTGGGCGTCACGGTCTTCGCCCTGTCCGGTGGTCTGGTGGCGGCGCGCCGCGGCATGGACCTGTTCGGTGCCGTCGTGCTCGCGCTCGTCGCGGGTCTCGGCGGCGGCACCATCCGCGACGTCCTCCTCGGCGCCGTGCCCCCGACCAACCTGAGCAACGCCTGGGCGCTCGGCTGCGCGGCGGCCGCCGGCGTCGTCGCCTTCTACGCCGACCTCGGCCTCGCTCGTTTCCGGCGCGCGGTCCTCGTGCTCGACGCAGGGGGGCTCGGCCTGTTCACCGTGAGCGGCGCGGTCACCGCGCTCGCCCTGGGCGCACCGGCGCTCGCCGCCGTGCTGCTCGGTCTCGTGACCGGCATCGGGGGCGGTGTGCTGCGGGACCTGCTGTCGGGCCAGGTGCCCGTCGTGCTGCAGGACGACATCTACGCCCTGCCCTCCCTCGCCGGCAGCGTCGCCGTCGTCGTCCTGTGGCAGGTCGGGGCGTTCTCGGCCACCGCAGGCGTCGTCGTGGCAGGGGCCGTGTTCACCGTCCGCCTCCTCGCCCGGCGGCGGCGCTGGCACCTGCGGCGCACCGCCACCGCGCCACCGGCGTGGCCGGAGCGCCCGCGGCGGACCCGGGACCCGGGCGAGCGCACCGAGCCTGACTGAGCCGGACCGAGCCGGACCGAGCCGGACGGGCAGACGTCACCCGTCCGGCTCAGGGAGACTGGCCGCGCTGCCGATACCCGTCGTGTCGGCGGACGTGGTGGAGCCGTCGCCGCGAGAGGAGGTCGCCGTGCCGAACCGCCGCTGGTCCGTCGCGCGTCGCGGCGTCCCCGCACCGGCGGGCTCGGCGCTCGTCTCCGCACGGTCCCTGCTCGCGGCGACGCTCGCGTCCACCTCCGACGGCATCCTCGTCGTCGACACCGACGGTGCCGTGGTCGCCTGCAGCGCCGCGTTCGCCCGGCTGTGGCACGTCGAGCCCGGCCCCGACGCGTGCGACGGACGGGCGCTGCTCGAGCACGCGGCCGGGCTCACGACCGACCCCGACGCGTTCCGCACCACCGTGCGGGCCGTCCACGCCGATCCCGACCGGCTCCTCGAGGACGAGGTGGAGCTCGCCGACGGACGGGTCCTCAAGCGCTGGTCCGGTCCGCAGCACGCGGACGGGGTCGTCGTCGGCCGCGTCTGGGGCTTCCGCGACCGCACGGCGGAGCGCCGGCTGGAGGCCGAGCTTCGACGCATGGCCTTCTACGACGAGCTGACCGGCCTCGCCAACCGGGCGCTGTTCATGCAGCGGGGCCGGGCGATGGCCGACCAGTCCGCCGCCACCGGTCGCCCGCTCGCGGTCGCGGTCCTCGACCTCGACACGCTGAAGGTCGTCAACGACGACCTCGGCCACCAGGCGGGCGACGAGCTCCTGCGCACGACCGCGACCCGGCTGGTGGGCGCCGTCCGACCCGGCGACCTCGTCGCACGGCTCGGCGGAGACGAGTTCGGCGTCCTCCTGCCGGAGACCGGGCCCGCGGGCGCGGCGGCCCTCCTGCAGCGGATGTGCGACGCGATGGGCGCGCCCGTGCTGCTGTGCGGGCGACCCGTGGCGACGTCGATCAGCGGGGGCAGCAGCGCCTCCGGGGGGACGCCGGAGGTGGACCTCGAGCGGCTCCTCCACGAGGCGGACCTCGCGATAAACCGGGCGAAGGCGGACGGACGCGCCCGGGTCCGTGCCTACGACGAGGACGTCGCGCGCGCCGACCCCCGCCGTGTCGCGGCCGAGGTCACCTCGCTCCTCACCTCTCCCGGTGCCCTCCGGACGGTGTTCCAGCCGATCTGCGACCTCGGCACCGGGGTCCTGGTCGGCCACGAGGCGCTCACCCGGTTCCCCGGTCACGCCCACCGCGAGGTCGGCGAGTGGTTCGGCCTCGCCCGCGCCACCGGGCACGGCGCCGCGCTCGAGGCCGCCGCCATCCTCCGCGCCCGTGCGGGCCACCGCCCGGACGACGGGGAGTACCTCACCGTCAACGTCTCCCCCGCCGTGCTCGGCAGCCCCGAGGTGCGCCGCTCGCTCGCCGGCGACCTGCACGGCCTCGTCGTCGAGGTCACGGAGGACTCCAGGCTCGACCTCGCCGAGCTCGCGCGCCTCCTCGACGACCTCCGGTCCCGCGGTGCGCGGGTCGCGATGGACGACACCGGCGCCGGCTACGACGGGCTGCGCAGGCTCGTGGTGCTCCGCCCCGAGGTCGTCAAGCTCGACCGCGAGCTCGTCCACCAGGTGCACGTCCACCCGGAGAAGCGCGCGATGGTCGAGGCGATGGTGTCGTTCTGCCGCCAGACGGGTGCCTCGCTGTGCGCGGAGGGCATCGAGACCGCCCAGGAGCTGAGGACGCTCGCCGACCTCGGGGTGCACCTCGGCCAGGGCTGGTACGTCGGGCGTCCCGCAGCGCCGCCACCCCCGGTGAACCCGTCCGCCACCACCGCCTGCGGCATGCTGCCGGTCGTCACGACCGGGGACCTCGGCCCGCTCCGGGCGATGCTCGACCGGGCCCGCACACCGTTCGACGTCGCACAGGCCGCACGCGCCGCCGTCGGCCCGCTGGGCGCGGACGACGCCGTCCTGTCCGCGCTCGACGTCGACACCCTCGTGGTCGTCCGCAGTACGGGCTGGACGAGCCAGGAGCTGCGGTACCACCTCGCCGACTACCCGGCGACGGCCGAGTGCCTGCGCACCGGACAGCCGCTGACCGTCCGCACGGACGACCCCGCCGCGGACCCGGGCGAGGTGCGGGTGCTGCGCGAGCTGGGCTACGGCTCGGTCGTCGTGATGCCGCTGCGGCACGACGACAACCCCATCGGGCTGCTCGAGGTGTTCTCCCGCGCCCACCGGTCGTGGTCGGACCGCGAGCTCCGGCTGTGCGCCTACCTCGCCGAGGAGCTCGCCGACGCCCTCGACCGCGTCGAGCGGACGGGGTCCCCGGCGGTCTGACCCGCCGAGCGCGTCGTCAGGCCCGGCTCGCCGGAGGGTCGAGCAGGCCGACCCGGTCGACCTTGCGGTGGTAGCGCGCACCCAGCAGCCCCCCGACGACGGCGCCCGCGAGGGCGACGAGCGCGGCGACGACGGCGGCCACGATCCCCGTGGTCGTGAGGTCGCCCTCGTTGAGCGGGATCCGCGGGAACGCGTCGACCTGGGCGAGGACGTCGAAGCGGTCCCCCGCGACGACGCCGAGCACGGCGACCACGACGGCGACCACGAGGGCCCACAGCCACACCGCGACCCCCTGCTTCGCCCCGTCGAATCGGGCCATGCGACCGGCGACGTAGCCACCGGCGAGGTAGGCGAGGAAGAGGACGAGGGCGAGCACCACGAGGCTCACGACGCCGATCGTGGCGGCGTCGACCGCGACGGAGCCGACGGCCTCCTCGACCGCTCCCGGCTCGGCGAGCCCGAACGCGGCGCCGGCCCCGCTCAGCAGCCCGAGCAGGAGCGCGAGCAGCCCGACGGCGCTCAGCCACCCGAAGAACGCGGAGCCGACCTTCACCCCGCCGTAGGCGTCCCGCTCACGGGCGAGGACGTCGTCGGGGTGGTTGGTGAAGAACGTCGTGCCCGGGCCGTGCGGGTCGGTGGTGGGGCGCTCGGACGGCCGGTGCGCGCCCTCCGCCCCGTCGTGGTCCCGGTCGTGGTCCCCGTGGTGGTCCCCGTGGTCGTCGTAGCGCTCGCGGGGCTCCGGTCCGGTGGGGCCGGGGGCCGGGCGCGGCTGTTCCCGGGTGTCGTCGAGGTCGGCGCGGTGCTGCGGGTGGTCGTGGGGCCGCGGCTCGCTCGTGCTCATGGCTCGCCTCCTGGGGGCTCAGGTGGCGAGGGGGTACCCCGTGACGGGCACCCCCAACCCCCGCGCGCCCGCGTCAGGCCTGCGCCGGGCAGGGCTCGCCCGGCAGCAGCCACACCTCGCCGTCGCGCACCTCGACCCGGTGGCAGCGGGCCCCCCGCACGGCGGGCAGCGAGAGCGCCTCGCCCGTGCGCAGGGAGAAGCGCGCCGCGTGGAGCGGGCACTCGACCTCGCCGTCCTCCACCCACCCCTCGGCGAGGGAGGCCTCCTGGTGGGTGCACGTGTCGTCGAGGGCGAAGAACTCGCCCTCGTCGTGGAACACGGCGACGTCGTCGCCCGTGCCCGCGACGGACCTGTCGACGACCACGGCCCCGCCCTCCGGCACGTCCTCGACCCTGCCCACGCGGATGCCCTCTGTCACCCCCCCATCACAGCAAAGGCCCGTCGTGTCCGCCGACCCGGGTCAGGCCCTTGACGTGCAGCCCCTGGAGGAGTGCGATCCGCACTACCGGTGACGAGGGGGTTCCGTCTCGGTCCAGCCCACCCGCGCACCGCGGGCCCAGCGACAGGAGCGATGATGAGAACCAGAAGCGCAGCACTCGTCGGGGGGACCGCGGCCGTCATGGCCGTCGCCCTCGGCGCCGGAGCCGCGTCCGCCCACACCGTCTTCGACCTCGTGAGCGACGGCGCGTACACGAACGCGAAGGACACCCACTCCCACGAGGCGCAGCACGGCCACGAGGAGGGCCACCTCGAGCCGCGGCAGAGCGACGACCTCGAGGTCGTGAGCACGCTGGCGATGAGCCGGGTGACGGAGGGCGGCATCGCCGACGTCGCGGTGCACGGCGACTTCGCCTACCTCAACTCGTGGGGCGGTGCGGGCAACTGCGGGCGCAACGGCACCCACGTCGTCGACATCTCGGACGTGGCGAACCCCGTCGAGGTCGCCTTCATCAACTCCAAGGAGGGCAGCTACCCCGGCGAGGGCGCGCAGGTGCTGTCGATGAGCACGCCGTTCTTCACCGGCGACGTCCTCCTCACCAACAACGAGCTGTGCAAGGTCGGCGTCGGCTTCGGCGGGATCAACCTCTACGACGTCACCGACCCGTACGCGCCCGCCAACCTCTCCCTCGGCTTCGGCGACTACACGACGAACGGCATCGCGGGGAAGAACCGGAAGAAGACGGCCAACCAGGTGCACAGCGTCTTCGGCTGGACCGCGGGCGCCAAGGCGTACGCCGTCATGGTCGACAACGAGGAGTTCACCGACGTCGACATCGTCGACATCACGAACCCCCGCAAGCCGGCGCTCATCGCCGAGTACGACCTCGTGGAGGAGGGCATCGCCACCGAGGCCGGTCTCGACGAGGTGTTCCTCCACGACATGGTCGTCAAGGAGATCGACGGCAGGCAGATCATGCTCGCCTCGTACTGGGACGGCGGGTACGTGCGCCTCGACGTGACGGACCCCCGCGACGTCGAGGTGCTCGCCGACAGCCAGTTCGGCGCCGTCGACAGCCAGCCCGTGTACCCGACGCTGGCCGACGCCCTCGCGGGGACGGACCCGACGGCCGTGGCGCCCGAGGGCAACGCCCACCAGGCCGAGTTCACGCTCGACGACGAGTTCGTCATCGCGGCGGACGAGGACTTCTCGCCGTTCGCGCTCGACGCGACGAACGTCACGGACGGCACGGAGATCACCGCGTCGCCCGGGAGCGACACCCGGCAGCTCGAGGGCGAGGAGACCGTGACGGGGCAGGCCGTGTTCGCCGGCCGCGCGTGCACCCCAGCGGAGACGGCCGCGGCGCCGTCGACCGGCGGGCCGTACGTCGCCGTCGTCGAGCGGGGCCTCTGCGACTTCACCGTGAAGGTGGCGAACGTCATCCAGGCCGGCGGCTACGACGCCGTCCTCATCTTCAACCGGACCGCGCTCGACGGCTGCAACACGACGCTCGGCATGTCCGTCGAGGGCGACATCCCGACGTTCGGGGTCGCACCGCGCCAGCAGGGCTACGCGATCTTCGGGCTCGAGGCGCAGTACGACGACGCCGCCTGCCGGGCCGGCGACGGCACCCAGCTGTCGCCGATGGTCCTCGGCCAGCTGGGGGACACGCTGACGTTCTCGCAGTACTTCGACGGCTGGGGCTTCGTGCGGCTGCTCGACGCCGACACGATGACGGAGATCGACTCCTACGCCATCCCCGAGGCGCGCACCGCCGAGCTCGCCGACGGCTTCGGGGACCTGTCCGTCCACGAGGTCGCCGTCTCCCAGCAGGACGCGAGCCTCGCCTACCTGTCGTACTACGCGGGCGGCCTGCGGGTCGTCGAGGTCGGCCCCGGCGGGATCAGCGAGGTCGGTCAGTTCATCGACGAGGGCGGCAACAACTTCTGGGGCGTCGAGGTCTTCGAGCAGGACGGCACCGAGTACGTCGCCCTGTCCGACCGCGACCTCGGCCTCTACATCCTCCGGTACACCCCCTAGCACCCGGGGAGGGGTCCTCCCGGCCGCCGCCGCGTCACCGCGAGGTGTCACGCGGCGGCGGCCCGGGTACCCCAGCGACGCCGCCGGACCCCCGGCGCAGTCGCCGACCGGAGGCCACCGTGACCGTCGTCCTCGCCGTCATCTGCAAGGACGGCGTCGTCATCGGCGCCGACTCGCAGATCACCGAGAGCAGCCGCGGCATGTCGTTCCCCGCGCAGAAGCTCCACGAGCTGGGCGAGTGCGCCGCGTGGGGCGGCAGCGGCGCGCGCGGTGTGCTCAACGACCTCAAGCCGGTCCTGTCCGACGCGGCCGCCGCGATCCTCGAGTCCCCCGACATCGGTGACGAGATCCAGGAGCGCGTGCTCCCGATCATGCGCAAGCACTACGACAACTACATCGCCGACGTGCCCGGCGAGGGCGACGGAGGCGGCGTCAGCGCCTACGTCCTCGCGGCGGGGGTGAGCCAGGGCCAGCGGTGGATCGTCGAGATCAACCCGAACGGCCTCATCGGCCGCTACGACGACGTCGGCTTCCACGCCATCGGCTCCGGGGCCCCGATGGCCCAGCAGGCCGGGGCGCTCCTGTCGCACTTCCGGATGACGGAGCGGTCGGTCGAGTACGGCGTCGTCGCGCTGGTGCGGGTCCTCGACGCGCTGTCCCTCACCTCGCCCAGCGTCGGCGGACCGCTCAGCGTCGCCCGGATCCGGGAGGAGGGCGCCCACCACCTCGACGACGACGAGATCGAGGAGGCACGCTCGCACGCCCGGCGCTGGCAGGATCTGGAGCAGGAGGCGCTCGATCACCTCTTCGAGAAGCCGGCGGCGGGCCGGGGCTCCGGCAGGCAGCGCTCGGGGAGCCGGGGCTAGGGTCGCCCCGTGGCAGACGACTCGCCGGACGACGGGGTGCGCTTCGGTCTCTTCGTCCCCCAGGGCTGGCGGCTCGACCTCGTCGGCGTCGACCCGGCGGACCAGTGGGCCACGGTGCTCTCGGTCGCCCGGCGCGCCGAGGCGGGCCCGTGGGAGTCGGTGTGGGTGTACGACCACTTCCACACGGTCCCGGAGCCGACGCAGGAGGCCACGCACGAGGCGTGGACGCTGATGGCGGCCCTCGCCGCCGCCACCGAGCGGGTGCGGCTGGGCCAGATGTGCACGTGCGTGGCGTACCGCAACCCCGCGTACCTCGCGAAGGTGGCAGCGACCGTCGACATCGTGTCCGGCGGCCGGGTCGAGATGGGCATCGGCGCCGGCTGGTACGAGCACGAGTGGCGCGCGTACGGCTACGGCTTCCCCTCGGCGGGGGACCGGCTGCGCGCGCTCGACGAGGGCGTGCGGATCATGACCGAGCTGTGGCGGACCGGGACCTCGACGTTCTCCGGGACGCACTACGACACCGCCGGCGCCCTCTGCCGTCCCCTGCCGCTGCAGGAGGGCGGCATCCCGCTGTGGGTCGCGGGCGGAGGCGAGCGCAAGACGCTGCGGATCGCCGCCGAGCTCGCGCAGTACACGAACTTCGACGGCACGCTCGAGGGGTTCACCCACAAGTCGCAGGTGCTCGAGCAGCACTGCCGCGACCTCGGGC
This sequence comes from Aquipuribacter nitratireducens, assembly GCF_037860835.1. NCBI lineage: Bacteria > Bacillati > Actinomycetota > Actinomycetes > Micrococcales > Intrasporangiaceae > Aquipuribacter > Aquipuribacter nitratireducens. The sequence goes on along the minus strand of NZ_JBBEOG010000005.1, from coordinate 216,321 downwards.
GCGACTACGGCGAGATCGTCCGCAGCGCGAACTACAACATCGTCCTCGGTCGTGACGAGGCCGAGGTCCGCGACCGGATCGCCGCGCGACGCGCGCGTCTCGAGGGCCTCGTGAGCCCGGCGGCGCTCGAGCGCGAGGTCGCCTCCGCCGCCCCGCACCTGCCCGGGGTGGGGACGCCGGAGCAGGTCGTCGAGAAGCTGCGTCCGCTCGTCGCCGCGGGCATGACGTACGCCATCACGTACTTCCCGGAGGCGGCGTACGACACGTCCGGCATCGAGCTCTTCGAGCGGGAGGTCGTGCCAGCGCTGCGGTCGCTCTGACCGAGGGTCGACCACAGCCCGGCCGGACGTGCGTGAGGACGCCCCGACGGGGTACCCGGGCCGCATGAGCGACAACGCCCAGCAGCCCGCACAGCAGCAGACCCCACCCGGCACGCAGTCGGAGATGACGCCCGTCCCCGACTGCGGGGAGGACAGCTACGTCGGCCACGGCCGCCTCGAGGGTCGCCGGGCGCTCGTCACCGGCGCGGACAGCGGCATCGGCCGCGCCGTCGCCATCGCATTCGCTCGGGAGGGCGCCGACGTCGTCCTGTCGTACCTGTCGGAGGACGGCGACGCGGAGGACACCGCCCGCCTCGTCGAGGACGCCGGCCGGAAGGCGGTCCTCGTCAAGGGCGACATCTCGCAGCGCGAGGTGTGCCGCGACCTCGTCAGGCGGACGGTCGACGAGCTCGGCGGGATCGACGTCCTCGTCAACAACGCCGCCTTCCAGATGAACCACGACTCGCTGGAGGAGGTCGACGACGAGGAGTGGGAGCGCACGTGGGCGACGAACGTCCACGCGATGTTCTGGATCACGAAGGACGCCCTGCCCCACATGGGCGAAGGTGCCTCGATCATCAACAGCTCCTCGGTCAACTCCGACATGCCCTCGCCCGGCCTCGCGCCGTACGCGGCGACGAAGGCGGCCATCGCGAACTTCTCCGCGAGCCTCGCCCAGCTCCTCGGCGAGCGGGGCATCCGGGTCAACAGCGTCGCGCCCGGACCGGTGTGGACCCCGCTCATCCCGTCGACGATGCCGGAGGAGAAGGTGGCGTCGTTCGGGGGCAACACCCCGCTCGGTCGGGCGGGGCAGCCCAGGGAGCTGGCGCCCGTGTACGTGCTGCTCGCGAGCGACGACGGCAGCTACGTGTCGGGCGCGCGCGTGGCGGTCACCGGGGGTCGCCCGGTGCTCTGACCGGGGCGACGGACGCGGCGGTCGGGGGACGAGCCGGTCGTCCGTTACGCGTCGGGGGCGACGGGCAAGTACCGTCCGATCGTGCGCGGACCCCTGCTCGAGGCCACAGGTGCGCTGCGGCCTGCCTACGAGCAGGTCGACTGGGCGGCCTCGCCCCTCGGACCCCCGCGCGACTGGGCACCGGAGCTGCGCAGCACCCTCTACGTCGCGCTCACCACCCGCTTCGCGGCGACCCTCCTGTGGGGCCCGGAGTACGTGCTCGTGTACAACGAGGCGTACGCGGAGCTCATCGGGGAGAAGCACCCGGCCGCGCTCGGGCGCCCCGCCCAGGAGGTGTTCCCCGAGATCTGGGACGACATCGAGCCGCTCCTCGACGGGGTCATGGAGACCGGGGTCGCGACCTTCCCCCTCGACATGCGCCTCGACATGGTGCGCAACGGCGCCCTCGACGAGGGCTACTTCACCTACTGCTACTCCCCCGTGGCCGCGCCGGACGGCACGGTGCTCGGCATCCTCGACATCGCCCTCGAGACGACCGGGCACGTCGTCGACCGGCGCCGCCTCGACGTGCTCGGCCGACTCGGCATCGCCCTCGCCGACGTCGACGACGCCGGCGAGCTCGTCGCCGTGACGAGCGACCTCCTCGGCAAGGCGGTCGACGACCTGCCGAAGGTCGACGTCGTCCTCGGGGGTGCCGCCGAGGTCGCCGCCACCTCGTGGCACGGCGCCACCCCGCCGGCGCACGTGGGCCTGGAGGACGTGGTCGTCGCCGACGGCCCCGAAGGCAGGGTCGCGTGGCTCGCGCTGCCCGTGCAGGGCCCGCGGGCCCGGCGGCCGCTGCTCGCCGTGCTGCTCAACCCCCTCGCCGCGGAGGACGAGGCGTACCGCGACTTCCTCGTCCTCGTCGCGCGAGCCATCGGCGCCGCGGTCGACCGCGTGAACGCCCACGAGCAGGAGCGGTCCGAGGCCGCCGCGACGCGGGCGATGTCGGAGGCCCTGCAGCGCAGCATGCTCACCGACCCGCCGGACCTCGCCCCGCTCGACGTCGCGGTGCGGTACCTGCCTGCGCGCAACGACAGCCGCGTCGGCGGCGACTGGTACGACGCCTTCCGGCTGCCCGACGACGACGCGTGCCTCGTCATCGGGGACGTCGCCGGTCACGACCAGCGGGCGGCCGCCGTCATGGGGCAGGTGCGCAACGTGCTGCGCGGGGTCGCGCAGAGCGTCGGCACCCCGCCGTCGCGCGTGCTCGGGGCGCTCGACCGGGCCATGGACCAGCTCGGCGTCGCCGCCATGTCGAGCGCGCTCGTCCTCGTCGCCGGCCGCGGCGGCGAGCACAGCTCCCTCGGGCCGCTCGACGGCTCGACCCCCGTCGTCTTCTCCAGCGCCGGCCACCTGCCGCCGCTGCTGCTGTCGCCCGACGGCACGGCCCGTCTGCTGTGGACCGACGCCGACCTCATGCTCGGCGTCGACCCGCGGGCCGAGCGGCACGACACCCGTGTCGACCTCGCTCCCGGCGCGACGCTGCTGCTGTTCACCGACGGGCTGGTCGAGCGACGCGACGTCGGCCTCGAGCAGGGGCTCGAGCGGTTGCGCGAGGCGGCGGCCGACCTCCACCACCTCGGCCTCGAGGCGCTGTGCGACGCGGTGCTCACCCAGGTCGGCGGGGCGCCGGAGGACGACCTCGCGCTCCTCGCCGTGCGGCGTCGCACCGGGTGAGGTCCGCAGCGCCCCGGCGGGTCGCGCGTGTGAGCGGGCGCCGGACCGGGTAGGACTGCCCAGAGGGGCACCCTTCCTGCCCGGGGCCTCGAGGAGCCGCCGCATGACCCCGACCAGCAGCGACGCCCGGCTGCCCGCCGAGGTCCCTGCTGCCGCCGTGCGCGCCGCGCTGGGCCGCGACGCCGACGACCCCGTCCTCCGGGGCGCCGTCGACCTCCTCCTCGCCTCCCCCTTGCCGATGGTGTACGCCCACGGTCCCGAGCACCGCCTCCTGTACAACCGGGCCTACGCCGAGCTGCTCGGCCCCGCCCACCCCGCGGCGTTCGGGGCCCCCGCGCGGGAGGCCCTGCCGCACAGCGACTGGGACGTCGTGGGGGACCCCACCATCGTGCGGACCGTCGTCGGCGCGGGCGAGGGCGTCCTTCGCGCCGACGACCGGGAGAACCGTGACGACGGGGGGCTCGTGCCGGACGGCGACGCGGTGCCGCGGACGTGGACGCGAGGGCACTCCCCCGTCCGCGCGTCGGACGGGCGGACGACCGGGATGCTGACGGTCGCCGTCGAGACCACGCACGCGCTGACCGGCCTCGACCGGCTCAGCCGGCTCGCGGCCGTCCTCACGGGCGCGCTGTCGAGCGACGACGTCGTCCGCGCGGCGCTGCGCCACGCCGTCACGGAGCTCGACGTCGACTACGCGCGACTGTGGCTGGAGGACAAGGCCCGGGGCGGCTGGACCAGCGTGCGGCGGCTCGCCGACGACGTCTCGGACCCCGCGACCGAGCGGCTCCCGCTGGTGTGGACGGGCGTCACGCCGAACCCGGACCCGCGCGTCAGCGGCGTCGCGGAGCGTGGCGAGGCGGTGTGGCTCGACGAGCTGCGCCCCGGCGACGTCGCCCCCGCCGACGTCCCCACCGTCGACGGCGTCGTCGAGCTCGACGACGCCGACCGCGCCCTGCGCAGCGTCGCGCTCGTGCCACTGGAGGGCACGGTCGGCCTGCTCACACTCGGGCGCTTCGTGCCCCGCGCGTTCCGGCACGACGAGCGTGCTCTCCTCGTGTCCTCGACCCGCCTCGTCGGACGCGCCCTCGCCCGGGCCCGGGCGTTCGAGGAGGAGCGGGGCAGCGGCCGACTGCTCCAGGGCAGCCTGCTCCCGGACCGGCTCCCCGTGCGGGAGGACCTCGTCGTCGCCGCCCGCCACGAGGCGCCCGGGGCCCGGGGCCGGACCGGTGGCGACTTCTACGACGCCTTCGTCGTCGACGACGGCCAGGTCGCGCTCGTGGTCGGCGACGCCATGAGCCACGGCGCGGTCGCGGCGGCGGTGACGGGGCAGGTGCGCGCCGCCCTCCGCGCCCTCGCGCTCGCCGACCCCAGCCCGGCTGCCGTGCTGAGCGCGGGCGACCGGGTGTTCCGCTCGATCGCGGAGACCAACGACGCCGCACCCGAGGGCGGCTTCCTCACCGTCGCCTACGTGCTCCTCGACCCGCGGACGGGCCACGCCTGCGCGGCGAGCGCCGGGCACCCCGCGCCGGCCGTCCGCCGCGCCGACGGCAGCCGGCTCCTCGACCTGGAGGCAGGTCCGCCGCTGGGTATGCCCGGTACCCACCCGGTCGTCGAGCTCGACCTGGCGCCCGGCGACCTCCTCCTCCTCTACACCGACGGGCTCGTCGAGCGCAGGGGACGCCCGCTCGCCGCGGGTCTCGAGGCCCTCGTCGGCCGCCTCGACGACCTCGCCGACGCCGACCCCTACGAGGTGTCCGCGCGGCTGCTCGACGAGCACCGCGCCGGCAGCGACGACGACGTCGCCGTCCTCGCGGTGCAGCGCACGGGCGCCCCGCACCGCACCGCCGAGACGGTGCTCCCGGCCGACACGACGGCGCCGCGGCTGGCCCGCCGGTGGGTGGCCGCGCAGCTCGAGGCCGGCGGCGGCCACCCGCGGAGCGACGACGTCGAGGCCGCGGTCACCGAGGTCGTGACGAACACCGTGCTCCATGCGCGGACCCCGTCGCGCCTGTCGCTGCGTCACGGGGAGGGCAGGGTCGTCGTCGAGGTCGTCGACCAGGGCCGTGGCGGCCCGGTCGAGGTGCAGGTCGTCGAGGCCGACGCGACGCGCGGCCGGGGGCTCGCGCTCGTCGCGGAGGTCACGGACGCGTGGGGCAGCCAGCGCACGACGACGGGGCAGCGGGTGTGGTTCGAGGTGCACGACGAGCAGCCGGTCGGCCGCGGACAGTGATGGGACGGTGACCAGGCACGTGTAGTCCACGGTCACACGGGTACCGCTCCTGCGACAGCGCGCACGCGTCCCTGCCCACGTGCCCCCGGAGGACACCGCCATGAGAGAGGCCCTCACCTCGGCCTACGTCACCGTCGTGGACTTCGTGCCGCGGCTCCTGCTCTTCCTCGTCATCCTCCTCGTGGGCTGGCTGCTCGCGAGGCTGCTGGCCAAGGCGCTCGCCCGGGTCCTCGAGCGGGTCGGCTTCGACCGCGCCGTCGAGCGGGGCGGGATCGGTCGGATGCTCGAGCACAGCAGGTACGACGCCTCCGGTCTCGTGTCGCGCCTGGTGTTCTACGGGCTGCTGCTGCTCGTGCTCCAGCTCGCCTTCGGCGTCTTCGGGCCGAACCCGGTGAGCGAGCTCCTCACGGCCGTCATCGCGTTCCTGCCGCGGCTCGTCGTCGCGATCGTCATCGTCGTCGTGGCCGCCGCCATCGCCGCCGCCGTCAAGGACCTCGTCGCCTCCGCCCTCGGCGGGCTGTCGTACGGGCGGGGCCTCGCCACGGCGTCGAGCGTGCTGATCCTCGGGATCGGCGTCATCGCCGCCCTCAACCAGGTCGGGATCGCCACGACCGTCACCACCCCGATCCTCGTCACCGTCCTCGCGACGATCGGCGGCATCCTCGTGGTCGGCGTCGGTGGCGGCCTGATCCGGCCGATGCAGTCGCGCTGGGAGGGCTACCTGCAGACCGCGAGCCGCGAGAGCGACAACGTGAAGCGCGAGGTCAGGCGGGAGCGCGAGCGCCGGGAGTCGGCCGCGGTGGAGCGCGAGGCCGCCGAACGCGAGGCCGCCGAGCGTGAGGACGACGCGTACGCCGCGGCACCGTCGTACGGCACCGACCCGGCGTACGAGGCGTACGGCGGCGGCACCTACGAGGACCTCGAGCAGCCGCGCGGGCGTCCCCCCGAGGTCGACCTCACCGACGACGCGACGCGTCAGCACGACGAGCAGCCCGAGCGCCGCTGGTGACGGCCGCCGGCACCACGGTGCTGACCGTGGTCGGTCTCGCCCTGGTGCTGGTGGCGCTCACCGACCTGTTCCGCACGTTGTGGCGTCCCAGCGGCGTCGGGCACGTCACCCGCCCGGTCATGCGGGCCACCTGGCGGGTGACGCGGCGCCTCGCGCGCCGTCGCTCGTCCCTCGACGTCGCCGGGCCCCTCGGCCTCGCGCTCGTCCTCCTGTCGTGGGCTCTGCTGACGGTGGCCGGGTTCACGCTCGTGTACTGGCCGCACGTCCCCGGCGGTGTGGTCCTGTCGGACGGGCTCGCGGCCGCGGAACGCTCGAACGCCCTCGACGCGCTCTACCTGTCGCTCGTCACCGAGGTGACCCTCGGCTACGGCGACGTCGTGCCCCAGAACACGTGGCTGCGGGTCGCCGCGCCGCTCCAGGCCTTCGTCGGCTTCGTCATCCTCACGGGCGCGGTCACGTGGACGCTGCAGGTGTACCCCGCGCTGGGCCGGCGCCGGATGCTCGCGCTCCGGCTGAGCCGGCTCGCGGACGTGGGCGCGACGGCCCGGCTCGCGGCGATGGACGACTCGACGGCGGTCGCGGTCCTCGAGCCGGTCGTCGACGACCTCACCCGGGTCCGTGTCGACGTCGACCAGTACAACGTCAGCTACTGGTTCTCCGACGCCGACCGCGACGCCAGCCTCGCCGTGCGCTCGTCCGTGCTCCTCGACCTCGCGGAGGCGGCGACGGCGTGCCCGGGGGCAGGGACCCGCACGCTCGGTGACTCGCTGCGGCGCGAGAGCGACGACCTGGCGAGCGCCCTGCAGGACCACGACCTCGTCCGCGACGTGCCGGGCGCCCCGCACGCGAGCAGCCGCGCGGTCTTCGCCGCCTGGGCCGCCGACCACTCCGGCCGAGGGGCGTGACACTGCTCGCCGCGGTCCGGGCCGAGCCCGCTCGTTGACAGCGGTCCGGCGGGCGACGACGGTGGCCGCATGACGTCGTCCGCCCGCCAGGAGTGGGCCGAGGAGACGTACGCGTGTCTCTTCGGCCCGCGTGACCGCGATGCCCCCGAGACCCACCCCGAGCTCATGGCGATCCTGCGGGGCGTCGTCTTCGGCGACGTGTTCCGCACCGGCGAGCTCGACGACGCGACCCGGGAGCTCGTCACCGTCACGGTCCTCTCGGTGCTGGGCACCGGGCGCCAGCTCGGCGCCCACACCCACGCCGCGCTGAACGTGGGGGTGCCGCCCGTGTCGCTCCGCGAGGCGGTGTACCAGCTCGCGCCCTTCGTCGGGTTCCCACGCACCCTCACCGCCCTCGTCACCGTCGACGACGTGCTCACGGCGCGAGGCGTCGAGCTCCCGCTGCCCGACCAGGGCACCGTCGGAGAGGACGAGCGGTACGAGCGCGGCCTCGAGATCCAGGCCCCGCTGTACGGCACGGAGATCCGCGACAACCTCGCCGACCTGCCCGCGCCGTTCGACGAGGCGTTGCCCCGGTTCCTCACCGAGTGGTGCTTCGGCGACTTCTACACGCGCGAGGGGCTCACGCTCGCCCAGCGGGAGCTGCTCGTCCTGTGCGCCCTCACGGCCCTGGGCGACACGGGGCCGCAGCTGACGCCGCACGCCCGCGCGTGCCTGGAGGTCGGCAACAGCCGCGAGACGGTCCTCGCCGCGATCGTCCACTGCCTGCCGTACGTCGGCTTCCCCCGCACCCTCGCCGCCGTCCGCGCCGTGAAAGGACTCTGACGTGCCCGGTCACCGCATCTTCGCGACGCCGTTCGCGAGCATCTACCCGCACTACGTCGCGAAGGCCGAGCGGAAGGGCCGGACGAAGGCGGAGGTGGACGAGGTGATCGAGTGGCTCACGGGCTACGACGACGCCGGGCTGCAGGAGACGCTCACCGACCAGCGCGACCTCGAGACGTTCTTCGCCCGGGCGCCGGCGATGAACCCGAACGCGTCGCTCATCACCGGCGTGATCTGCGGGGTGCGCGTGGAGGACATCGACGACCCGCTCATGCAGCGGATCCGCTGGATGGACAAGGTCGTCGACGAGGTCGCGCGCGGCAAGAAGATGGCATCGATCAAGCGGGGCGACGCCGCGCCACGGTGACACCGTCACGGACCGGCAGCATGACGGAGTCGACCCTCGTGTCGGCGACGACCGCGTCGTTGACGCGGCGGATCGCGGCGTCGGCGGGGCCCTGCTGCGCCGGGTCGACGACACGGCCCTCCCGCAGGACGTTGTCGAGCACGACGAGCCCGCCCGGCCGCAGCCGGCGGACGACCTCCTCGTAGTACGTCGGGTAGCCCTCCTTGTCGGCGTCGACGAACGCGAAGTCGAGGACGGGTTCGTCCGGCAGCGCACGGAGCGCGTCGGCGGCCGGCCCGAGTCGCAGCTCGATGCGGTCCACGACACCGGCCCGTTCCCAGTACCGGCGCGCCAGCGACGTCCACTCGTCGCTCACGTCGAGCGCGAGCAGGCGCCCGTCCCCGGGCAGTGCCCGCGCGACCCACAGGGACGAGTAGCCGGTGAAGACGCCGACCTCCACGGCGTCCCGCGCACCGCACAACCGGACGAGCATCGCGAGCAGCGCGCCCTCGTCGGCGGTGATCTGCATGCCGGCGGAGTCGGGGTAGCGCTCGCGGGTCTCGGCCGCGAGCTCGGCCAGGAGATCGTCCTCGCCCGGCGAGCAGTGGTCGAGGACGTAGCGGGCGACGGTCGGGTCGACGATGTCCATGAGGTCAGGGTGGCGCGCCGCCAGGAGTGGGGGAAGCACGGTAGGCGCGTTCGCGACGGGCTCCTGGCGTCCTGTCACCCGGGGTCGGAGGGCGACCCCCGGACGGAGGGAACCCCATGAGAGCACCAACGGCCGGACGAGCCTGCGCCGCGGTGGCGGTCGGCGCCCTGGCCCTGACACCCGTCGCGGCGCAGGCGGCCGAACCGCCGCGGCCGCACGAGCGGACCCTGACTTGGACCTGCACCGACGGGACGACGTTCACGACCGCCCGGCCGAGCTTCGCCGCGAACGGCAGCCCGGTGGTGGGCAGCACGCAGGTCTGGCTGCAGGTCGAGACGACGATCACCCGGGCGGACGGGACGACGACGGTCGACCCGAAGGGCGGGGGCCGGCTCGACGCGCTCGCGGGCGAGCTCCTCGACTGCTCGACCACGTCGGGCACGAACACCGTCCGGGTGCTCGGCCTCCTCACGGGCTGAGCCAGGCCGCCGACGGCGTGAAAGGGGGATCTGTCCCGCCCCGACCGGCGTGCCCTGGGACGCATCCCCCACTCACGACGCAGATGCGTCGCGGGGGGCGTCACCGGGTCACGCCGGTGGGCCGAGGTGGACAGCAGAGGGCCCGGCCACCGCATCCGGTGGCCGGGCCCTCTCCTGTCTCAACCTGACGCGCGCCCGGAGGGACTCGAACCCCCAACCTTCTGATCCGTAGTCAGATGCTCTATCCGTTGAGCTACGGGCGCATGCCGCCCACGTCGGGGTGACGCGACGACCGGACGAGCGTACCGGACCCGGCGCGGTGCTCTCGACCGCGCGGCATGCCGTCGGATCACGCGGGTACGGCCGGGACATGCCCGATCTCGCCATCCCTGACATCGACCAGCTCGGCCCGCAGCAGCTCGAGCACCGCGTGCGCAGCCTGGAGCCCGAGGAGATCGACGCACTCGTCGAGCACGAGGAGGCGCACGGCAACCGGCTGCCGGTCCTCACGGTGCTGCGAGGCCGGCTCCAGCAGCTGGCCGACGGCGCGGAGCCGACGGACCCCGACCCGACGAGCCGGACCGCTCCGGCCGACACGCCTCGGCCGGAGGCGGCCGGCAGCCCCGTGAGCGACGACACGCAGGCCGAGCCGAGCCCGCCGGACCCGCACGGTGGCCCCGGTCGTCGCCAGCCCGCCACCCGCCGGACCACCTGAGCCGCCTGACCGCCCTCGCGGCCGGCGAGTCTGCAGTGGTGACCGGGACGCGCGGCGTGTCGCGGTCACCGATGCAGACTCACACCGCGAGCAGGTCCGCCTCGCACTCCCGGGCGGCGGCGAGCAGTGGGGGCAGGAGCTCGGCGCGGATCTCCTCGAGGGAGCCGCGCTCGAGCGGTGCGGCGACGTTCATCGCCGCCACCACCTCCCCGCCCCGGGCGTGCAGCGGCACGGCGACGGACCGCAGCCCGAGCTCCAGCTCCTGGTCGACGACGGCGAACCCGTCGGCGCGGACCCGGTCGAGCACCTCCGCGAGGGCGGCGGCGTCGGTCACGGTGTGCGGGGTGCGCGCCACGAGGTCGACACGGGCGAGGTAGTCGGACAGCCGGTCGGCGGGGGCGTGGGCGAGGAGCACGCGGCCCATCGACGTGCAGTAGGCCGGCAGCCGGCTGCCGACGTCGAGGGCCACCGTCATGATCTTGCGGGCGTGGACGCGGCCGACGTACACGAGGTCGTCGCCGTCGAGGACCGACACCGACACCGACTCGTGGACCGCGTCCGACAGCGACTGCATGTGCGGGTGCGCGACGTCGACGAGCCGCAGCCCGGACAGGTACGCGAAGCCGAGCTCGAGCACCCGCGGCCGCAGGGAGAACACCCCGTCGGAGGCGTGGACGTAGCCGAGCTCGACGAGGGTGAGGAGGAACCGCCGCGCGGCCGCACGGGTGAGCCCGGTCCGGCGCGCGACCTCCGACAGCGACAGCCGCGGGTGCTCGGCGTCGAAGGCGCGGATGACGGCGAGGCCCCGCTCGAGCGAGCGGACGAACGTCTCGCTGCTCACGTGCACCTCCGCCCGCCCGACGACGGTGGTCACCGGCGCGCTCCTATCGTGCCGCAGCGCGGTCGTCTAGCCTCGCCCCCGTGAGGCTGCTGCTCGGTGTGCTCGCCACCGCGCTCGCGGTGTGGGTCGCCGTGCTCCTCGTGCCGGGCATCCGGCTCGACTCCGGCACCCTGACGGAGCGGGTCTGGACGCTCGTCGTCGTGGCGGCGGTGATCGGCGTCGTCAACGCCGTCCTGCAGCCCATCGCGAAGACCGTCGGATGCCTCCTCTACGTCCTCACCCTCGGTCTGTTCGGGCTCGTGGTGAACGGCCTGCTGTTCTGGCTGTCGAGCTGGATCACGGGACGGCTCGGGCTGCCGTTCGAGGTCGACGGCTTCTGGGCGGCGTTCTGGGGCGCCCTCGTCGTCAGCGTCGTCGGCGGGATCGCCAACCTCGTCCTCGTCCGACCCCTGACGCGGGGCGACCGCGACCGCTGAGGTCACGGCGCCGCGCCGCCGGAGGTGGCCGTCGCCTCGATGGCCCGCAGCACCCGCAGCTCGTGCTCGCTCGGCTCCGGCGTCACGGACAGGTCGGCGGCGACGCGCAGGTCCCAGCCCGTGGCCTCGCGCGCCTGCTCGACCGTGGCCCCCGGGTGCAGCTCGGTGAGCACGAGCTCGCACGTCACCGGGTCCGGGCGCAGCACGCCGAGGTCGGTGATGACCTGCGTCGGGCCCCGGCCCCGCAGGCCGTGCCGCTCCCGGTACCCGGGACCGTCGCCGAACCCCACGGAGGTGACGAAGTCGACGCGCTCGACGAACGTGCGCCGCGACTGCGCGACGACGACCACCACCTCCCGGCACGAGGCCGCGATCTCCGGCGCGCCGCCCGCTCCGGGCAGGCGCACCGTCGGGTCGTCGTACGGGCCGATGACGGTGGTGTTGATGTTGGCGAGGCGGTCGAGCTGGGCGGCGCCGAGGAACCCGACGTCGATGCGCCCCGGCTGGAGCCAGTAGTTGAAGATCTCCGGCACGCTCACCACCGTCGTCGCCGTCTCCGCGAGCACCCCGTCCCCGATCGACAGTGGCAGCCGGTCCGGCTTCGCGCCGATCGTCCCGGACTCGTAGATCAGGACGAGGCCCGGCGCGTGCGTCGCGCGGGCGAGGTTCGCGGCGGTCGACGGCTTACCGATGCCGACGAAGCAGGTCGCGCCGTCGCGCAGCGCCCGCGACGCCGCGACGGTCATCATCTCCGACGTCGTCCAGCTCACGCCGGCACCGCCCCCACCTCGTCGGCCAGCCACCGGCCGAAGGTCTCCCGGTCGCGGCTCACGGCGTCCCACGCGCGGTACGCGGCGTTGTCGCGCTCGGAGTAGCCGTGCGCGTACGACGGCTGCGCGCCGCCCGGCACGTGGGCGACGGCGTCGACGACCCACGACGGCAGCACCACCGCGCCGGGTCGGGGTTCGAGCGCGTCGACGACCTCCTCGACCGTGAACAGCACGCGTCGCGAGGCGAGCGCGACCTCCTTGTTGACGCCCGTGATGCCCCACATCTGCACGTTGCCCTCGCGGTCGGCCTGCTGGGCGTGGAGCAGTGCGACATCGGGTGTGAGCGCCGGGACGGCCGTCAGCTCCTCACCGGTGAACGGGCACGTGACGGTCGCGATCGTCGTGGTGTGCGCGGGCAGGTCGGTGCCGCGGTAGCCGCGCAGCACGGCGAACGGCAGGCCGCTCGCCCCGGCGACGTACCGGTTGGCCATCCCGGCGTGGGAGTGCTCCTCGATCTCCAGCGGTCGGGGCCAGCCGTTCTGGACGGCGTCCCGGAACCGGTGGAGCGACCCGACGCCCGGGTTGCCGCCCCAGCTGAACACGAGCCGGGACGCGCACCCCGCGCCGATCATCTGGTCGTAGACGACGTCGGGCGTCATCCGGACGAGGGTGAGGTCGCGCCGGCCCTGCCGGATCACCTCGTGCCCCGCGGCGACGGGGATGAGGTGGGTGAAGCCCTCGACCGCGACCGTGTCGCCGTCGCGGACGAGCTCCGCCACCGCCTCGGCGAGGCCGAGGAGCCGGGCCACGTCAGCCGCCCGCCGCTGCGTCGACGGGCCGGTCGAGGACCTGCCGGAGCACCCCGCCGAGCACCGCGCGCGCGTCGTCGACGGGATGCAGCGAGCGCCACGCGACGTGGTTGTCGGGCCGGACGAGCACGCACCCGTCCTCGTCGACCTCCCGCAGCCGCGCCCAGTCGTCGTACAGGTCGGTGTACGGCTGCCCGGGCCCGACGACGACGGCACGCACCTCGACGCCGAGCTCGCGCGACAGCGTGTCCGCCGCGTCGGCCCACGCCTGCCCGCCGATGCCGGTGAAGAGGGTGAATCGGCCCTGCCCGGCGACGTCGTGGGTGCTGACCTTCCGGTAGCCGGACCCCTCGCGGTGCCCGAGCCAGCAGTGCGGCAGGCGGGCGCCGGGCCACGTCGTCGGGTGGTAGTACAGCTCGGGATCGCGCTCGTACTCCGGTTCCGGGGTCCCGTCGGGGACGACGGCGCCGCTGGCGTACCGCTGGCCGAGCTCGACGCCGTGGGCGTTGAACTCGTAGTCCTTCAGCTCGAGCGCCTTCTTCAGCGCCTCCCGCTTGGCGCGACCCTCGGCGGTGTCGTCGGCGCGGTCGGCGATACGGGCGTTCATGACGGCGGGGTCGGACGTGTCGGTGAGCCCCAGCGCCTCGAGGATCGGCCCGAACTCCTCGATCGACTTGTTGGCGCGCAGCACGATCTGCTCGGCGACCGGGGCGCGCTCCGGCTCGTAGGAGTCGAGCAGCCCCGTGCCGGCCTGCCCGCGCAGGACGTGGGCGAGCTTCCACGCGAGGTTGTACGCGTCCTGGATCGACGTGTTGGAGCCCAGCCCGTTGCTCGGCGGGTGCCGGTGGACGGCGTCGCCCATCGCGAACACCCGCCCCCGGCGCAGCTCGGTGGCGTACCACTTGTTGTTGCCCCACAGGCTCGTCGACTGCAGCTGCACGTCGATGGTGTCGTCGCCGACGAGGTCGTGGACGACCTTGGTCGCGAACGCCTCGTCGACGACGGGCGGCTCGGCGGAGATGTCGTAGCCCCACACGATGAGCCACTCGTCCCACGGGCGCACGCACCGCACGAGGCCGAGGCCGATGCCGCCGACGTCGCTGCCGGGCTGCAGGACCCAGTAGAGGATCGAGGGCCGCTCGGCGACGTACCTCGACAGGTCGGCCTTGAACACGATGTTCATCGACCCGGCGACGTCCATCTGCCCCTCGTGGGCGAGCCCGAGGTCCTTGACGACCTGGGAGCGCCCGCCGTCGGCGCCGATGACGTACTGGGCGCGGATCGGGTACTCGTGGCCGGTCAGGCGGTCCCGGACCGTGACGGTGACGCCGTCGTCGTCCTGCTCCATCGCGACGTACTCGGTGTCGAAGCGGACGTGGGCGCCGCGCTCGGCGGCGTTGCGGACGAGGATCGGCTCCATGTAGTTCTGCGGGATGTCGCAGATGCTGCTGGGGCTCGCGAGCGTGTAGTCGGCCTGGCGGCGCGGGTGCGTGCCCCACGTGCGGACCCGGCCCAGCTCGTCCCCGGCGAGGCTCGTGCAGAACACGGTGTCGCCCATGAGGTGCTGCGGGACGGCGAGCGCCTCGACCTGCTCCTCGACGCCGAGGTCGCGGAGGATCTCCATCGTCCGCTGGTTGGTGATGTGCGCCCGGGGCGTGTTGGCCGTCCACCGGTACTTCGTGATGACCATGTGGTCGACGCCGTACGTCGCGAGCGCGAGGGACGCCGCGGACCCGGCGGGGCCGGTGCCGACGACGAGGACGTCGGTCTTCAGGGGCTCGGTCATGTGTCTCCTCCGCTGGTGGTGGGAGCCAGGACGATGTCGAAGCGGGTGCGCACCCACGGTGAGTCGACGTGCCGGCCGTGCGCCTCCCCCGGCGGCTGCTCCGTGAAGTCGAGGACGAGGGAGTCCTTGACGCCGAACACCGCGTCGGTGGCGAGGTGCTCGTCGCCGGCGACGAACACGTGGGTGACGAGACGGCGCATCCCGGGCGCCGTCACCATGAAGTGGATGTGGGCGGGGCGGTAGTTGCTGCGTCCGGCGGCGGCGAGGAGGTCGCCGACAGGGCCGTCGTCGGGGATGCCGTAGCTGGCGGGCAGCACCGACCAGAACGCGTACGAGCCGTCGTCGGTGCTGAACAGGTGCCCGCGTCCGGCCATCGAGCCCGGCCCGTCGAAACCGTCGAGCTGGACGTCGTAGAACCCGTCCTCGTCGGCCTCCCACACCTCCAGGCGCGCCCCGGGCACCGGCCGGCCGAAGGTGTCGGTGACGCGGCCCTCGACGAGGCACGGGGTGCCCTTGGCGCCGAAGGTGACGTCGCCCCCGCTCGGCACCTCGGTCGTGCCGTCGACGAAGAACGGCCCGAACACCGTCGCCTCGGTCGGGGTGAGGTCGCCCGGGACCTCCGCGCCCACGGGGTTGTTGACGGCGATCGTCTGCATCGAGACCCCGAGCACGTCGGACAGCAGGATGAACTCCTGCCGCGTTCCCGTCGTGGTGTCGCCGCAGCCGCGGAGGAACTCCACGGCGGTCGTCCACTCCTCCTCGGTGAGCCTGACGTCGCGGACGAACGCGTGCAGGTGCTCGACGAGGCTCGTCATCACCTCCCGGTACCGCGGCGAGGCGGCACCGGCGAAGCTCGCGACGACCCGGTCGGTGACGTCGCGCTCGACCGCGACCTGCGCGGGGTCCTGGCCGTACGTCTGGCTCATTCGGGTCCTCCTCGGCGGGGGCGCCCCGCCCACGCGGCCCGGACGAGGGCGTCGACGTCGGCGCGGCTGATGGGTCGGGGGTTCGGTATGGCGCCGTCGGCGACGACGTCCGCGACGAGCGTCGCCGCCTCCGGCAGGTCCTCCTCGCGCAGGCCGACGTCGCGCAGCCCGGCGGGGATGCCGAGGGCGTCGTCGAGGTCGGCGAGCAGCTCGGCGGGCCGCTCGGCGCCCGGGCCCTGCAGGGCCCGGGAGAGCCGGTCGACGGTCGCCGGGTGCAGGGCCGGGGTCTGGAAGGCGAGGACGTGCGGCAGGACGACCGCGTGCATCTCCGCGTGCGGGAGGGCGAAGGCGCCGCCGAGGACGTGGCACGTCTTGTGGTGCAGCCCCGACCCGGCCGTCGCGAACGCGGTGCCCGCGAGCCACGCGCCGTACAGCACGTCCGAGCGGGCGGTGAGGTCCTCGCCGTCGGCGAGGACGCCGGGCAGACCGCGCGTGAGACCGGCGACGGCCTCCACGGCGAGCAGCGTCGTGACCGGGTTGGCACCGGGCGCCCACAGCGCCTCGACGCAGTGCGCCATCGCGTTGAGCCCGCTGGCCGCGGACAGCCCCGGGGGCAGCCCGACGGTGAGGGCGGGGTCGTAGACGACGGTGCGGGGGGCGACGACGTCGTCGACGCCCGTCGTCTTGCGGGCGCCCTCGGTGAGGCCCCACACGTTCGTCATCTCGCTGCCGGCGTACGTCGTCGGGACCGCGAGGACCGGCAGCCGGTCGGTGAGGGCGACGGCCTTGGCGGTGCCGGTCGTCGAGCCCCCGCCGACGCTCAGCAGCAGGTCGGCGCTCGTGTCGCGCGCCAGGGCGCGGGCGGCCTCCGCGCACTCGACCGGGACGTGCTGGCGGACGTCGTCGAACCAGCCGACGACGCGGTCGGCGAAGGGTTCGGCGAGCTCGCGCGCCAGCGGCATCTCCGCGGCCCCGGCGACGACGAGGACGCGCTGCCCGCCGAGGGCGTCGACCTCGGCGGCGAGCCGCTCGCGCGAGGCGTCGACGCCGAAGACGACGCGGCTGCGGGTCGAGGTGTAGGTGAAGCCCTCCGAGCGGGTCACGAAGTCCTCCACGCCGGACGACGGGCGGGCCCGGCGCTGGGGTGAGGACGCATGGTTGCCTCCGTTGGCAACGGTTCGCATAGCGAACGAGTGTGCGGCTGTAGAACAGGGTGACCGCACGTCGTTCACCTGTCAACCAGAACGCCGGCGGGTGCCGGGCGTCACTGCACGGCGGAGGTGAGCCGCGCGAGGTTGTCGAGCACGCGCTGGTGGCGCGGACGGTGGACCCACTCGGCGAGGGTGAGCTCGCGGCTGCGCGCCCGGTAGGAGTCCTCGACCTCGCGGAGGGCGTCGACGAAGGCCCGGTCGTGACACAGCAGCGAGGACTCGAGGTCGAGGGCGAACGAGCGGATGTCGAGGTCGCTCGAGCCGATGACGGCGACGTCGTCGTCGATGCTCACGTGCTTGGCGTGGAGGACGTACGGCGCCGGGTAGAGGAAGATCCTGACGCCCGCCCGCAGCAGCTCCTCGTAGTACGAGCGCTGCGCGTGGTGGACGAGCGCCTGGTCGGCGCGCGCCGGGACGAAGAGCTCGACGTCGCAGCCGCGCAGGGCCGCGGCCACGACCGCGGCCAGGAGGGACTCGTCCGGCACGAAGTACGGGCTCGTGATGCTGACGCGCGTGCGCGCGGCGAACAGCAGCGCGTCGAACATCAGGAGGTTGTTGTCCGTCTCGAAGCCGGGCCCGCTCGGGAGCACCTGCACCGCGACCGGCCCCTCGGACGCCGCCCCGCGCGCGTCCCGGGGGCGCAGCGGCGCTCGGACGCCGAGCAGCTCGTCGGTCTCGCTGTACCAGTCGGTGACGAAGACGGCGTCGAGCGCCTGGACAGCAGGACCCCGAAGCCGGACCATGAGGTCCTGCCACTGCAGGCCGCGGCGGACGTTCGCGGGCTTGTCGTAGGAGCGGTCGATGAGGTTCTGCGACCCCGCCCAGCCGACTGCACCGTCGACCACCACGAGCTTGCGGTGGTTGCGCAGGTCGGGGCGCTGGTAGCGGCCGCGCCACGGCTGCACCGGCAGCATGAGGGCCCACCGCACCCCGGCCCTCGTGAGCCGCTCCCGGGTGGCCCGGTAGCCGGGGTAGCCAGCCGAGCCGATGTGGTCGAAGAGCACGCGCACGTCGGCGCCGTTGGCGACGGCCTGCTCGAGGGCGGCGAAGAACGGCTCTGTCGTGTCGTCGAGGGACAGGATGTAGAACTCGACGTGCACGTGCTCACGAGCCGACGCGATGTCGTCGGCCATGGCGAGGATCGCCGCGTCGTAGTCCCCGTGGAGCGTCGCGGCGTTGCCCCGGAGCATGGGGAGCCGGCCGACGCGCGTGTTCTGCCGGACGACGCCGTCGAGCCACGCAGGGCCGGGCGTCGGGTCGTGGGCGCGGCCCTCGCGCTCGACGCGCGCCTCGATCCGCCGGTCCATCTCGCGCTGCCGGTCGCGCCGCGACACCGGCAGCTTCGGGCTGCCGATGAGCGCGAACGCGAGCAGGCCGGCGAGCGGCAGGAGGTAGATGAGGAGCATCCACGCCAGCGCCGAGGACGGGCGCCGGTCACGTGGTACGACGACGAGCCCCACCCACAGCGCGCTGACGACGAGCGCGACGAGGAGCACGAGCGTGACGACGCCGCCCGCGACCTCCCCGGGGGTCTCGAGCGTCCGGTCCGCTCCGGTCGCGAGCACGGCGGCAGCGCGCATCACGACCCGATCATGGCCTCCGCGAGGGCCCCGATGTCGTCCGCCTCGACATCTGGTGCCGGGAAGTAGGCGGGCCAGCTCGTCCCGCGCCGCACCCACGCGGTCGCGCAGCCGGCCCTGGCGGCACCCATGAGGTCCCACGGGTGGACGGCGACGAGCGTGCAGTCCGCCGTCGTGACGCCGAGCCGCTCCGCCGCCCCGCGGTAGGCGTCCCCGGCGGGCTTCCACACCCCGGCGTCGAGCACCGAGAGCCGCGTCTCGAAGAGGTCGGTGACGCCGGCCCGCTCGAACGCGCCGTCGCTCACGGCCGTCGCGCCGTTGGTGAACGGCACGAGCCGGGCCCCGCTCCCCGCGAGACGACGGAGCCCGGGCGCCGCGTCCGGGTACAGGTCGAGACCGGCGATGCCCCCGAGCACGTGCTGCGCCGCGGTCGCCGGGTCGTCGTGCCCGAGCGAGGCGAGGACCTGCTCCGCCTGCACCCGCGCGAGGTCGGCGAACGCGACGGAGGACCCCGCGGCCGTCGCCGCGAAGCCGTCGCGCAGGAGCCGCGCGAACCACAGGCCGCGCACGACCGGCGGCGCCGGGGCGCCCGGCACGTCGGTCAGCACGTCGGCGAAGCCGGCGTCGAGCCCGGACATGTCGGTGAGGGTCTCGTTGACGTCGAGGAGGACGACGGGAGTCATTGACAGGTGCCCCTTTCGTTGGGCCGCCTGCGTGATCGGGCTCACCGTGACGGCGGTCTCACCAGCGTCTTCTCACAGTGCGGACGGCCCTAGCGTCACCACACACTCGGTGGGCCCGGGCGCGCCCGGAGCACCGCTGCGCCGTGACAGCCGCGGGGACCGACGACTGGGAGGACAGGCATGAGCATCACAGCCGACAGGACGACCGGCACGACGACCGGCACGACGACCGGCACGGGGCGGGCGTCGGCCGCCCCCCGGTGGACGACGCACGAGGCCCTGCAGCAGTGGATCGAGGAGGTCGTCGCGCTCACGACGCCGGACCGGGTGCACGTCTGCGACGGCAGCGACGCCGAGTGGACCCGGCTCACCGACGAGCTCGTCGCGACCGGCACCCTCCTGCGGCTCGACGCCGCTCCCACGAGCTTCCTCGCCCGCTCCGACCCCGACGACGTCGCCCGCGTCGAGGACCGGACGTTCATCTGCAGCCGCGACCCGCGTGACGCCGGCCCGACGAACAACTGGCTCGACCCCGACGAGATGAAGGGGATCCTCACCGAGCTGTACGACGGGTCGATGCGGGGCCGCACGCTCTACGTCGTGCCGTTCGTCATGGGCCGCCTGGATGCCGAGCACCCGATGTTCGGCGTCGAGCTCACCGACTCCGCCTACGTCGCCGCGTCGATGCGGATCATGACGCGGATGGGGGCGACGGTGCTCCGGGAGCTCGAGCGGGCGCAGGCGTCCTTCGTGCCGTGCCTGCACTCCGTCGGCATGCCGCTCGCGGACGGGCAGAGCGACGTCGCGTGGCCGAGCAACGAGACGAAGTACATCGTCCAGTTCCCCGAGGAGCGGATGATCTGGTCGTACGGGTCCGGCTACGGGGGCAACGCGCTGCTCGGCAAGAAGTGCTACGCCCTGCGGATCGCCTCGGTCATGGCGCGCGACGAGGGCTGGCTCGCCGAGCACATGCTCATCCTCAAGCTCACCTCGCCGCAGCAGGAGGTCCACTACGTCGCGGCCGCCTTCCCGTCGGCGTGCGGCAAGACGAACCTCGCGATGCTCGAGCCGACGATCCCCGGCTGGACGGTCGAGACCCTCGGCGACGACATCGCGTGGCTGCGCTTCGGCGAGGACGGCCGGCTGTGGGCCTCCAACCCCGAGTTCGGGCTGTTCGGCGTCGCGCCCGGCACGGGCTGGGACACCAACCCGAACGCCATGCGGACGATCGCGAAGGGCAACTCGCTCTTCACCAACGTCGCGCTCACCGACGACGGCGACGTGTGGTGGGAGGGCATGACCGAGGAGCCGCCGGCGCACCTCGTCGACTGGCGCGGGGAGGACTGGACGCCCGACGCCGACCGGCCCTCGTCGCACCCCAACAGCCGCTTCTGCACGCCGATCTCGCAGTGCCCGGTGCTGGCGCCCGAGTACGACGACCCGCGCGGCGTGCCGATCTCGGCGATCCTCTTCGGGGGCCGCCGCCGCACGACGATCCCGCTCGTCACCGAGGCCCGGGACTGGGCGCACGGGGTCTTCATGGGCGCGACGCTGTCGAGCGAGACGACGGCCGCCGCGACGGGGCGGACCGGCGTCGTCCGCCGCGACCCCATGGCGATGCTGCCGTTCATCGGCTACGACGCCGGCGACTACTTCGGCCACTGGCTCGACGTCGGCAAGCAGGCGGACGCCGACCGGCTGCCGAAGGTCTTCTACGTCAACTGGTTCCGGCGCGAGGGCGCCGCGGGCGACGGCGGGTTCCTCTGGCCCGGGTTCGGCGAGAACATCCGCGTGCTCAAGTGGGTCGTCGACCGGCTCGAGGGTCGCGCCGCGGCGAAGGACACCCCCGTCGGCCGGGTCCCGACGTACGGGGCGATCGACACGACCGGGCTCGACGTGCCGGAGGAGCGGATGGCGGCCGCCCTGCGGGTCGACCGCGACGAGTGGGCCCGCGAGCTGCCGCAGATCCAGCGGTGGTTCGACACGTTCGGCGACACCCTGCCGTCGATGCTGCGCGACGAGCTGGAGACGCTGCGCGCGCGGCTGACGGGCTGAGCGTCAGGGCACCGAGTCGAGGAGGTCCACCTTGATCGGTCGGCTCACGTGCGCGGTGCGGTGGCACCGCTACGTCACGCGGCACGAGCGGGACATCGGCCACACGATCGTCCACTGATCCCCGCCGGTCCTCCTCGACGCGGGGCCTGACGCGTCCACCCCCTCTGGCAGCATCGCCCGGGTGAGCGGTGCGCGGGGGTGGCTGTGGTGGGTGCTCGGTCTGCTGGTGGTGCTGGGGGTCGGCGGGGTCGCGGCGTACGCGGTCGTCGTCGTGCCGCAGCAGCGCGAGGCGAACGCGGACGAGGCGGCACAGCAGGCCCTCGCCAGCGTCGTCGAGCGCTGGGGCGCCCGTGACCTCGGGCTGTTCCCGGACGAGGTCCCGTACGCGGCCATCACGGACGGGCTCGCCGGTGTCTCACCCGCGGAGCTCGTCGGGGAACCGGTGCCCGGCGAGGGCGACGACGAGCTGACGCCCGTGTGGCCGGAGAGCATCGCCCTGGGCCCCGTGCAGCGCGTCGGCGACTCCGCCTCCGGCTCGCTGACGGTGACGTGGCCGTTCGGGGCCGACGGCTGGACCTACGACGTCACCGTCGTCGCCACCCGCTCCGCCGACGAGGGGTCCGGCGGGGTCCTCGGCGCCTTCGACACGAGCGGCGGCACGTGGCAGGCGGACGTCACCACGAGCACGGTCCACCCGGACCTCACCGAGGGCGCGGTCCTGGCGTCGGAGCGGGAGGTGCCCGAGCGCGGCGACGTGCTGGGCCGGGACGGCGAGCCCGTCGTCGAGCCCCGCAACGTCGTGGAGATCGGCGTGCAGCCCTCCCGCGTCGAGGACCTCGACGCGCTCACGAGCGCCCTCGCCGGGGCCGTCGGCATCGACGGTGCAGGTCTGGCCGAGCGGGTGGAGGCCGCGGGGCCCGACGAGTTCGTGCCCGTCATCACGCTGCGGCGCGAGGACTACGACCCCGTCCGCGACGTCGTCCGCGCCCAGACCGGGGTCGTCTTCCGCGAGGGGCAGCAGCCCCTCGCGCCCACCCGGGCCTTCGCCCGCGCCACCCTCGGACGGGTCGGTCCTGCGACGGCCGAGCTCGTCGAGGAGTCGGGCGGGCGCATCCAGCCGGGCGACGTCACCGGCCTGTCCGGTCTGCTGCGGCAGTACGACGAGCGGCTCGCGGGGACGGCCGGCTTCAGCGTCGTCGCCGCGGCGGGTGAGCAGCGGACCGGCCTCTTCACCCAGGACGCGGTCCCCGGGGACGACGTGCGGCTCACGCTCGACGTCGACGTCCAGAACGCCGCCGACCAGGCGGCGGCGAGCGCCGCCGAGGGCAACGGCAACGTCGCCGTCGTCGCGATCGACGTCCCGACCGGTGACGTGCTCGCGGTCGCGAACACCCCCGTCACCGGCACCGACCGGGCACTCACCGGCACCTACCCGCCGGGGTCCACGTTCAAGGCGGTGAGCACGGCGACGTTCCTCGAGCAGGGTCTCGTGACGCCGGAGCAGACCGTGCCGTGCCCGCGGACGGCGACCGTCGACGGCCGCGCCTTCGGCAACGTCGAGGACTCCGAGCTCGGGGACGTGCCGTTCCGCACCGACTTCGCCCGCTCGTGCAACACCGCGTTCGTCGGGCTGGCGGACCAGCTGGAGGCCGGCGCGCTCGCCGACGTCGCCGCCGGGTTCGGCCTGGGCGGGGAGTGGGGCGCCGGTGTGCCGACCGCGACCGGCTCGGTCCCCGTGGAGGAGTCCGACGTGGAGAAGGCCGCCGCAAGCATCGGGCAGGGTCGGGTGCTCGCGAGCCCGCTCGCCATGGCACAGGTGGCCGCGACGGTCGCCGCCGGCGAGTGGCGGCAGCCCCGCCTCGTCCTCGACCCCGCACCCGAGGCGGTCGAGGCCCCGCAGCCGGACGCGGCGGTCCTCGCCACCGTCCGCGACCTCATGCGCGACGTCGTCACGGACGGCACCGCCACCGCCCTCGCGGACGTGCCCGGCGACCCCGTCCACGCGAAGACCGGCACCGCCGAGTACGGCACCGAGCAGCCGCCGCGCACCCACGCGTGGACGATCGGCTTCCAGGGCGACGTCGCCTTCGCGGTGCTCGTGGAGGACGGCGGCAGCGGCAGCCGGGTCGCGGTGCCCGTCGCCGAGACCTTCCTCCGGCTGCTCGGATGAGCCCGCTCGACCCCGACCACCCGGGCGAGCGCGTGCGCCGCGCGGCTGTGCGGCTCGCGGCGCTCGCCCAGGACGGGCTGACGTACGCGGAGAACGACTACGACACCGACCGCTACCAGGCGGTGGCCGCGCTCGCGGTCGACCTCCTCTCGACGGTGTCGGGGGCCGACTCGGTCGAGCTCGCGGTCGAGCTCGGCCGCGACAGCGGGTACGCCACCCCCAAGGTCGACGTCCGCGGCGCGTGCTTCGACGAGCACGAGCGGGTGCTGCTCATGCGGGAGCGCATCGACGGCCTGTGGTCCCTGCCCGGCGGCTGGGCCGACCCGGGCGACACCCCCGTCCAGGCGGTCGTCCGCGAGGTCCGCGAGGAGGCGGGCGCCGAGGTCGACGTCGTGAAGCTCGTCGGCTGCTGGGACCGGGACGCACGCGGGCACACCCCGCCCCTGCCGGTCGCGGTCGTCAAGCTGTTCTTCCTCTGCAGGGTCGTGTCGCTCGGCGCCCCGGACGCCCTCGAGACCCTCGAGACCGGCTGGTTCGGCCTCGACGAGCTGCCGCCGCTGTCCGAGGGCCGCGTCACCGCCTACGAGCTCCATCGCTGCCTCGCCCACCACCGGGACCCGTCGCTGCCGACCGAGCTCGACTGAGCGGGATCGGGGACGCGTCGGGGCCCGGCCCCTGTCCGGGACCGGGCCCCACGGTGCGGAGGCGGCGGGATTTGAACCCGCGAGGGGGTTACAACCCCCAACCCGCTTAGCAGGCGGGCGCCATAGGCCACTAGGCGACGCCTCCATGCGACGTCGGACAGCCTAACGGGTGCGCGGCGCGCTGCCGGACGCGCACGGACCGGGTCGTGGCGCCCGGCGCGCCCGGCCCCGCGTCCAGAAGCACTGCGCCGCGGGGTCGTGGCGCCCGGCGCGCCCGGCCCCGCGTCCAGAAGCACTGCGCCGCAGGGAGTAGAGCGCCGAAACGCCCCGTTCCACGTCTACCCCCCCTGCGCCACAGGGGTCGTGGCACAGGGGTCGTGGCGCAGGGGTCGTGGCGCAGGGGTCGTGGCGCGAGGGTCAGGCGCAGATGTCGTCGGTGGCGGCGCGCACCGACAGCGAGGGGCTGGCACCCGGGTCCGGCGGCAGGGTGCGCTGCGGCAGCGGCTCGTCGCCGAGGCGGTTGGGGACCTCCTGGACGAACGGCGCGCCGGAGCCCAGCTCGACCCGGATGCGCTCGCCGTCCGTGGCGGCCACGAGCTCGGCGTCCGGGAACGCCTCGAGCACGGTCCGCGCCGCCTCCTCCTGGCCGGGTGGCACGACGAGCCGGACGCCGTCGACCTCCTCGTCGCCGTTGAGGATCGCGCCGACGGTGAAGCCCTGGATCCGCAGGTCGGTCGCGGCGTCGCCCGCGGCGCCGCCCCGGGCGCCCGCGTTGACGACGTCGACGGTGATCTCGGCCGGCGACACCGTGAGCGGATCGGGGGCCTGCGTCGGGCTCGGCTCGGGGCTCGGCGGCGCGCTCGGCTCGCTGCCGGGCAGCGGCGCGTCCTCCCGGATCGACGCCCACAGCTCGTCGGCGGCCGGGGTCCACACGACCCGGTTCTCGTCCTGCGGCCACGGCTCGGTGGGCACGGTGACGAAGCGCACCCGGTCCGCCGGCAGCGCCTGGACCGAGCGCGCGACGCTCGCGAGCGCCGTCACGCTGGCCAGCCCGGGGTCGGTGGTGAGCGAGCGCGTCCCGGCGTCGAGCACGCTGATGAGGCGGTTCGGTCGGGCGAGGAGCCCCGTGCTCGTCGCCTGCTGGACCATCGAGGCGATGAACGCCTGCTGGCGCTCGATGCGGCCGAGGTCGGACCCGTCACCGATCTTGCGGGCGCGGACGTAGGCGAGGGCCTGGTCGCCGCGGACCGTCTGCTCGCCCGCGGGGAGGTCGAGACCGGAGAAGCTGTCGTCGACCGCTTCCGGGAGGCAGACCCGCACCCCGCCGAGCGCGTCGACGATGTCGAGGAACCCGTCGTAGTCGACGACGACGTAGTGGTCGATGAAGACGCCCGTCGTCTCCTCCACGGTGTTGATCGTGCAGGCGACGCCGCCGTGCTCGAAGGCGGCGTTGAACTGGATGAGTCCGGCGTCGGTGCGCGTGCCGTCCTCGAGGAGGCACGCCGGGCCCTGGACCATGGAGTCGCGGGGGATGCTGACGAGGGTGGCGCTGTCCCGGTCCGCGGCGAGGTGGACGAGGATCGTCGTGTCCGCGCGCCGGCTCTGCTCGACCGAGCTGCCGAGGTCGACGGCCTCCCCCTCGGCCCGGTCCGCGCCGAGCACGAGGATGTTGAGCGCCTCGGTCGCCTCCGGCTCCGGCGTCGGACGGTCCTCGAGGAGCGCCTCGACGTCGGCGGCGACGATGTTGCCGTCGAGCTGGCGGACGAGGACCGCGGCGGCACTGAGCGAGACGACCACGACGACGGCCACAGCCGTGAGCGCCCCCCGCACCAGCAGGGACGCGACGGGGTGGCGCGGGTCGCGGACGTGGCGGCCGCGCGCGATCGTGCTCATGTCCGTCCTGCTCGTCGAGGGTGCGCCGGAGGATCTCCGGCGAGAGAGGGCCGCTGCTCACGGTACAACCGGGATCGGCACCCGCCGTGCACAACGTGAGCGCGCGGCGGTGCGTTCCGCGGCGGCCCTCCCCGACGGCCCTCCGGTACGGCTACCGGGTCCGGAACCGCGCGACGGCGGTCGTGGTGCCGTCGCGGGCGGTCATGGTCAGGGTGTAGCAGGCAGCGCCGGTCGGGGTCTTCCAGTTGTACTGGAAGTGCCCGGCCGTGGCGTCGTACCGGAGCGAGGTGCTGCCGCTCGCGAGCAGCTCGACCTCGTCGAGGATCGCGCCGGCGAGGCAGGAGCCCTTGGTGGCGCCGAGCGTGACGTCCTGCACCGAGGTGAGCTCCGTGGGCCCGGCGAAGAGCTCGAACTTGACCGGGACGGTGCTACCGCCCTTGACGGTGTTGACGACACCGCTCGAGGTGTCGACGGGCGCGTAGAAGCCGTTCGTCCGCCACGGCAGCACGTCGTAGCGCACGACCGCCGTGCTCGTGAGTCCGGCGTGGTCGGTGGCGGTCGCCGTCCAGGTGTGGCTGCCGACCGTCGTGCCCCCGCCCGTGACGACGCAGGCGGCGAGGCCGGACCCGCTGTCCGTCGAGGTGCACGTGGGCGCAGCCGGAACCTGCCCGAAGTAGTGGCTGCCCGACGGCCCGCCGACGAAGACGGGTGTCGCCGGCGGCGTGCTGTCGACCTTGACGGTCGTCGCCACGGCACCGGCGGGGACGGTGTTGCCCGCGCGGTCGGTGAACGCCGGGCTCGCGACCTCCACGGCGGCTCCCTCGCCCGTGCTCCGCACGCGGGCGGTGGCGGCGACCAGTCCGGACAGGGCGTCGGTCGCCGTGAAGTCGACGTCGACGTCGCTCGTGTGCCAGCCGTTCGCCCCCGTCGGGGCGGACGCGACCACGGCCTGCGTGACGACGGGCGCGCCTCGGTCCAGCCGGACGGTCACGTGCGTCGTCGCACTGACGTGACCGGCACGGTCGGTGCACGTGCCGGACACGGTCCGGCCGGCCGTGTCGACGTCGACGGTGACGGCGGGGGTGCACGACGCGACTCCGCTGCCGACGTCCCCGGCGGCGTCGAAGGTCACGGTGACGGGGGCGTCGTGCCAGCCCGCGCTGTTCGCGGCGGTGCTGAGGGACGCCGTCGGGGCCGCCGGCGGGGTCGTGTCGACCTTGACGGTGCGGGTGACGGCGCCGACGGCCGAGGAGTTCCCGGCACGGTCGGTGAAGGCCGGGCTCGGCACGACGACCTGGCCGTCGCCGCTGCTCGTCACGGTCCGCGAGGCCGTGAGGACCGCGCGCTCGTCGACGAGGAACCGCGACGTCTCGTCCGTCGCCGTGAACGTGACGTCGACGGGGGCGGTGTACCAGCCGTCGACGAGCGTGCCTCCCCCGGTGACGGTGGTCGTCGGGCTCACGACCGGCGCCGTGGCGTCGCGCCGGATGTTCGTGACGACGGTCCTGGTCCCGCCGGCGCTCGTCGCCTCGCACGTGAACGTCGTGAGCGCGGTGTCCGCGGTCACCGTGACGGGCTCGCACCCCACCGGGGGCTGCAGCGAGCTCGGGGACTGGTTCTCGACGACCGTGTACGACAGGGAGACGTCGCCGCGGTACCAGCCGGTCTCCTCGCGCTCCGGGTCGATGGTCCGCTGGATGACGGGCGCGGAGTCGTCGATGATCGCGTAGCCCGTGCGGGCGAGGACCTGCACGCCGAAGGAGTCGACGTAGGAGCACATCGCGTAGCGCACGCCGATGCCGTCGGCCGCCCACGGGCCGGTGACGGCGGTGAGGGGCGCGTTCCACGTCGAGGTGTGGGGCGGCTCGGGGAAGTCGTCCACGTCCGTCGCCACGCACTGCGGCCGCTCGAGCGAGCCCTTGGGGTACTGCCCGCCCTCCTCGACGCCGACGACCGCGACCGTGGGGGGCGTGTTCGGCACCTCGGACACCTTCGCCCGGAAGCGGGCGTTCGCGATGCTGAAGCTCCCGCCGGTCCTGTTCGTCCCCGCGGCGACCGTCGTCGTGACGAGGGCCGTGCCCACTCCGACCGGGGTGACGGTCACGGTCTGCGCGCCCGCCGAGCCGCACGCGGACAGGACCAGGCTGCTCGGGGAGACGGTGGCGACCGCCGGGTCGTCGACGGCGAGGTTGACCGTGACCGTCTCGCTCGGGCCGTCGAAGTTGCAGCCGGGGTCGTTGTCGTCGTCGGCGGGGACGACGTAGATCGTCGTCGTCTCCGCCCCGGTACCGAGGCTCAGGGCCATCTGCTCGATCGTCGTGTCGATGGAGTCGTCGACGCCGTTCACGACGAGGTCGGCAGAGGCGGGCGCGGCGCCCGCGGCGACGAGCAGCCCAGCGGTCACGGCGACGGTCAGGGTCCGCGTGGGGCGGTGGGAGGCGAAGTGCACGGGAGCTCCTCGATGGCACGGTCGGCGGCGGGGCCGACCGTAGGAAGGGCGCGTGAAGCGACCGTGAAACCGGGTGGCCGACCGCCTGCGGTCCCTCCGGCGGGCGGGGGCGTCAGCGGGTCGGGGTCGATCCCGTCAGCGACGTGGTGGGCGCCACGCAGTAGGTGCCGCGGCCCCGCCGCTTCGCCTCGTACAGGGCCGTGTCGGCGTCCTGCACCGCGCGCGACAGCTCCTGCCACGACCGCGTCGTGATGCCGATGCTGACGGACGGGACGAGGACGACCTCGCCGACGGCCAGCGGCTGCGTCACGGCCTGCTGCACCCGGACCGCGGTGGCGTCCGCGTCCGTGCACTCGACGAGGAGGACGGCGAACTCGTCGCCGCCGAGGCGCACGACCACGTCGCGGGGTCGCAGCACACGACGCAGCCGGCGGGCCACCTCGACGAGGACGGCGTCGCCCACGGTGTGGCCGTGCGTGTCGTTCACCTGCTTGAAGTGGTCGACGTCGAGCAGCAGGACGGCCACTGCGTCTCCCGTGGCCAGGTGCGTCGCCCAGGCACGCTCGAACGCCCGGCGGTTGCCGATGCCCGTGAGGGCGTCGACCTGAGCGCGGCGCTCCGCGTCGGAGGCGACGTCGTGGAGCCGGTGGACCCGCGCCCGGTTCGCCCGGGCGCCGAGCGCGAGGCTGACGGCCGCGACGCACAGCACGGCGGGCAGGAGGACGGCGAGGGACTGCACCAGACGACGCTGCCGGTCCACGGCCCGGGCGACGTCGTCCTGGGCGGCCACGATCGCGGCCTGCACGAGGTCCTCGACGGCATCCAGTGCCGGTCCGGCCACGCGGTCGCCCACCGCGCCGTCGACGGGGGCGTCGAGGGTCCGGCGCGCCTCGTCGACGTAGCGGTCGTTGAGGACGAGCAGGTACGACAGCATCGCCCCGTCGCCGCGGTCGGCGTCCGTGCTCAGCCGGGCCGCGCTCGCGGCCACGTCGGCGACAGCGGCGTCGAGGCGGAGCCGCGCAGCCGGGGAGGGTGCTCGCCGGTAGCCGGCCTCGGCGAAGGCCTGCGCGGCGACAGCGTCCTGCAGATGCTGGTACGCCGCGACCCGCGTCGTCGTCTCCGCCACGCCCGCGGTCGTCACCCACAGCGCCTGGACCGCCCACGCCGCGAAGACGCCGAGGACGACGACGACGAGCGCCGTCGACGCGGTCACCGCGTCGACCCGGCGTCCAGCGCCCGTCACCGCGGCCATGGAGTGGGGATCGGCCGGCGGGCGGACTCGCTGACCGGTCGTCACCCGGACGGCCCACGCAGCGTCTCAGGAGACGGCGGACCGCGCCGATCACGCACCGCGTGAGGACTGCTGCCCAGACGCACGCCGGCGCTCGGCGCCCCCCCACGCAGCGCCGGTCGCGAGGCGCCGTGCGGTCGGTGGTCGTGGGAGCCGTCGTGGCGGCCTCGTTGCTGGCCGGCGCGTGCGGCGGCGTCGGGCCGGACGCGGCGGACGCCGGCCCGGTCGTGCTCACCCTGTGGACGCACGACGGCACGGACGCGGAGACGCAGGCGCTCGACACGCTCGTCGAGGAGTGGAACACGACGTCGACCACGTCGACCGTCGAGGTCGTCGACGTGCCGGAGGGCGACTACGGCCACGTCGTCCAGACCGCGATCATCGCCGGCACCCTGCCCGACCTCGTCGAGGTCGACGGCCCGCTCGTCGCCTCGTACGTCTACCAGGACGCCCTCGCCCCTCTCGACGGCCTCGTCGACGACGAGGCCGTGGCGGGCCTGCTGCCGTCGCTGCGCGCCCAGGGGACGGTCGACGACTCGCTGTACGCCGTCGGGATGTTCGAGTCGGGCCTCGGCATCTGGGCATCGCGGTCCCGGCTGGAGGAGGCGGGCGTCCGGGTGCCCACGGGCCGGGCCGATGCGTGGGACGCGGATGAGACGACGGCGGCGTTGCGGGCCCTCGCCACAGGCGACGACGACGGCCTCGTGCTCGACGTGAAGCGCGCCTACGGCGTCGGTGAGTGGTTGACGTACGGCTTCGCCCCGCTCCTGTGGTCCGCCGGGGCGGATCTCGTCGACCGCGAGACGGGCACCGCCCACGACGTCCTCGACTCGCCCGTGGCGGTTGCGGCCATGCGGACGCTCGGCGACTGGTCCGACTTCGTCGACCCCGACCCCGCCGACACGGCCTTCGTCGACGGCGACGTCGCGCTGTCATGGGTCGGGCACTGGGAGTACGGCCGCTACCGCCAGGCGCTCGGCGACGACCTCGTCCTCCTGCCGCTCCCGGACCTGGGCCGCGGCTCGCACAGCTCGCACGGCTCGTGGGCCTGGGGCGTGAGCAGCGCGAGCCCCCACCAGCAGGAGGCCGCTCGCTTCCTCGGCCACCTCCTGAGCGACGCCTCGGTGACGGCGATGAGCGAGGCGAACGGCGCCGTGCCGGGCACGTGGTCCGCCCTCGCCGCCGACCCGCGCTTCGCCGCCGGCGGACCGCTCGCCCTGTACGCGGAACACCTCTCGCACGCGTGCGGTCCGGACCAGCAGCCCGGTTGCCTCGTGGCGACCCGGCCGTCGACGCCCGGCTACCCCGCGACGACGTACGCCTTCGCGGCTGCCGTCGACGCCGTCCTGTCCGGCAGCGACCCCGCGACGGCGCTCGACGAGGCCGCCCGGGCGATCGACGCCGACGTCGCCCGCAACGCGGGCTACGTCCGCGAGGCGGCGCCGTAGCCCGGTCCGCTCTCGTGCACCCAGAGCGCGATCTCCACGCGGTTGCGGGCGGGCAGCTTCTGCAGGAGCGACTGCAGGTGGAACTTGACGGTGCCGAGGCTCAGGTGGAGCTCGGCCGCGATCTCCTGGTTCGTGAGTCCGCGCGCGACGACGGCGGCGACGTCCTTCTCCCGCGGGGTCAGCGGCACCAGCGGCGGCCTCGCCGCAGGCGCCCCGGGTGCCGTGGCGACGAGACGCGGCAGCAGCCGCGCCGTCACACGGGGCGCGACGAGCGCGTCCCCGCTCGCGGCGGCCCGCACCGCCTCGTGGAGCAGGTCGGGACCGGCGTCCTTCAGGAGGAAGCCGCGCGCGCCCGCACGCAGCGCCGCGAGCACGGTGTCGTCGCTGTCGAACGTCGTGATGACGACGACGGCGATCGGGTCCGTCACACCCGGACCGGCCAGACGACGGGTCGCCTCGACCCCGTCGATGCCCGGCATCCGGATGTCGAGGAGGCAGACGTCCGGGCGCAGCTCGCGCGCGAGCCGGACCGCCTCGAGGCCGTCGGCGGCCTCGCCGACGATCGTGACGCCGCGTCGTCCGTCGAGGATCGTGACGAGGCCCGCCCGGACGATGTCCTGGTCGTCGGCGACGAGGACCCGCAGCCCGGCCGCCTCCTGCTCGGGGCTCACCTGGACCGCCGGGGCAGCCGCGCCTCGACCCGCCAGCCTGCGGCCCCGCCGGTCTCCCCGACGGGACCCGCGGCGAGGCTGCCGCCGAGGAGCCGCACCCGCTCCGCCATGCCGACCAGACCGTGCCCGGGCGGGTGCGCGAGCAGACGGGCGGGGTCGCCGTCGTCGGTGACCGTCACGACGAGCTCGTCGCGGCCCGCGTCGACGGTCACACGGACCCCCGTGGCGTGCCGCGCGTGCCGGCGCGTGTTCGTCAGCGCCTCCTGCACGACCCTGTAGGCCGCCCAGCGCTGCGCCTCGCCGAACCCGTCGAGGTCGCCCTCGACGTCGACCACGACGGGCACGCCCGAGGTCGCGGTGGGGACGGCGAGCGCGCGGATGGCCGCGGCGTCCACCGCCCGCGCGAGGGTGGGACCGTCGACCGTGCGCAGCGTCGCCACGAGGTCCCGCATGTCGGTGAGGCACCGTGCCGCCTCGCGCTCGACGAGCCGGAGACCGGTGGCGAGGCGCCGTCGCGCGTCCGCGTCGTCGTCCTCCAGGAGCACGAGGCCCGCCTGCGCCTGCACGGCGATCGCGGTGACGGCGTGGGCGACGCTGTCGTGGAGCTCCCTGGCGAGCAGCTCCCGCTCCTGCAGCCGCGCGGCGTCCATCGCCTGCTCGCGCACCGTCGCGCGGTAGCGGACGGTCGCACCGAGCAGGGCCGACCCGACGAGCACCGCGACGCCCGCGACGGCCTCGTCGGGAGAGGCCGCCGACGCCCATACGCCCGCGACGGCGAGCAGGACCAGGCCGGCAGCGCCCGTGACGGCGTCGCGGCGCGTCCCCCACCTGCCCCACGCGACGACGAGCACGAGCACGGCGACGGCGCTGAGGAAGGTACGCGGCAGCCCGGTGAATCCCACGGAGACCGCGTCGACGCCGGCGACCACGACGGCCGCGGCGAGCAGCACCCCGCCGGGCCGACGGCGTCGGAGCAGGACGCCGGCAGCCATCACGACCCCGACGGCGGCGGCGAGGAGAGCGGCCGGGGGCGTCGCCTGCCGCACGACGTCGACCACGGTGGCGACCCCGACCGCCGTGACGAGGGCGGCGTCGCCGACACGGGGCCGCGACAGCCACTCGGGGGTCCCCTGCCACAGCACGTCAGGAGGCTACGGCTGCCCGCTCCCCCGCGGACCGTCCTTCCGGCCAGGTCGCGCCCGGCCGGAGGACCGGGAGGACTCCGGCCGTGAGGCCGGTCCGGCCGGGCGGGCGCGGCGCCACGCTGGCACCCGTCCAGCCCACCACGAAGGAGGCCCCGTGTCCGCCACCACTCCCGACCTCGCCGCCGCACCCGGTCGCGGCACCGCTCCCCACCCGCACCCGGGCCTCGTCCTCAGCGCGCTGTGGACGACGACGATGCTCGTCTTCGCCTACGTCGACATCTTCGGGTTCTTCCGCGCCGACGTGCTGTCGGCCGCCCTCGACGGCGAGGTGGCCGGCGTCGGGTTCACCGTCGACCAGCGGTTCCTGCTCCTCACCCTCGCGTACGTCGCCGTGCCGTCCCTCATGGTCGTGCTGTCGCTCGTGCTGCCCCAACGGGTCGTGCGACCTCTCACCGTCGTCGTCGCGAGCCTGTACGCGGTGTCGATCGCGGTCTCGTGCATCGGCGAGACGTGGGCGTACTACGTCGTCGGCAGCGCCATGGAGGTCGTCCTGCTCGGGGCTGCGGTCGTCGTCGCGGTCCGCTGGCGGCGGGTGTGAGGCATGCTGCGGCCGTGACGCGCCTCGTCCTCGACGACCGCTTCGACGCCCCGGCGCTCGACCTCGACCGGTGGGTGCCCCACTACCTGCCGCAGTGGTCGACACCGGAGCTGACCGCGGCCCGCTACGACCTCGGGCCCGACGGTCTGCGCCTGCGCGTCGACGCCGACCAGCGCGCGTGGCACCCCGACGAGCCGGGCGTGCGGGTGTCGAGCCTGCAGACCGCGACGTTCTCCGGTCCCGCCGGCTCCGAGCGCGGCAGCCACCGGCACCGGCCCGGCCTGCGGGTGGTGACGCCGGAGCCGACCCGGCTGCTGTGCACGCCGACCGGCGGGCGTGCGGAGGCGACGCTGCGGATGCGGCCGGACCCCACGGCGATGCTCGCGTTCTGGCTCGCCGGCACCGAGGTCGACGACCCGACCGACGCCGGAGTCCTCTGCGCGGTCGAGCTGTTCGGTCACGCGATCCGGCCCGGGGAGAGCGACGTCAACGTCGGTGTGGAGGCGCACCACGACCCCCGGCTGCAGGACGACATGGCGACCCTCACCCTGCCGCTCGATGCGACGCAGTGGCACACGTACGGCGTCGAGTGGTCGGCGCGTGCGCCGGGGATCCGGTTCACGGTCGACGACCGGGTCGTCCGGGTCGTCGACCAGCAGGTCGCCTACCCGCTGCTGCTGTTCGTCGACCTCTTCGACCTCACCGACGGCGGGCCGCTCGACCCGTCGCTCTACCCGAAGACCGGCGACGTCCGTCGCGTCCGGGTGTGGTCGGAGCGCTGATCAGATCTGCTCGACGCGATCGGCCTGCGGACCCCTGTCGCTCTGCCGGACCGAGAAGCGGACGCGGTCCCCCTCCTCCAGCGGCTCCCCGCCCGTCACCACGGAGACGTGGACGAACAGGTCGGCATTGCCGGAGTCGGGCGTGATGAAGCCGAAACCGCGCTCGGCGTCGAAGCGCGCGACCGTCCCCCTCACCCCCGCGCGACGGCGGGTCCCCCGCCGCTCGGCGGGGCTGACGGGCCGCCGTGGTCCCGGCGCGGCCGCGCTGGGCGCGGACGGCCCGCCCGCCCACGACCCGGACGTCGCGCGCCTGCGGCCCCCGGTCACCGCCGACGACGTCGTACGTGACGCGGTCCCCCTCCTCGAGCACGGTCGCCCCACCGGACAGCGACCGCACGTGGACGAAGACGTCCTCCGCGCCGTCGTCCGGGGTGAGGAACCCGAAGCCCCGCTCCTCGTCGAACCACGACACGGTGCCGTCGGCGCCGTCGGGC
Source organism: Aquipuribacter nitratireducens (assembly GCF_037860835.1). Taxonomy (NCBI): domain Bacteria; kingdom Bacillati; phylum Actinomycetota; class Actinomycetes; order Micrococcales; family Intrasporangiaceae; genus Aquipuribacter; species Aquipuribacter nitratireducens. The sequence goes on along the minus strand of NZ_JBBEOG010000005.1, from coordinate 181,486 downwards.
GCGGGAGGGCTGCCGGTGCCTGCACCGGGGGCGAGCGGCAGCAGGTGCTCCGCCTGCGGCCCCTTCTCACCCTCACCGACGAGGAACGCGACCCGCTGCCCGTCGGACAGGACGCCGCCGCCGACGACGGCCGAGCTGTGGACGAAGACCTCCGCGCCCCCACCGTCGGGCGCGACGAAGCCGTACCCCTTGGCCGGCTCGTACCAGGACACGGTCCCGAGCACTCCGAGCACCGCACCCGGCGCCGAGTCCGCGGTGACGCGCACCCGCACCGCCTGCGGGCCGCGTGCGTTGTGGCCGAGCTCGAACTCGACCGCCTGGCCCTCCCGTAGCACGCGCGGACCGTCGCCGGCGACGATGTCGGTGGCGTGGACGAACAGGTCCTCGCTGCCGTCGTCGGGGCCGACGAAGCCGAAGCCCCGTTCGGTGTCGAACCATCGGACTGTTCCCTCGGGCACGTGCGGCTCCACATCGTCGGTGCGGTACGGGACCTCCAGTGTCGCGGACGCGGACAGGCACCCGTGTGCCTCACCGTCCGACGTGACCGACCCGCCACTCGTCGGCGATCCCGGCGTGGACGTGCTCGTCGGTGCACGTCGTGGTGACCGGAGAGCGAGGACAGGACCGCACGCACCGCCTCGCTCGTGCGCAGGCGACCGTCGGACGTCCTCGACCGGAGGTCGCCGTCCGGTCGAGGAACGCGAGACGGCTGCCGCGACGCCTGGGCGTCAGCGACGGCCGGAGCCGACCCGCTCCCAGCCGGGGCGCTGGGTGCGGGAGCCCATGCGGTCGTCGCGGCTGCGGTAGACCACATAGGGGCGCCACAGGTAGCCGACCGGCGCGCTGAAGACGTGGACCAGCCGGGTGAACGGCCACAGCGCGAACAGCAGGAACGCCGTGAGCGCGTGCAGCTGGAACCCGATCGGCGCACCGGCGATGAGGTCGGGCTGCAGGTCGCCGCCGAAGATTCCGCGGAACCACACCGACACGGTCTCCCGGTAGTCGTAGTGGTCGAAGATGTTGGCGACGACGGTGTTGCCGAGTCCGAGCACCATGACGAGGCCGAGCGCCAGCCACATCACCTTGTCCATCACCGTCGTGGCCGCGAAGACCGGGCCGGTCGTGCGGCGGCGGTAGATGAGGATCGCGGCCCCGACCACCGAGCAGACCCCCGCGACCGTGCCGATGCTCACCGCCATGAAGTGGTAGATCGGCTCGGAGACGCCCACGGCCTCCGTCCACGACTTGGGGATGCCGAGCCCGAGGACGTGACCGAGGAAGACCGCGAGGATGCCGAAGTGGAACAGCGGGCTGCCGATGCGCAGCAGCCGGCTCTCGTACATCTGCGAGGACCGGGTGGTCCAGCCGAACTTGTCGTAGCGGTAGCGCCAGACGTGCCCGAGCACGAACACCGCGAGGCAGAGGTACGGCACGACGACCCACAGCAGGATGTCGAGGGCTCCGGCGTCGCTCATCGGCGTGCTCCCATGTAGTCCGGTGGTGCGAACGGTTCGAGTCCGACCTCCTCCTCGGGCGGCCCCTCGGCGGCGAGACGGCGCACCGCCTCGCGCTCGTCGCCGCGCAGCGGGGGCAGCGTGCCGGTGACGGCGGCGAGCGCGCCGGCCCACGGCGAGGCGGCGTCGGCCAGGGACAGCCGCATGAGCTCCAGTCCCGCGCGGTGGTCCAGCAGCAGCCGGCGCCCGACGTCGAGGTCGGCGGTGGCGGCGAACTCCAGCACGACGCACAGGTGGTCGGGCAGCTCGTCGGGGTGCATGACGAGCCCGGCCGCCTTGTACGCGTGCGTGAACGCGAGCAGCGCGACGCCGCGTTTCCGCGTGTCGCCGTAGGCGTAGTACGTGAGGTACGGGCAGCAGCGCCGCCGCAGGTCGAACGTGCCGACGTACTCCGCGCCCAGCGCCGTGGGCTCGGACCCGGCAAGGTGCTCCAGCAGCGAGCCGAGCTGCGTGCGCGCCGGCTGGGGCAGCTGGTCGACGGCGTCGCGCAGCAGCGGCAGCTGGGCGAGCAGCTGCTCGTCGGGGTAGCCGAGCAGCCGCGAGGCGACCTGGTACACCAGCGCGGTCCGTCGGTCGGCCGCGCTCACGAGCCCGGCCCCCGCCGTGCCGGGTCCTCGCGCTCCTCCTTGGGGAACAGCCCCTGCGGCGTGCCCTTGCCGTCCCAGTTGAGGAGGTTGACCCGGCGGGACTTGTCGGCGGGGTCGGTGGCGAAGTCCGTGCGCTGCCGCACCGCGAGGGCGTAGAGGTTCTCCTCCGCGATGCGGGCCTGCGCACCGGAGCCCTCGCCGAACGGCCCGTGCCCACCCATGCCCGGGCCGCCCTCGTAGTCGAGGCTGCACTCCGTCGCGAGCTCCTCGAGCCCGTGGGCCTGCTCGGCGTGCGACGGCGGGATCACGTAGCGCTCGTCGTACTTGGCCAGCGCGAGGAGGCGGAACATGTCGTACATCTCCTCCTCGGTCATGCCGACCGAGGCGGGGATCGACGCGTCCGGGTCGCGGCCGAGGTTGATGTCGCGCATGTACGACCGCATCGCCGCGAGACGCTGCAGCACCGCGGTGACCGGTGCGGTGTCGCCCGCGGTGAACAGCTCGGCGAGGTACTCCACCGGGATGCGGAGGGTGTCGATGGCGGCGAACAGGTTCCGGGGGTCCTCGGCGTCGACGCCCGTGCTCGAGACGGCGTCGACGACCGGCGACAGCGGCGGGATGTACCAGACCATCGGCATGGTCCGGTACTCCGGGTGCAGGGGCAGAGCGACCCGGAATCGGTTGATGAGGGCGTGGATCGGTGAGCGCTGCGCGGCCTCCACCCAGTCCCGCGGGATCCCCGCGCGCTCGGCCTCGCGGACCACCTCGGGGTCGTTCGGGTCGAGGAACACCTGCCGCTGCGCCTCGAGCAGGTCGTGCTCGTCCTCCACCGACGCCGCGTCGAGCACGCGGTCGGCGTCGTACAGCACGAGCCCGATGTAGCGCAGCCGGCCCACGCACGTCTCCGAGCACACGGTCGGCAGCCCCACCTCGATCCGGGGGAAGCAGAACGTGCACTTCTCGGCCTTGCCGGTGCGGTGGTTGAAGTAGATCTTCTTGTACGGGCAGCCGGTCACGCACTTGCGCCAGCCCTTGCAGCCGTCCTGGTCGACGAGCACGATCCCGTCCTCCGCGCGCTTGTACACCGCACCGGAGGGGCACGAGGCGGCACACGACGGGTTGAGGCAGTGCTCGCAGATGCGCGGCAGGTAGAACATGAAGGTGCTCTCGAAGGACAGCAGCACGTCCTTCTCCAGCTTGGCGAGGATCGGGTCGTCGGCCACGAGCCTCGGACCGCCGCCGAGGTCGTCGTCCCAGTTCGCCGACCACGAGATCCGCATGTCCTTGCCGCTGATGAGCGACTTCGGCCGCGCGACGGGCGTGTCCTGCTGCGCGGGCGCGCTGGTCAGCGTCTCGTAGTCGTAGGTCCACGGCTCGTAGTACTGCTGGAGCGACGGCATCTTCGGGCTGGAGAAGATCGTCAGGAGGTTCTTGAGCCGGTTGCCCGCGCGCAGCCGCAGCCGCCCGCGACGGGTGCGCACCCACCCGCCCTGCCACTTCTCCTGGTCCTGGTAGGTACGCGGGTAGCCCTGTCCGGGCCGGGTCTCGACGTTGTTGAACCACACGTACTCCACGCCCGTGCGGTTGGTCCACGCCTGCTTGCACGTCACCGAGCAGGTGTGGCAGCCGATGCACTTGTCGAGGTTCATCACCATCGACATCTGGGCCATGACGCGCATCAGTACTGCACCTCCTGCGAACGGCGACGGATGACGGTCACCTCGTCGCGCTGGTTGCCGGTCGGCCCCAGGTAGTTGAACGCGTACGACAGCTGCGCGTACCCGCCGATGAGGTGGCTGGGCTTCACCAGCAGCCGTGTCAGCGAGTTGTGGATGCCGCCCCGTCGGCCCGACGTCTCCGCCTTCGGGACGTCGATGAGGCGGTCCTGCGCGTGGTGCATGTACACCGTCCCCTCCGGCATGCGGTGGGAGACGACGGCGCGGGCCACGACCACGCCGTTGCGGTTGACCGCCTCGATCCAGTCGTTGTCCTCGACGCCGATCTTCGCGGCGTCCTCCACGCTCAGCCAGATCGTCGGCCCACCGCGGGACAGGCTCAGCATGAGGAGGTTGTCCTGGTACTCGGAGTGGATCGACCACTTGTTGTGCGGCGTGAGGTACCGCACGGTGATGCCGAGCTCGCCCTGGTCTCCGACCTCGGGCTCACCGAACAGGCCGTGCATGGACAGCGGCGGCCGGAACACCGGCAGGTTCTCCCCCAGCTCGGTCAGCCAGTCGTGCTCGACGAAGAAGTGCTGCCGCCCCGTGAGGGTGTGCCACGGCTTGAGGCGCTCGACGTTGACGGTGAACGGTGAGTACCGCCGTCCGCCGTGCTCGGTGCCCGACCACTCCGGTGAGGTGATGACAGTGACGGGCGCCGCCTGGGTGTCGGCGAACGTCACGTGCTTGCCCTCGTGCTCGGCGGCGAGGTCCGCGAGGCGCGTCCCGGTACGGGCCTCCAGTGTGTGGAAGCCCTGGACCGCGAGGCGCCCGTTGGTGGTGCCGGACAGGGCGAGGATCGCCTCGCAGACGTGCTTGTCGCGGGCCAGCGACGGCCGCCCGTCGGCCGCGCCGCCGCGCACGGTCCCGTTCTGCCGGGCGAGTCGGGCCACCTCCTCGCGCACGTCGTACGTGATGCCCTTCGTCGTCGTGCCGAGGGTGTCGAGCAGCGGCCCGAGGGCTGCCATCTTGTCGGCGACCGCGGCGTAGTCGCGCTCGACGGTGACGAGCCTCGGCATCGTGCGACCCGGCTCCGGCTCGCAGTCGCCGGCCTTCCAGTCGCGCACGACGCCGTGCGGGTTCGCGAGCTCGTCGGGGGTGTCGTGGGTGAGCGGCACGGCGACGACGTCGCGCCGGGTGCCGAGGTGCTCGGCGGCGAGCCGGCTGAACGCCGTCGCGATCGTGGCGAACGCGTCGAAGTCCGTCCGGGTCTGCCACGGCGGCGGGATGGCCGGGGTGAAGGAGTTGACGAAGGGGTGCATGTCCGTCGTGTTGAGGTCGTGCTTCTCGTACCACGTGGCCGCGGGCAGGACGACGTCGGAGAACACCGTCGTGCTCGTCATGCGGAAGTCGAGGCTCAGCAGCAGGTCGAGCTTTCCGGTCGGTGCCTCGTCACGCCACACCACCTCCGACGGCCGCAGGTGCTCCGGTGTCTCGGTCGCCCGCAGCGCGGAGTCGGTGCCGAGCAGGTGGTGGAGGAAGTACTCGTTGCCCTTGCTCGAGGAGCCGAGCAGGTTCGCCCGCCACACCGTGAGCACGCGCGGGAAGTTCTCCGGCGCGTCCGGGTCGTCCGCGGCGAAGCGCAGCCGCCCGGCCCTCAGCTCGCGCGGCACGTACTCCCCGACCGGCAGGCCGGCGGCGTCGGCGTCGTCGGCGATGCGCAGCGGGTTGCGGTCGAACGTCGGGTACGACGGCATCCAGCCCATGCGCGCCGACTGCGCCACGACGTCGGCCGTGCTGCGCCCGGCGAAGCGGCCACCCCGCGGTGCCGGCGGCGAGCGTGGCGGCGGAGAACTGGTCGTAGCGGAACTGGTCGGTGTTGAGGTACCAGTACGCGGTCTGGATCATGGTGCGCGGGGGACGCGACCAGTCGAGCGCGTTCGCGATGTGCTGGTGCCCGGTGACCGGGCGCACCTTCTCCTGCCCGACGTAGTGCGCCCAGCCGCCGCCGTTGACCCCCTGGCAGCCGGTGAGCACCAGCAGCGTGAGGAACGACCGGTAGATCGTGTCGGAGTGGAACCAGTGGTTCGTGCCGGCCCCCATGAGGATCATGGACCGGCCACGGGAGTCCTCGGCGTTCCGCGCGAGCTCCCGCCCGATGCGGGCCGCCTGTGCGGCCGGCACCCCGGTGATCGTCTCCTGCCACGCGGGCGTGCACGGTGACGAGGCGTCGTCGTAGCCGCTCGGCCACTGCCCCGGCAGGCCGTCGCGGCCGACGCCGTACTGGGCGAGGAGCAGGTCGAGCACCGTCGTGACGAGGTGCCCGCCGACGCGGCGCACGGGCACCCCGCGCCGGACGACGCCCGCGGCGCCGTCGGGGGCGTCGAAGCGGGGCAGGTCGACGGGCGCGGTCTCCGCCGAGCCCACGCCGACGCCGTCACCGCCGCCCGCGCTCAGCATCGGCTCGATGCCGTCGAGATCGAGGTTCCACCGGCCCGCTCCCGCCTCGCCGTAGCGGAACCCGAGCGAGCCGTTCGGCACCACCGGCTCGCCGGCGGCGTCGAGCAGCACGGTCTTGAAGTGCGCGCCCTCGTCGTCGTCGCCGAGGTCGGCGGCGGTGAGGAACTTGCCCGGCACGTACGCGCCGTCCCGCTCGTCGAGGCGGACGAGGAACGGCAGGTCGGTGTACGTCCTCACGTAGTCGGTGAAGTACGGCACCTGCCGGTCGACGAAGAACTCCTTGAGCACGACGTGGCCCATCGCCATCGCGAGCGCGCCGTCGGTGCCGGGGTGGGGCGCGAGCCACTCGTCGGCGAACTTCGTGTTGTCGGCGAAGTCGGGCGACACGACGACGACCTTCTGCCCGCGGTAGCGCGCCTCGGCCATCCAGTGCGCGTCCGGGGTGCGGGTGACCGGCACGTTGGAGCCCCACATCACGAGGTAGCCGGCGTCCCACCAGTCACCCGACTCCGGCACGTCGGTCTGGTCGCCGAAGACCTGCGGCGAGGCGACGGGCAGGTCGGCGTACCAGTCGTAGAACGACAGCATCGACGCGCCGATGAGGGAGTGGAACCGCGCGCCGGCCGCGTGGGAGACCATCGACATCGCGGGGATGGGCGAGAACCCGGCGACACGGTCGGGGCCGTGCTCCTCGACCGTGTGGACGTACGCCGCGGCCACCATCTCCACGGCCTCGTCCCAGCTCGCACGCACGAGCCCGCCCTTGCCGCGGGCGGCCTTGTACCGCCGCGCCCGCTCGGGGTCGCCCACGACGTCGGCCCAGGCGAGGACCGGGTCGCCGAGGCGGGCGCGCGCCTCGCGGAACATGTCGAGGAGCACCCCGCGCACGTACGGGTAGCGGACCCGGGTCGGCGAGTACGTGTACCAGGAGAACGCCGCACCACGCGGGCAGCCGCGGGGCTCGTACTCGGGGCTGTCGGGGCCGACGGAGGGGTAGTCGGTCTGCTGCGACTCCCACGTGATGATGCCGTCCTTGACGTACACCTTCCACGAGCAGCCGCCCGTGCAGTTGACGCCGTGGGTGGAGCGCACGACCTTGTCGTGCGCCCAGCGGTCCCGGTAGAAGGCGTCGGCGTCGCGTCCGCCGGTGCGGTGCAGCGCCCGCAGGTCCAGCGACACCGAGTCCTTGCGGAAGAACCGGCGCGCCTTGAGCAGGGCCTCCGTCAGCTCGTCGTCGAGCCCGGCGCTCCTCGGCGGCGCGTGCTCGTGCCGGGCTCCCTGTGCCGTCCGGTCCTGTTGTGCGGTCACGCGGGCACCTTCCTCGGTGACGAGGACCGGGCGCCGACGGTGGCCACACGCTCACCCCTCGTGGTCTCCACCCCGACCCTCCCGCCCTCCATGATCGTCGTCAAGGTCCTGCGCGGACCGGCCTGCCGCCGCCCTCGACGGACCGCGTCGGACCGGGCCGCAACTACGCCACGACGGCGGCCAGTCTTCGCGCCCCCGGGCACGCTCCACCCGGGACGGAGGTCCCGGGTCCGACGCGGGAGCGGGGGTACGGCTTCTCGACGCCGGCGCACACCGACCTCAGGACCGCTTGGGTGCGCCCGGTCGTGCGTAGCGCCACCAGGTGAGGGCGATGCACATCGCGGCGAAGGCGACGCCGATGTAGAAGAACGTCTCGGGGGCGAACATCGCGAGCCCGATGCCGAAGAAGAACGGGCCGAAGGCGGCGATGCCGGCGGTCCACCCGATGACGCCGCCGGCCTGCCGGCGCTCGAAGATCATCGGCATCTGCTTGAACGTCGAGGCGTTGCCGATGCCGGTGAAGAGGAAGATCGTGAGCATGCCCAGCAGGAAGCGCACGAACTCGGCGCGGACCTCACCGGCCCCGGCGGCCACGTCCGGGGACAGCTGCTGGCTGGTCCAGGCGACGGACAGCAGGATGCCGACGCCGCTGACGAGGGTCCACGGGGCACCGCCGAGCCGGTCCGTGAGCGGGCTGAACAGCACGCGGGCACCCGCACCGACGAGCGGCCCGAGGAACGCGTAGGCCACGGGGTCGGGGATGGTGTAGCCGGCGACGAGCACCTCGGTGGTGCCGTCGGCGAGCACGCGGGCGATCTCGGGGTTGCCGCCACCGAACAGGTTCTTGATGAGCAGGCCGAACTGGCCCGAGAGCCCGGCGAAGGTGCCGAAGGTCATGATGTAGAGCAGCGTCATCCACCAGGTGTCCTGGTTGCGGAAGATGTCGAGCTGCTGGCGGACGTTGACCGACATGGGGACGCTCTTCAGCATCGTCCACGCGAGCGCCGCGCCCACGAGGACGAACGGCACGTAGACGAACGCGGCGTTCTGGTACCACACCTCCTGCGGCGCGCGGCCGGGGAACGTGAGGGTCTGCGAGGCGCCGAGGGCGCCCACCATCGCGATCCCGATGACCCACGGGGTGAGGAACTGCACGAGGGAGACGCCGAAGTTCCCGATGCCGGCCTGCAGGCCGAGCGCCGTGCCCTGCAGGCGGCGCGGGAAGAAGTACGACGTGCTCGGCATGAACCCGGAGAAGGCCCCGCCGCCGACACCGGACAGGAACGACAGCACGAGCAGCCACACGTACGGCGTGGTCGGGTCCTGCACCGCCACGCCCCACCCGAGCAGCGGGATGAGGAGAAGCAGCGTGGTGAGGCTGACGAGGCGGCGGGTCCCGACGATCGGGGGCAGGAACATCCACGTGAGCCTCAGCAGGCCGGCCGACAGACCGGGCATGGCGACGAGCCAGTAGAGCTGGTCGGTGCTGAGGTCGAAGCCGAGGTTGGTCAGCTTCGGCGCGAGCGCGCTCGCGATGAACCACGAGGCGAAGGCCAACGTGAGCGTGAAGGTCGTGATCGACAGCGTGCGCCAGGCGAGGCCCCGGTCCCACGTGGCCTCGTCCTCGGGGTCCCAGCCGTGCAGCCACTCCCGGCCCCGGCGGGCGGGCGGGGTGCGGTCCGTCGCGGCGGGCGTGGAGGGTCGGTGGTGGGTGTTCATCGGGAGGTGGCCTCCAGCTCGGCGGTGCGGGGGTGCTCGAAGTGATCGGACAGCTCCGGCGACTGCTCCTGGAGCATGTGGACGACCGTCCAGTGCATCCACAGCGCGCAGGCGCCCGTGAGCACGAAGAGGACGAAGAAGGTCGCCGTCGGCAGACCGGTCCAGCCGGTCGCGTAGGCGAACAGCGGCGGCAGGAAGAACCCGCCGAGGGCGCCGAGCATCCCCACGAGACCGCCGACCGAGCCGACCTGCCCGGGGAAGTACTCGGGGATGTGCTTGTACACGGCGGCCTTGCCGATGCCCATGGCGCAGCCGAGGAGGAACACCAGCGAGACGAAGGGGACGAGCCCCATGGAGTACGGCAGGACCTCGTTGACACCCGAGGGGTCGAAGGACTCCTGCACCTGCACGACGACGTGACCGTCGGGCATCATGAGCAGGCCCGTCGAGCCCAGCATGAGCCCGAAGGTCCAGTACATGACCCTGCGGGCGCCGAATCGGTCGGAGAACCAGCCGCCGACTGGGCGCAGCAGGCTCGCGGGGAAGATGAAGGTCGCCGTCAGCAGGGCCGCGGTACCGAGCGAGACGCCGAAGTTGTCGACGTAGTACTTCGGCAGCCACACCGACAGGGCGACGTAGGCGCCGAACACCGCGACGTAGTAGAGGCTGAAGCGCCACACCCGCAGCCGGCGCAGCGGCTGCAGCTGCTCACCCAGCGGCCGACCCGCACCGGGGCGGCGGTCCTGGCGCGGCGTGAGGACCCACAGCAGCACGGCCGTGACGAGGAGCAGCGCGGCGTACAGGACGGGCACGAGTCGCCAGCCGCCCTGCACGACGCCGAACCAGGTCCCTCCCGCCGTCGCCGCGATGAGCGCGGGGGCGATGAACTTCGTGACCGACGCGCCCACGTTGCCGGCCCCGAACACCCCGAGCGCGAACCCCTTGCGGTGCTGGGGCTGCCACGCGGAGTTCCACGCGATGCCGGCGGTGAAGGCGTTGCCCGCGAAGCCGACGCAGAAGGCGAGCACCAGCAGGACCGCGTAGCTGTCGGCCTGCGCGACGAGCCACGAGAACACCGCGGTGGAGACCAGCAGCACGAGGAAGACCGAGCGGCCGCCGAACCGGTCGGCGAGGATCCCCGCAGGCAGGCGCCACAGGGCACCGTTGAGGATCGCCACGGCGGACAGCCACGAGAGCTGGATGTCGCTGAGGCCGAACTCGTCGCGCACGGGCAGGCCGAGCACGCCGAACATGAGCCACGCGGCGAAGAGCAGCGTGAATGCGACGCTGGACAGCGCGAGCACGCGCCCCGCGCCGGGCGGCGAGGGCGGTCTGACGGTCGGGACGGCGTCCGGGGAGGTGGTGCCGGAGGGGGGCCGGGCGGCGGGCGTCACCGTCACGAGCGTTCCGATCTGTGGGTTGGAGTGCGACCTCGTGCGGCGCCGGGTCGCGCCGCACGACCATGGTCGGCGGCACTCGGACATGGCAGCGAGGACCAAGGTCCCGTCCTGGACCGGTCGCGCCCGGCAGTCTCGGTGCAGGGGGGTCCACACCGCGAGCAAGGAGCACCGAATGACGAGCACGTACCTGCCCGCCCTCGTCCGCGAGCACCTGGCCACCGCACGGGATGCGCCCGCCGGCCGCAGCGCGGCGACCGTCTACGGGGGGAGTGGCCACGTCCTGCGCCACACCCTCATCGCCCTCATCGGCGGACGGCGCCTCGACGAGCACGAGAACCCCGGTGAGGCCACGGTCCACGTCCTCCACGGCCGTGTCGTGCTCGCGAGCACCGGGTCAGCCGTCGACGGCGCGCACGGCGATCTGCTCGTCGTGCCGCAGGCGCGGCACAGTCTCGAGGCGCTCGAGGACTCCGTCGTGCTGCTCACGGTCACGAAGCGGCTCGCGCCGAGCGGCTGAGCACCCCACCGGGTCACGAGGGGCGGCACCGCCGTCGTGCCAGGCTCGAGTCACGATCACGGAGACCCCGGGACGCCGTCGAATTCCTCACCTGGACGGTGCTGCGTGCGACCTCGCCCCTCTCGACGACCCCGTGGGCACCGGTCGGGCGAGGTGGTGGCAGGCGGGGCACAGCACCGCGGGTCGGGCCGGCGCTGTCGCGCTCGTCACCGTCGCCGGCGGCAGCGCGGACGACGGGCGGCAACGGGAGTTCGTCCGACGCTTCAGGCACGTCAGCCGCGACGTCGACCGCGCACCGGGTCATCTCGTGTCGCTGGTCCACGCACCGGGCAGGAGCAGGGTCACGCGCCCCCGTCCGCATCCTCTCCGCGTGGCAGGACCTGACGTCGGGCCTGGCGTGGGCCTACACGCGCTCCCGGTCGCACTCCGCCGACCTCGCGCCGACGAGGTCGGACACGAGGTGAGTCGGACTCGCAGTCGGGCCGTGACGCCGGTCGACCGCTCGGCCGCCTCCGCCACGGCCGTGCCCGACGGCTCCGCCGGGTCGGGTGTCGACGGCCGGGAGGCTCCGGATACGACCGCTCGCGCTGCCAGCATGGACGTCGGCGCCCGATCCGGGCGGCCACATCCACGAGAGGACCACAGGTGACGCGACTGCACCGGACCGGTGTCGACCAGCTCGACCCCCGCGTCGGGGTCCCGACCTACTCCACGGCCGACGTCCGCACCGGGATCGTCCACCTCGGGGTCGGCGGCTTCCACCGCTCCCACATGGCCGTCTACCTCGACGACCTCTTCACCCTGGGGCTGTCACGCGACTGGGCCGTCACCGGCCTCGGCCTCCTGCCGCAGGACAGCACCATGCGAGACGCCTTGCTGCCCCAAGGCTGTGCCTACACCGTCATGACGAAGAGCGCCGACGGCGCCGTGTCGGCGCGCGTCGTCGGCTCCCTCGTCGACTACGTGTTCGTGCCCGAGCAGCCGGAGGCGGCCCGCGAGGTGCTGACCGATCCTCGGACCCGCATCGTCTCGCTCACCATCACGGAGGGCGGCTACCACGTCGACCAGAACAGCGGCGACCTCGTCGTCGACGAGGCACTGGCGAGGGACCTCGACGCGCTGCGGACCGGCGGACACCCGGCGACCGCGTTCGGGCTGATCGTCGACGCGCTCGCGCGCCGACGCGACGCGGGGACCGCTCCGTTCACGGTGATGTCGTGCGACAACATCCAGGGCAACGGTGCGCTGACGCGCCGCGCCGTCACCGCCTTCGCCCGCCTGCTCGACCCCGACCTCGCCGCCTGGGTCGACGCCGCCGTCGCGTTCCCCAGCTCGATGGTGGACCGGATCACGCCGGCCACGACCGACGCCGACCGGACCCGGCTCGCCGACGAGCTCGGTGTCGAGGACGCCTGGCCCGTCGTGTGCGAGCCGTTCCGGCAGTGGGTGCTGGAGGACCACTTCCCCACGGGGCGACCGCTCCTGGAGGAGGTCGGCGTCCAGCTGGTGCCCGACGTCCACCCCTACGAGCTCATGAAGCTGCGCCTGCTCAACGCCGGGCACCAGGCAGTGGCCTACCTGGGCCGCCTGAGCGGGTTCACGTACGTCCACGAAGTCGCGCAGGACCCGCTCTTCGCGCGGTTCCTCGCCGGGTTCATGGAGCACGAGGCGTCACCGACGCTCGCCCCGGTCCCCGGGGTCGATCTCCCGCGGTACCGGGAGGACCTGCTCGCCCGCTTCGCCAACGCCCACGTCCGCGACACCCTCGAACGGCTCTGCCTCGACACCTCCGACCGGATCCCCACGTTCCTGCTGCCGGTGGTCCGCGACCAGCTCGCCTCCGGCGGTCCGCTGCACCGCGCGGCCCTCGTCGTCGCCGCGTGGGCCCGCTACGCCGAGGGCGTGGGCGAGGACGGGGCACCGTTCGAGGTCGTCGACCAGCGGCGGGAGCAGGTGATGGCACGGGCCCGGCGCGCCCGCACCGACCCCCTCGCCTTCCTCGAGGACGCCCGCCTGTTCGGAGACCTCAGGGACAGCGAGCGCTTCACCACCGCCTACCGCGAGGCGCTCGCGTCCCTGCGCGAGGTCGGTGCCCGGGCGAGCGTCGAGGCCTGGGCCGACGCCGGATGAGGGGCAGGGGCCGGCTCCGCGGCCGCGCGCTCGGCCTCCCTGCGCTCGTGCAGGTCGGCGACGATGCTGCGGTACCGCTCTTCCGTCAGGGGGTGGAAGACCATGACGAGCAGGGACAGCAGCGCGAAGGCGGCGATGAGGCCGCCCGCCGCGAGCTGGATGTTCGCCGCCACGCCCGGCTCCTGCGTGCCGCCGGCGGCGGCGGTGGCGGCGCTGAAGCCGACGACGGTGAGGGCGGTGCCGCCGACGAACCCGCCGAGTGCCTGGCCCATCTTGCGGGTGAAGGAGAACACGGCGTAGGTGGTGCCTTCGGTGCGGTTGCCCGTGCGCCACTCGCCGTACTCGACGGTGTCCGCCTCGAGCGCCCACATGAGCGTGTTGACGAGGTTGATCCCGAGGCCGATGAGGAAGAAGGCGACGAGGCCGAGCTGCGGGGTCGCCTCCAGCGGGGCGAGGGCGAGGACCCCGGCGCCGACCGCGGTGACCGCGGCGCCGAGCACGAAGCCGGTCCGCTTGCCGATGGTCCGCACGAGGGTCGGGATGAGCGGGCCGACGACGAGCAGCGACGAGAACTGCGCGAGGACGTTCCACGCGATGTAGCCGGCGTCGCCCTGGGCGTAGATGGCGATGTAGGAGCCGAGGGTGCTGAGTGCGGTCATCCCGGTGAGGAACAGCACGGAGCCGCCGGACAGCACGAGCAGCGGGACGTTCGTCCACAGCGTGCGGAGGCTGTCGCGGAGGGAGACGGTCTCGACGCGCCGCTCGACCTGCTCCTTGGTACCGAGGACGAGGAAGGCGTAGAGGGCGGCGCCGACGACCACGAAGATCCCCGTGGTGGCGAAGAGGGTGCGCTGCAGCGCCTCCGGGTCGCCCACGCTCGCGCGGATCTGCGGGGCGATGACGAAGACGAGGGCGAGGATGCCGGCCATCGCGCCGTACATGCGGAAGGTGGCGAGCTTGCCGCGCTCGGCGGGAACCTGCGTGAGGGCGGGTGCCATCGAGCCGTAGGGGATGTTGACGAGGGTGTAGAAGACCGACGCCATGAGGATGTACGTGATGTACATGTAGGCGATCGCCCAGCCGCCGCTGATGTCGGGGAACACCGTCTTCGCGGAGTAGATGGCCCAGCTCGACAGCAGCAGAGGCAGCCCGAACCACAGGACGAACGGGCGGAACTTGCCGAGCGGGCCCTTCCGCTTCGCGTCGACGAGGCGCCCGGCGACGAGGTCGGTGACCGCGTCGAAGAACCGGACGACGAGGAACATGGACCCGACGACGGCGCCCTCGACGCCCACGACGTTCGTGTAGTAGAGGATGAGGAACATCCCGGCGAGGGTGAAGGTCAGGTTGTTCGCGGCGTCCCCGGCGGCGTACGCGAGGTAGTTGCGCAGCCGCAGTGGCGCGGCGCCCGCGCGTCCGGCGCGCGGGGCGACCGGGCCGGCGCCGACGCCGTCCGGTGCGGTGGTGGCGATCGCCATGGTGGTCTCCTTGTCGTGTGCGGCCCGGCCCCGCTGCCGGGTCCTGCCACTCATTCCCGCAGTCCGACCGGGGCCGTGGCCACCGGTTGCCACGTGTTGCCCGTCCCCGTGGTCACCGACGGCGTGAGCGCGTCGGCCGCGGTGGCGAACGTCGCGACGAGGGCGGGCAGCGCGGCCCGCAGACCCGCGTACGTCGCGACGTCGGCCGGGTCCACGGGCTCGCTCGTCCCGTGCGCACAGGCACCTGGGGGCGCCAGCAGACCCAGTCCCGTGAGGGGGTCGCTCGCTCTGCCGAGGGCGTGCAGCCCCAGAGCGGCAGCACCGGTGGCGGTCCCTTCCACGCCGCCGGACATCGTCAGCGGCCGGCCGAGGGCGGCGGCGACGACGTGCCGCCACAGCGGCGCGCGGAAGACCCCACCGGTGGCGCGGACCGCGTGCACCGGTGCGATCCCGGCGAGGGCGTCGACGACGGCGGCGAGCTGTAGCGCGACACCCTCGACGGCCGCCCGGACGACGTGCCCGCGGGTGTGCCCGGCGCGCAGCCCGAGAAGGGCGCCGGGCACGTCGGGGTCCCACAGCGGAGCTCGCTCCGGGAGCAGGTACGGCAGGAGCACGAGCCCGTCGCTGCCGACGGGCACGTCCTCCGCAAGACGCAGCAGCTCCGCGTCGCGCTCCCCCGGGCCGGGTCCGGCGTCGGGCAGCACGAGGTCGCGGACCCACCGCAGGACCGACCCGCCGTTGCTGACGGCACCGCCCACCACCCACGTGTCGTCGGTGAGGGCGTAGCAGAACAGCCGCCCGTCCGGGTCCGTCGTGGGGCCGGGGGCGAGGGTGCGGACGGCGCCGCTCGTGCCCACGGACAGCCCGACGACACCGGGCGCCGTCGCGCCGACGCCGAGGGTGGCGAGCGGTCCGTCACCGGCGCCCACCACGACGGGTGTACCGGCGGGCAGGCCGACGCGGGCGGCGACGTCCGGTGCCAGCGGCAGCACTGTCGTCGTCGCGACGACCTCCGGCAGCTGGTCGACGCGGATGCCGGCCAGGTCGACCGCGAGCGGGTCCCAGGCGCGCTCGCGCACGTCGAGCATGGCGGTGCCGGACGCGCTCGACAGCTCGGTGACGAGCCGACCGGTGAGGCCCGCGACAGCCCAGTCCTTGAGCCCGGCCCACCAGCGGGCTCGGGCCGCGAGCCCCGGGTCGTGGCGGGCGAGCCACATGAGCTTGGTGAGCGGCGTCATGGGGTGCACGGGCGTCCCGGTCCGCCGGTGGACGGCGGCCGCCAGCGCGCCGTCGCGCAGCTCGCGCGCCTGGGCGGCGGAGCGGCCGTCGGCCCACGTGAGGACCGGTGTCAGGGCGTCCAGGTCCGCGTCGAGACCGACGAGGCCGTGCATGGCCGTGCTGAGCGACAGCCCGACCACCCGGGTACCGAGCGGGGCTGCGGCCACGCACTCCGCGAGCGCGTGCTCGACTGCCCCCCGGACCCGCAGGGGGTCCTGCACGTGCCAGCCCGGATGGGGCCGCTCGAGCGGGTACTCCCGGACGGCGGTGTACCGCCACGGGTCGCCGAGGCCGAACCCGACGACCTTGGTCGCGGTGGTGCCGACGTCGACGCCGACGACGACCTCGCCCGGACCGCGGCTCACCCGGCACCGACCGGCGCCCCGGTGAGGCTGCTCAGGTGACTGCGGACGCGGGCCACGACGGCTGGGTCACGGGCGAGGGCGGTGTCGAGGTGGGCGAGCACGGTGCGGACGGCGGTGTCGTCGTCGCCCTGCACGGCCGGGGCGAGGGGCGCGGCGGCGTCGTCGGCCACGGGCGCACCGAGCCCCCGCAGGTGCGCGACCCACGCCGCGACGACCCGGAGGGCACCGTCGGGCAGGCGTCCGGCGGCCAGCTCGGCCCGCACGACGGGCAGGAGCCGGACGGGGAGCTTCTGGCTGCCGTCCGCGGCGATCTGGCCGAGGTGGTGGCGGATACGGGGGTTGGCGAAGCGGGCGACGAGCGCGGCGCGGTAGTCGCGCACCGCGGCCGGCGACAGGGACAGGCGGGGCGCGGCCTCGTCCCACCACTGCTCGACCCAGCCGCGGACGACGGGGTCGGCCATCGCCTCGTCGACGGTGGTGTGGCCGCGCAGCGGGCCGGCGTACGCGAGCAGGGAGTGCGCGCCGTTGAGCAGCCACAGCTTGCGTTCCTCGAAGGCGGCGACGTCGTCGACGAGCGTGACTCCGGCCTCGTGCCACGCGGGCCTGCCGCCGGGGAAGTCGGCGGCGACCACCCACTCGCTGAAGGGCTCGGTCGGCACGGGTGCGGCGTCGTGGAGACCGGCGGCGGCGAGGACGGCGTAACGGTCGTCGTCCGTGGTGGCCGGGGTGATCCGGTCGACCATCGTCGTGCCGAACAGCACGGTGCCGCGGATCCAGCGCGCGAGGGCCGGGTCGACGGCGCGGGCGAGGTCGTCGACGACGGTCGCGGCGACCCGGCCGTTGGCCGGAAGGTTGTCGCACGGCAGGAGCGTGAGAGGCCCGCTGCCGGCCGCGCGGCGGGCGGCCAGCCCAGCGACGAGCCGGCCGGGGACGGTGCCGACCGGGGCGCCGATGTCCGCACGGAGGGCCTGCACGTCGTCGCGCACGTCGGCGCGCCCGATGTCGAGGTGACCGTCCGGACCCCGCCGGTACCCCGCCTCGGTCACGGTCAGCGTGACGACGGCCGTGTCCGCGGCCGCCGCCACCCCCAGCCAGGCGGTGTGGTCGGTCGCCGCGTGCACCTGCGACAGGCTGGAGACGACCTCGACGTCGTCCCGGTCCGGCTGCCGCACGAGGAGCGTGTAGAGGCCGCCCTGAGGGCGCAGCGCCCGGGCGAGGTCCGGTGAGCGGCCGGTGAAGGAGGCGATGCCCCACTGGGCCGCGTCGGGCGCCCGGTCGGTGTACCAGGCCTGGTGGGCGCGGGAGAAGCTGCCGAGGCCGAGGTGCGCGATGCGGACGGGCGCGGCCGGACGGCCGTGACCGGCTGAGCGCGACAGGCGTGTCGCTGTGCCGCTCACAGCCGGAACGCCTCCCGCGGGTTCACGACGGTGAGGTCGTGCGCGACCTCGTGCGCCTCGTCGAGGTCGAGCCGGTGCTCGGCGACGAGGCGGGCGAGGTAGGCGGCGTCGACCCGGCGGGCCGTGTCGTGGCGGGCCGGGATGGAGAGGAACGCCCGCGTGTCGTCGACGAAGCCGGCGGTGCGGGTGAAACCTGTGGTCTCGGTGACGGCCGAGCGGAACCGGGTCATCGCCTCGGGCGCGTCGAGGAACCACCACGGCGCCCCCACGTACAGCGACGGGTAGAACCCGGCGAGGGGGGCGAGCTCTCGGGAGTACACGGTCTCGTCGATGGTGAACACGACGAGCTGGAAGCGGGGGTTCGTGCCGAACGCGCCGAGCACCGGACGCAGGGCGTCGGTGAACTCCACCCCGACGGGGATGTCCGCGCCGACGTCGGCGCCGTACCTGTCGCGGGTGCCGGGGTGGTGGTCACGGGCGACCGCCGGGTGCAGCGTCATGACGAGGCCGTCCTCGCTCGCCATGCGCGCCATCTGGAACAGCAGGTCGCGTCGGAGCGCGTCGGCCTCGTCCGGCGTGACGGCGCCGGCGACCGCCCTCGCGTACAGCCGTTCGGCGACGGACCGCTCGAGCGGCTCGGCGCGGGCGTCGCGGTGGGAGTGGTCGGTCGAGGTCGCCCCGTGCTCCTGGAAGTACGACCGGCGGGCCTCCATCGCGGCGATCCAGCCCGCATACGTGGCGGTGTCGACGTCGGCCACGGCCCCGAGGCGGGTCACGGCGTCGGGCCAGTCGCTCCGTCGGACCTCGACGTAGGCGTCGGGGCGGAAGGTGGGGACGACCCGCCCTCGCCACGACGGGTCCGCCGCGAGCGCGCGGTGGTGGCGGAGGTCGTCGGTGGGGTCGTCGGTCGTCGCGAGGACCGACAGGCCGAAGCGGTCGTAGAGCGCGCGTGGCCGGAGGTCGGGAGCGGCGATGCGGTCCGCGACCTGGTCGTAGACGGCGTCGGCGGTCGCGGCGGACGGCTCGACGTCGACGTCGAGCACGTGGGCGAGGGTGTGCTCGAGCCAGTGCCGCACCGCGGTGCCGCGGTAGGTGCGCCACCCGGCGCACAGCAGCCGGAACGCCTCCCGCGACTCCGCCTCCGACAACGGGCCACGGCCGACGCCGAGCCGGTCCAGGGGGACCCCCTGGGCGTGCATGAGCCGGGTCACGTAGTGGTCGGGCGTCACGAGGAGCGACGTGGGGTCCCGGAAGGCGGCGTCCTCGGCGAGCCAGGCCGCCGGCACGTGCCCGTGCGGGGACACGATCGGCAGGTCACGGATACCGTCGTACAGCTCGCGCGCCACGGCGCGGGTCGCGGGGTCCGCGGGCAGCAGCCGGTCCGGGTGGGGTCGCAGCCGACGCGGGCCGCCGGTCGGGGTCACGAGGTGCGCCGTCGTCTGCGCCGTCGTCGTCGCCATGGCGTGGACTGTGCGGGCACCCGGAGCCGGTCGGCAACGGGTTGCCACCGGTTGCCGCCGACCCTGGCCGAGCCGTCGGCGCCGGGTGCATGGTGAGGCGCATGACGACGACGGACCTCTCCGTGCACGCACCCACCGGCGCCGCCCTGCTCGGTGACGCGGGGACGGTGCTCGACGCGGACGCCGTCCGCGCGTTCGTCGGGCAGCAGCTGGCTGCGTGCGACGTCGACGGCCGCAGCGTGTGCGTCCTCGTGCCCGACGCCACCCGCAGCCTGCCGCTGCCGCTGCTCGTCGGCGCCGTCCGGGCCGCCCTCGCCGGACGTGCGAGCCGGGTGACGGTCCTCGTCGCCCTCGGCACGCACCAGCCGATGGGCGAGGCTCAGCTCGCGCGGCACCTGACGGGCGACCCGGCACCTCGGTGGCCGGACGTCGAGGTCCGCAACCACGAGTGGTGGGAACCGGACGCGCTCGTGACGATCGGCCGGATCGAGGCGGACCGGGTCCACGAGCTGTCGGGCGGTCGGCTGCGCACCGCCGTGGACGTGCGACTCAACCGGGCGGTCGTCGAGCACGACGTCGCCCTCGTCGTCGGACCCGTGTTCCCGCACGAGGTCGTCGGGTTCTCCGGCGGCAACAAGTACTTCTTCCCCGGTGTCGCGGGTCAGGAGATCATCGACCTCACGCACTGGGTGGGCGCGCTCATCACGAGCCGCGACACCATCGGCACCCGCGGCACGACGCCCGTCCGGGCGCTCATCGACGAGGCGGCCGCACTGATCCCCACGCAGCGGCTCGCCCTGTGCGTCGTCGCGCGCTCGGGCACCGACGACCTGCACGCGGTTGCGTTCGGCTCGCCCGAGGCGGCGTGGGCCGCGGCCGCCGACGTCTCCGCCGAGACCCACGTCCGCTACCTCGACCGCCCGGTCCGCCGCGTCGTGTCGCTGGTCCCCACCAAGTACGAGGACATGTGGACGGCCGCGAAGGGGTTCTACAAGGTCGAGCCCGTCGTCGCCGACGGCGGTGAGGTGCTCCTCGTCGCCCCCCACGTGAGGAGCGTCGCCGAGACGCACCCGGAGATCCTCGAGGTCGGCTACCACTGCCGCGACTACTTCCTCGGCCAGTGGGAGCGGTTCCGTCACCTGCCGTGGGGCGTCCTCGCCCACAGCACGCACCTTCGCGGGGCCGGGACGTGGGACCCGGTCGCCGGCGAGCAGGGCCGGGTCCAGGTGACCCTCGCGACCGGCATCGACAGGGCGACCGTCGAGAGCATCGGCCTCGGCTACCGCTCTCCGGACGACGTCGACCTCGACGCGCTCTCCGCCGACCCCGACACCCTCGTGGTGCCCAACGCCGGCGAGGTCCTCTTCCGCCTGCGGTGAGCGGTCGAGCCCCGCACCACGAGACGAGCCGGCAGCACGAAGGCGCGCTCGGCGTGGGGCTGCGCGCCCCGGACGACGGCGAGCAGGTTCTGCACCGCGGTCTCCCCCATCGCCCGCAAAGGCGCCGCGACCGTGGTGAGCGGCGGGGACACGAGCTGGGAGACGAGGATGTCGTCGAACCCGACGACGCTCACGTCGTCCGCAACGGCCACGCCCGCGTCCTGCAGGGCACGCATCACCCCGATCGCCATGAGGTCGTTGTAGGCGACGACGGCCGTCGGCGGTCCCGTCGCGGCGTCGAGCATCTCGCGGGCGGCGGCGACACCGCCCGCGACGGTCGGCGCGTGGTGACGCGTGGCGCGGGTCGCGAGCTGGAGCTCGTGACCGGCCTCGCGGAACGCGCGCACCCGCGCGCCGTCCGCCCACGACGCCTCGGGGCCGCTGACGTACACGAGCGAGTCGTGACCGAGACCCCCGAGGTGCTCCACCGCCCGGCGCATGCCGCGCGCGTTGTCGGTGACGACGCTGAGCACGCCGGCGACGTCGCGGTTGAGCACGATGAGCGGAACCTGCTTGGCGAGCGTGCGGATCGTCGAGTCCGGCATGCGTGAGCCGCCGAGCACGATCCCCTCGACGACCGGCAGGACCCGCTCGAGCGCCTCCCGCTCCACTGCACCGGACTCCCGGGCGTCCTCGAGCAGGACCACGAACCCGTCCTCGGCGGCCTGCGCCTGTGCGCCGCGGATCATGGCCGCGAAGACGGGGTTCGTGACGTCGGCGACCATGAGAGCGACCATCCGGCTCTGCGACGTCGACAGCGCCCGCGCCATCGGGTTGGCCCGGTAGCCGAGCCGGTCCGCGACCTCACGGATCCGGGCGGCGGTCTCCGCGCTCACCCGGCCCGGGCGGGCGAACGTCCGGGACACGGTGGACGGCGCGACGCCCGCCTCGGCGGCGACGTCGTAGATGGTCGGCGGCCCGCGCCGTGTCCCACGGTCTGCCACCTCGGCACGGTAGGAGCGCGTGGCAAGCCGTGGCAACCGATTGCCCCCGACCTGCCGGGAGTGGCGTCATGAACGGAGCCCGACGCGACCACCCCGACGAGAGGACCCGCCATGCTCCGCCCCCAGGACGGCCCCACCCGCGAACGCCGCCGCCTCGACGGCATCTGGGACTTCCGCCTCGACCCGGACGGCGTGGGCCGGCGCGACGGCTGGTCGTCCGGCCGCCTGCCCGACGCCCACGCCATGCCGGTCCCCGCCAGCTACAACGACGTCGTGCCGGACCTCGCGGTCCGCGACCACGTCGGCGACGCCTGGTACTCGACCACGGTGCGCGTGCCGAGAGGCTGGGACGGTCAGCGGATCGTGCTGCGCTTCGACGCCGCCACCCACCGCGCGACCGTCTGGGTCGACGGCACCGAGGTGGCCCGGCACGAGGGGGGGTACACGCCGTTCGAGGCCGACGTCACCGCCCTCGTCACCCCGGGCGAGGAGGCGCGCATCAGCGTCGTCGTCAACAACGAGCTGACGTGGCAGTCGATCCCCGTCGGCGTCGTCGAGGACACCCCGCACGGCCGTCGACAGCGCTACTTCCACGACTTCTTCAACTACGCCGGGCTCCACCGCTCCGTCTGGCTCCACGCGACCCCTCGCACCCACGTCGACGACGTGACGCTCGTGCCAGGACTCGACGGCACCACCGGCAGCCTCGCCTGGGACGTCTCCGTCGCCGGACCGGACGGCGCGGGCGCCGGCGGGTCGGGCGTCGGCGGGTCGGGCGTCGACGTGAGGGTCCGGCTCACCGACGCCGACGGCACCGAGGTCGCCGCCGGCACCGGAGCGAGCGGCACCCTCACGGTGCCCGACGTGCACCCGTGGGCCCCGGGCGACGGGTACCTCTACGAGCTCGCCGTCGACGTGGTCGACGGCGACGGGGACCTGTTCGACCGGTACTCGCTGCCCGTGGGGATCCGGACCGTCCGGGTGGACGGGACGCGGTTCCTCATCAACGACGAGCCCTTCTACTTCACCGGCTTCGGAAAGCACGAGGACGCGCCCGTGCGCGGCAAGGGCCACGACGACGTCATGCTCGTCCACGACTTCGAGCTGCTCGACTGGGTGGGCGCGAACTCGTTCCGCACCTCGCACTACCCGTACGCCGACGAGGTCTACGACTACGCGGACCGCCGCGGCATCGTCGTCATCGACGAGACCGCCGCGGTCGGGCTCAACACCGGCATCGCGAGCGGGATCTTCGGGGGCGAGGCCGTCCCGACCTTCTCCCCCGACACCGTCGACGAGCGCACGCAGGCCGTGCACGCCCAGGCGATCCGCGAGCTCGTCGCCCGCGACAAGAACCACCCGAGCGTCGTGCTGTGGAGCATCGCGAACGAGCCGGAGTCCGACACCGATGCGGCCCGGGAGTACTTCGAGCCTCTCTTCGCGCTCACCCGCGAGCTGGACCCGACCCGTCCGGTCGGGTTCGTCAACGTCATGCTCGCGCCGCACGGCACGTGCCGCGTCAGCGAGCTCGGCGACGTCGTCATGCTCAACCGCTACTACGGCTGGTACGTGCAGACCGGTGACCTCGCCGCGGCCGAGGAGGCGTGGCGTGCCGAGCTGCAGGGGTGGGCCGGCGAGGGCAAGCCGATCATCATCACCGAGTACGGCGCCGACACGATGCCCGGGGTCCACTCGACGACCCCCGTGCCGTGGACCGAGGAGTACCAGGTCGACTACCTCGACATGAACCACCGGGTGTTCGACAGCGTCGAGGCCGTCGTGGGCGAGCACGTGTGGAACTTCGCCGACTTCCAGACCGCGCCCGGGATCTTCAGGGTCGACGGCAACAAGAAGGGCGCCTTCACCCGGGACCGCAAGCCCAAGGCCGCAGCGCACGCCCTGCGTCGGCGGTGGCACCGGACACGCTGACGGTGCGCCACCCGGGCTCGGGAGCGGACTCGTGCCAGGTCCGTGCGCTGCAGCATCGTCTCCAGCCGCGGCTCGCTCGGCGACATGGGCGACCCCCTCGCCGACGTCGCGACAGCGAGGTCCGGCAACAGGTGAGCGTGGGCACGACGTCGCGCCGTGACGTGCGCCCGGCGGCTCCGCGTGCCTGATGCCGGGGTGGCGTACGGGGAGGCCACGCCTCCGTCGAGAAGCGCCCCGTTCGCATGGGACGTCGGCGGGTCTCGCTCAGCCCGACGCGGTACCCCGGTCCGGGACTACGGTTGCTCATCCGGAGCCTGTGTCGGCGGACGGGCCGCCGACGCCTGCGGCGCCGGTGGAGGTGGATCGTGACGATCTCCGACATCCTGCGGCGCAAGGGCCACGACGTCGCCACCATCGCACCGGGCGAGTCCGTGCGCGTGCTGGTCGACCGACTGGCCGAGATGAGGATCGGCGCCCTCGTCGTCAGCACGGACGGGAACCGGGTCGAGGGAATGGCGAGCGAGCGAGACGTCATGCGGGGTCTGCACACCTCCGGGGCGTCGCTCCTCGACCGGCCGGTGTCGTCGATCATGACGGCCGAGGTCGAGACCTGCGGACCGACCACGTCGGTCGACGACCTGATGCGCCTCATGACGGAGCGACGCTTCCGCCACGTCCCCGTGGTCGACGACGGCCGACTCGTCGGCATCGTCAGCATCGGCGACGTCGTGAAGCGGCGGATCGACGACCTCCAGGACGAGCGCGACCAGCTCGTGGGCTACATCAGGAGCTGACGCAGCGGGATCGTGGATGTCACCGGTCGGCCGAGGGAGCCCTGTCAGCGGGTGTGCTGGAGGCGGAGTGACGTGACGTGCTCGCCGATGCCGCCGTGACCGCCTGGCTCAGCCGCCGACGAACGGCTGGCCCACCAGCAGCGCGAGGGTGAGCACCAGCCCGACCCACGGCACCCAGGCGGGCAGGTCGAACGGCGCGTCGGGCCGGCGCCGCTCGAGGACGATCAGCGACACGTTGGCGAACGCGAAGACCACCAGCAGGACGTACGTCGTGATGGCCGCCAGCGTTGCCAGCGGGAGGAACAGGGCGAGTGCGACCGCGACCAGCGCGCACGCGAAGGTCGCCCGCACCGGGGTCCCCGTGCGCTCGTTGACGGCGGCGAGCCATCCCGGCGCCCCCTGCACGTCGCCGGCGGCTCCGCCGTCCGGGCGGCCGAGGGAGTAGATGACCCGCGAGCCCATGATCAGCTGGGCGAGGACGCCGGAGGAGATGATGACGAGCGACAGGACGGTGACCGGCCACGTCGGGATGCCGGTCGCCGCCACCACCTCGACCAGCGGGGCCGTCGCACCGCCCAGAGCGTCGGGATCGAGCACCGACAGCGCCGCGACG
Source organism: Aquipuribacter nitratireducens (assembly GCF_037860835.1). Lineage (NCBI taxonomy): Bacteria > Bacillati > Actinomycetota > Actinomycetes > Micrococcales > Intrasporangiaceae > Aquipuribacter > Aquipuribacter nitratireducens. The sequence goes on along the minus strand of NZ_JBBEOG010000005.1, from coordinate 156,496 downwards.
GCCGTCACCGTGTAGAGCACCGCGCAGACGCCGATGGCCGCGCCGATCCCGAACGGCAGGGAGAAGCCGGGCCGCTTCACCTCCTCGGCCACGTGGCTCATGTCCTCGAACCCGATGAACGCGTAGATGGCGAGGAAGACGGCGGACAGGACGCCGGTCGCCAGCGCCGCGTCGGCGAGCCCGCCCGCCTCGGACACCAGCCGGCCGGGGTCGGCCTGGCCGCTGAGGAAGCCGGCCCACCACACGAACAGCAGCCCGATGACGCCCGCGGTCGCCGTGACGGCCATGAACCACGTCGACTGCTCGACCCCGCCGGCGGCGACCGCCGCGAGGACGAGGATGAGGACCGCCCGCGGGATCCACTCCGGCATGTCGATGAAGGCGACGAGGTAGCCGGAGAACCCACTGGCGATGGTCGCCGACGAGACGACACCGGTGGCGACGATCAGCCACGCGATGATGACGGCGAGCCAGCGCCGGCGCAGCGCCTCGCGGACGTACGCCGCCGGGCCCCCGGCCTTGGGCTGCCGGGTGCCGAGCTCGGCGTAGACCATGCCGTTGACGCCCGCGACGAACGCCGCGACCACGAAGGCGATCGGCGTCCAGTACCCGGCGCGCCCGGCGATCTCCCCGATGAGGACGAAGATCCCCGCCCCGAGGATCGTCCCGGCGCCGTACAGGGCGAACGCTGTGGGCCCGACGGTCCGCCTGAGCTCGCCCTGGGTCTCCTCACCCGCGACGTCGGTCGTGCGTGCGTTGCCGTCCCCCGGTTCCGCGGCCATGCGGTGACCGTATGGAGGTTTGATCCGCCTCACATCTTCCGACGGACTCACGATTCGCGCGACGGTGCCGCCGCCGGCCATGAGCGAGCGCGACGTCGCCGCCGCACCGGGCCGACAGCGCACCAGGGCGATCCCGTCGGTGACGTGCAGGACCTGCCCGAGCGGGTGCACGTGCCAGTACGTGCGGGCGCCCGGGGTGCGGTGGGGGCCGCAGTGGCGGCGGGGGTGACAGGGGCGGCCGTCGCGCCCGCCGAGCGGGCGCGGTCGCCGCTCAGCGGCGCAGGGAGCGCACGAGCATGGTCGCCATCGTGCGGAGGTTCATGGCGCCGCCGTACACCGGCATGAGGCTGGCGTCCCCGTAGTCCTCGATCTGCGCGACGCCGAGGAGCCGGTCCATGTCCGCGGCGGAGATCTCGAAGTCGACGGCGGCGTTCTCGCGCATGTGGTCGGAATCGGTCGTCTTCGGCAGCGGCAGCAGACCGAGCTGCAGGCAGTAGCGGATGGACAGCTGAGGCACCGACACGCCGTACTGCTGCGCGATGCCGGCCACCTCGGTGTTCTTCAGGAGCTCGCCGTGCGCCACGGGCGAGTACGCCTGCACGAGCAGGCCCTCCGCCTGGCACCACGAGATGAGGTCGGCCGGGGTGTTCGAGATGTGCGCGAGCACCTGGTTGACCATCGGCCTGACCGTCGCCGAGCCGAGGATGTTCTCGACGTCGGGCCGCTCGACGTTGGACAGCCCGATCGCGCGGACCTTCCCGGCCGCGTAGGCCTCCTCCAGCGCCCGCCACACCTCGCGGTTCTCGTCGAGGGAGCGCTCCTCGCCGCGGAACCGCGTCCACGCCTGCGGGCTGGACGGGCGGCACGCATTACACGTCCTGATTGGCCGCAGACGATGCCTGCGAGGTTATGAACCGGCCACGGCGGCCAACGCGGCGCTGAGCCGCGCGGCGGCGTCATCGGCGACCGGCTGCAGCTCCGGTCGGTCCGGCAGGCTGACCATGACCTGGGGGTCGAGGGCCTGCACGAGAGTCTCGTCGCCGCTGCGGCGGATCAAAACGTTGCACGGCAGCAGCAAGCCGATCCCGCGCTCGACCTCCAGCGCCTGGTGTGCGAGTGCGGGGTTGCACGCCCCGAGGATCAGGTACTGCTCCATGTCCAGGTCCAGCTTGTTCTTCAGCGTGGCCTGCACGTCGATCTCGGTCAGGACCCCGAACCCCTGCTCCTGCAGGGCCTCCCGGGTGCGTGCCACTGCGTCGTCGAAGCTCAGGTCGGTGGTGACGGTGGTGCCGTAGTCCATGGTCGTCTCCTCGTCAGTCGTGCTCAGGCTCCTTCATCTTCGTGTCGTCACCGTCGCGCCTCCAGGCGCGTCGGGCGACTTCTCGCTCCGGGGGCGGGGGACGACGGCCAGGACGACCGTCACCACGGCCACGGCTGCAGCGAAGCGGACCCCCTGGCGACGGGTGAGGGGCGCCTCGCAGCGTCGTCGAGCTTCGCCGCCGTGCGCTCCACGTCACCCATCAAGCGCCTGGGTCCTCAGCCCGCGCCGCAGGTCGGTGTCCACGATCGTGCCGTGCCCGGCGCAAACCCCGCCCGTACGGCGGGAGAACGCTTGGGCTGCGGTCAGATGGTGAAGCGTTCCACGGTCGCGGTCAGGCCCGCGCTCAGTCGCGACAAGGACTTCGTGTGCGAGGCGCTCGTCTGCGCCTGCGCGCTCGACTGCTCCGCCGCGGTCGCGACGGCGCTGATGCCGGACCCGATCTCCGAGGAGCCGGCCGCGGCCTCCGACAGCGACCGGCCCATCTCCCCCGTCGTCGCGGTCTGCTCCTCGACGGCGGAGGCGATGGTGGTCTGGATGTCGTGGATGCGGCCGATGGTCGACTCGATCCGCTCGATCGCGGAGACGACGTCGGCGGAGTCGGACTGGATCGCGGTGACGCGCTTGGCGATGTCGTCGGTCGCCTTGCCGGTCTGGGTGGCGAGCTCCTTGACCTCGGTCGCGACGACGGCGAAGCCCTTGCCCGCCTCACCGGCCCGCGCGGCCTCGATCGTCGCGTTGAGGGCGAGCAGGTTGGTCTGCTCCGCGATCGACGTGATGACCCGGACGACCTCACCGATGAGCTGGCTCGACTCACCGAGCCGGGCGACGATCTGACCGGCCTCACCCGCGACGCTCACGGCGTCCCCGGCGACCGAGGCGGCCTCCTGAGCGTTCTGCGCGATCTCCCGGATGGACTGACCCATCTCCTCGACGCCCGCAGCGACGGTCTGCACGTTGCGGGTCACCTGCTCCGCGGCCGCGGCGACGACGTTCGCCTGCTGCGAGGACTCCTCGGCCGCGGCGGCGACCTCCGTGGAGACCCCGTCGAGGTCTCGGGCTGCCTCCTCGACCGACGCTGCGCCTGTTCGGACCTCTCCGAGGGAGCTGCGGAAGCTGGCGGCGACCGTGTCGACGGCAGTGGCGATCCTACCGACCTCGTCCGTGCGGCCGAGCTCAGCGCTCACCCGCAGGTCTCCGGTGGCGAGGGTCTCCAGCGACCGGACGGTCCGGGCGAGTGCGGGTCCGGTCGTGCGGTACAGCACGAGGGCTGCGGTCGCGGCGAGCAGCAGCCCGATCAGGGACGACACCCAGAGACTGAGCGTGGCCCGGTCGCCGGACGCCTTCGCCGTGGCGGTAGCGGCCTCCGACCGCTCGTCGACCGACGCCATGGCCGTCTCGATGACGCCGGAGAGGTCCTGCTCCGCCTCCTCCATGACCATGTACGCGGCGAACGACGCGTCGTCGTCGACGTTGGCGAGGTCGACGTAGTCGTCCGCGACCTGGCGGAAGGCGGCCAGTCCCTCGTCGAGGTCCGCGACGACGTCGTCTACCCCTGCCTCACCAGCGTCCGCGCCGATGCGCGCGAGTGTGTCGTCGGCGTCCTGCAGCGCCTGCTCGTAGTTGCGGGTCGCGCGCGCCGGCTCAGGGTCGAAGACGGCCTGGTAGGCCACGGCCTGCAGCTTGGAGCCGTTCTCGTTGAGCGCGCGCATCTCACCGGCAACGCGCGCGACGGCACGCTGTTCAGCGTTGGCGGCGGTCCGCTCGGCGTTGATGACGGTGTTGCTCACGATGATGACGGCGAAGGCGACGGCAGTGACACCGACCTGCACAGCCATCTTCGCGAGCAGCGGCCAGCTCGCGACGGACATGGTGCGTCGGCGCGGTGGGGAGGAAGAGAGGGGAGGAGTCACCGGGTATCTCCGTAGCGGGGTCAGGACCATCAAGGTGAAGGGAGCGTCTTCGGAGGGGACAGGGTCGGCCCTACAAGACGCTGGCCCTGCGGTTGATCGGCTGGTAGGCCGTGGACCTGAGCCGCCACGGGGCGTTGCCGCCGCATCCGCAAGGGATGGTCTCTCGAGGTTCCGCCCGCGATGGCTCGCGCTCGTCCGCGCGAACGAGTTGCGGGCAGCACCCGTCGGTGGCGCTCGAAAACCGAGCAGTAACGGCGCTCGGAACGTGAGCACTCCCTCAACGATCGGACTGTGATCACCATGGAGGACTGGGCGCTGATCCGGAGGCTCGCCGCGGAGGGTCTGCCGAAGGCCGCGATCGCCAGGCGGCTCGGAGTGGCGAGGAACACGGTGAGCAACGCCGTGGCCTCCGACGCCCCACCGAAGTACGAGAGGAAGCCGGCGCCGACGTCGTTCACGCCGTTCGAGGCGCGGGTCCGGCTGCTGCTGGCGGAGACCCCGGACATGCCCCCGACGGTGGTCGCGGAGCGCGTCGGGTGGACGGGATCGATTCGCTGGTTCCGTGACAACGTCAACCGCGTCCGGACCGACCACCGACCCATCGACCCCGCCGACCGGCTGAGCTGGGCCGCCGGTGACGTCGCGCAGTGCGACTGGGGGTACCCCCGCTTGCGGGGGAGGGTTCCCGCCGAAGAAGATCCTGCTCAGGACGGCTCACGGACGTTGCTGCCGGTGCTGGTGATGACGTGCGGGCACTCCCGCTTCACGCTCGGGCGGATGCTGCCGACCCGGAAGACACCGGACCTGCTGCTGGGCACGTGGCCGCTGCTGAAGCAGTTCGGACGGGTGCCGCGGCGGCTGATCTGGGACAACGAGCCCGGCATCGGCCGCGGTCGAGCGACGGAGCCGGTGGTCGTGTTCGCGGGCACCCTGGCGACGAAGCTGGTGCTGCTGCCGCCACGGGGCCCTGAGTCCAGTCCTCTTTCATGCCCGGGCGCAGCTTCACCTGCCCGTGTGGGCGGTCGCCTCCGCCTCCACGAGCGCCCGCAGCATCGGCTCTAACGCCGAGCGCATCAGGCTCGCGCCGTCACCGGCCTTCAACGCCTCGACGAGCTCGAGCAGGGCAGACTGGTCCAGCGCCATCGCGTGGTGTCCTTCTGTGAGTTTCCTTGGCGGGGTACTCACAGAGCCTCACGCTACGGTCCTCTCCGTCCGTCAACCACACGAATCAGGCTGGCCGGAGACCATGTCAGCGGACTCCGCGGAGCGGAAGACGACCGTCGGCGTTGATCAGCACGAGCGGCGTCACGAGGAATCTTTGATGCAAAAGGGACGCATCAGGACTAGTGCAATCAGCAACAATGCGCGATCCATCGTGTGACTACTCGAACTGACTCATGTTCTGCCCACTCTGTTGCGATCAGCGGGCGCACCTACGGCGAGGGAGCCGAGGGCGTCGTAGGAGGGGACTCCCCAGATGAGAACACGACTATGTGCGCGCCTGCGCACCGGCGGAGCAGCCGCCGGGCTCGCTGTGGCTATGGCGGCAGGATTGGCTCTTGTCGCATTGCCAGCCAACGCTGCCGAGTCCTCGGACTCCGAGGGCGGCTCGGACGAGCGTCACGCGCTGATCGACGGTCTGCCGGCGAGTGACGACCTCACGACAGACTCGCTCTCCACCGGGGTTGTGACCTCTCCGGAGGGCCGTCCCGTGCCGGGAGCCGCTGTCGTCGTCTTTGCGTGGCCGAGCGCCGAGGTGGAGTCCGCCACCGCAGTAGGAGAGACCATCTCCCTGGAGCCGGTCGCGCAGGACGTCACGGACGGTGCCGGTCGCTACGACGTCCGACTGGACTCGGTTCAGCGCCTGAACCGCTCGGCATCGAAGGGCGGCATCGTCAATTTCGAGGTGAGGGTCTTCAGCGAGGAGGGCCTCGCCTCCTACCACTTCCCGCGCATCGTCAAGAACCGCTCGGGAAAGGCTTCTCTGCACATGCTCGAGCAGGGCCGGGGCGGCGAGAACCTGCCTGCCGTCGCGGAGGAGCTCGAGCTGCAGACTGACGAAAGTGCTCTCGCGCCGCGCGACGGCACGGTCGACACGGCTGTCGACAAGCACGACTGCTCAGCGTCCGGTGGCACGAAGGTGGTCGGGTACGGGCAGCGGTGGGTCACGGTAGGCGCCACACATAGTGCCACCACCGGTGTCTCGCACGACTTCGTGTACACCGAGGGCGCCAACTCGAGCCTCGGAGTCGGTGTTTCCGCCTCCGGCAAGTACGGCAGCTTCAGCTCCAAGGGCACGATAGGTCGCGGATCCACCGCCGAGATCGCCTTCGCTGCTGGAGGCAACAACATCGGCCGCAGCTACCGGACCACGTACGACTACAACCAGTGGAAGGTGACCTGTGGCAGCTACTTCTACGGCACGCAGCACAGTGAGTACCAGGTTCGTGCGGGGACGTTCGGGGCAGGACGCGACATCGTCTCCGTGACCATCCCGTCGACGTCCTCCAGCTACTGCGCGCCGCAACGCGTGACGGGAACCGTCACGGTCGCGAGCAGCTCGGCGATCACCTGGTCCAACGGGGCGAAGCTCGGCAGCAACATCGGCATGGACCTGTCGGCGCAGACCGGCTACACCTCGAACGCGAAGGTGACATTCACCTTCAACTCGGTTCCCAGGCGACTGTGCGGTACCCACGGCCTGCCTGGCGGCACGCCACGCCAACTCGTCGCGCGGAACGCATGACCAATCCAACCGTCGTCGTCGGCCAGTGGGTTCGCCCGCTGGCCGGCGCGGCCGTGGGGGCACTGGGCCTCCTCGCTGCCCTGGCCCTCGGTGGGTGTGCCGGGCAGGAGGAGTCGGAGTCAGGCGGGGGGACGGTTGCAGGGTCGTTGCGCACAGGAGCCGACGAGACCGACTGGTGCCTCGAGATCGCTGTCGGGTCCGACGTCACGTTCTCGGCCACAGTGCTGCAGAACACCGGGGAGGACGACCTCGTGCTGACCGGGGTGGAGCTCGTGGACCCAGCCGGACTCGAGCTCCTCGACGGCGTCGTCGTACCCGGGTCGGACCGCGGTGGCATAGGGAACCTGCCCGGCTGGCCGCCTGCGGACAGCGTGTTGGCGGCGGACGGCTTGCTGGACTCCTGGGAGCAGAGGATGTCAGCGGACGACGCGCTCCTTCGAAGGGCGGGCGACAGTCCGGAGCACGTCCTCGTCCTGGGTCTGCGGCGGACGGCAGACGACGGCCCTGCGTCGTTCGGCTCCCTCGTCATGCGGTACTCCCAGGACGGCGAGGAGTACCGGACGTCGGTCCCGACCTCGTTGAGGCTCGCCGACACGTGTTGAATCGGCGGTTGCCACGTCTCGCCGCGGCGGTTGCGGTGGTCCTGGCGAGCTGGTTGATCGGGGGGTGCGTGGACCGGAGCGACCTGGTCCCTACCGGTTCCCACACAGAGTCGGAGCCCCCAGGCGCCCAGGCCGCCCTGATCCCGAGTGGGTCGCTGAGGTCTGCCGCGGTCCTGGTGAACGCCTCGGCACCCGCCGACGACCTGCTCGCGTCCGCCTTCTGCTCGGGCGTGCTGGTGGCCGAGCGGGCGCTCGCCACCGCCCGCCACTGCCTGGACGGTCGCACCGCCGAGAGCGTTCACGTGGTCGTGGGTGCCGACAACATCTGCTCCGACGCACCTGTCGTCGGACGGCGACTTGGTGTCGTCGACATCGTCGGGTACCCCGGTGGCGCTTCCTACGATGTCGCAGTGCTCCACTTGGACAGCCCCGTGTCGGTCCGACCCGTCGAGGTGGGGGATGCTCGCGTCGGTGATGAGCTCATCGCCGTGGGGTGGGGCCGCTCCGGCCTCGGCGGACCCCGGGACTGCTCCCGGAGCAGCATCCCGCTGCAGGTGGTGCCCGTGACCGAGTGCCGGCCCGCGGCTGACGCTTCAAATCGGCCGGTGGATACCCTGCGGCACCTGTGCACACGACCGATGCCCGAGGCCCGTCGCAACACGTGCTCGGGAGACTCTGGAGGTCCGTTGCTGCGGCCGGGCGCAGACGGCGTGCCCGTCGTGGTGGCCCTCACGGCATGGGGGCCCGGGTGCGAAACGGACGACGTCGGCGTCGCGATGTCGCTCGCGTCCGAGCTGGCGTGGCTGCGGAGTGCGGCCACGGGCTCAGCGGCCCCGGCGACCGCAGGTCCGAGGGCGTCGACAAACCGGTGACGACCGGGTGTGCAGTATCGCTGACGACCAGGGCGCTTCACGAGGTCGACGAGCCGTCGTCCTCGTTGCCGTCACCACGGTTTCGTCACATGGGTGGGCACGCGGGCAGGTGAGGCAACCTCTCGGCAGCCCTGCGGCTTGAGCAGGTGACGGGCCGCCTGAGTCCCAGGAGCGGGGGACGGCCGGATGGCGTCGAGCAGGCGGTGAGGGGGGTAGTGGGCGCCTTCCGGCGATTATCCGCCGTGAACGACGCGTCAGTGATACGAGAAGGGTCGGCGGGTGATGCAGGACCGAGACGCCGCGCCACCGCCGTGGGTGCTACTGGCGTGGGACGTGTCCGATCCGGTGCGCCTGGCCGGGGGTCAGGGGCTGAGTTACACGGCCGGAGGTCTCGTGCTCAAGCCAGCCGGCGACCCGGCGTTGGCAGGCTGGCTCGCCGAGGTGCTCGACACGGTGCGCGCGGAGGACGTCCGGATCATCCGACCGGTGCGGTCACGGTCCGGGAGCTGGGTCGTCGACGGCTGGTCGGCGTGGCAGTGGCTGGACGGTGAGCACCGCTCGGACGCCTGGCAGGAGGTCCTCGAGGTGTCTGCCCGCTTCCACCGGGCCGTCGCCGGCGTCTCCTGGTCGCCGGCGCTCGTGGCGTCGCACCGGTGGGCGGTCGCCGATCGGGTCGCCTGGGGTGAAGTCGGCGGCGAGCTCCCGGAGTCCGTCATGCCGCTCCTTTCCCTTCGGCGCCCGGTGGACCTGCCCTGCCAGCTCATCCACGGTGACCTCGGCGGCAACGTCCTCTTCCGCGACGGCCTACCGCCCGCCGTCATCGACGTGAGCCCGTACTGGCGCCCGGCCGGTTACGCCGACGCGATCATCGTGGCCGATGCTGTCGCCTGGTCCGGGGCGGGCCCTGACCTCGTCGAGCACCTCCTGCGCCAGCAAGGGGAGCAGCTCCTGCTCAGGGCCGTCCTGTTCCGGGTGGCCACCGACCCCCACTTCGCGCCCGCCTACGAGAGCCTCGCACCCCTGATCACGACGTGAGCGGCAGCGGCCAGCAGCGGTCCAGCCGTCTAGGGGAATGCTCACCGCTCAGCGGGGAGCCGGTACACCGAGACGTGGGACGGGGACTCGGCGGTGAACGGTGCACCGCTCCAGTCGGCGTGACGGGACTCCAGCTCGAAGCCGGCGAGCTGGGCCATGAGGTCGAGCTCGGCGGGCCAGACGTAGCGGTGGGGACTGCGGAACAGCCGCCCGTCACGCCCGTCGCCATCCGCGGGACCGTAGGTGACGTGGTGGGAGACGACGTGCTGGTGGAGCACGTCGTAGGTGTCGATGAGCAGGTAGCCGGGCTCGACCGTCCCGACCGTCGCTCCCCGCCCGGGTGGGAGTGCGCGCAGCTCGGGCACCCACAGCTCGATGACGAACCTGCCGCCGGCATCGAGGTGGCGGGCGGCGTTGCGGAAGCACGCGACCTGCTCGGCCTGCGTCAGCAGGTTGGAGATGGTGTTGAACACCAGGTACAGGAGGGTGAACGTCCCCGGCGCGCGAGCGGTGGCCATGTCGCCGACGACGACGGGGATGGTCTGCTCGTCGACCTTGGTGCGCAGCTGCTCGAGCATCGGGCGGGACAGCTCGATCCCGGTGACGGGGACGCCCGCTTCGGCGAGCGGGACGGCGACGCGTCCGGTGCCGATGGCGAACTCCAGAGCGCGTCCGCCTGCGGCGAGCTCGGTGAGGCGAGCGACGGTCGGCTTCAGCACCGCATCGGCGAACATGCCGGTGCCGGGGGTGTCGTAGGACTGTGCCGCCTCGGTGTCCCACAGGTCGTCCTGGCGCACACGCGGAACTCTGCCGAGGGCCTCGCCGCTCGTCCACCGGTTAACGACGCCCATGCGAGACACCGGGGGACGCAGGGCTCCCAGGGTGAGCGTCGGTGGTCAGCTGTCGTCGACCACCAGTTCGGCCTCGTAGCCGTCGCTTGTCGCTGAGGTAGGCGGCGTAGTGCTGGGGTCCCCGGCGTGTGGGTGCCTGTCGGGGAACAGCAGTGTCCCGCCGTGGGCCGGGGCGGCGAGGACGAGGCCGTCCACCTGCTCGCGGGTGCCACCCGCTGCAGCTGCCCGCGGGTGTCGTAGTTCTAGTGGATGGTCTCCGCCGGCATCCCCGGCACCGCGGGCAGGGTGCGGGAGTCGATGTTCCCGAGGGCGTCGTAGGTCACCGACTGCTTGTACGTACCGGCCAGGGCGGCGGGCAGCCGCCCGCTGGTCCCGGCGTTCACCGTGAGACTGGTCAGGGTCGGCCGGGCGAGGTCGTCGAAGACCTCCACCTTCTCGGTGCACATGGCGCCGCCTTCCACGCGCGTCGCGGGAACCGGTCAGTACCGTCCGCGGTCGACCTACCCGATCTACGCCTGCTGCTTGGCGCCGTAGCGCTGGCGGGCGGCCTCACCGGAGGTGCCGAGCATCGCGCCGATGCTGGCCCAGGAGCAGCCGTCTGCCCGGGCGTCGGCCACCGCCGCGGCGATGGACCGTTCGGCTTCGGCTCGGGCCATCGCCGCGTCGCGCAGCGCCTTGTAGGTCTGCGGGTCCCGCTCGTCGGCGGCGGTGGGCTCGTAGGTCTCGAAGCGTCGAGCGAGCTCGTCGGCGTGGTCGAGGATGTCTTGCACGGTGCGCGGCATGGTCATCACCTCAGGAACTTCTCTCGTGCCCTCATAGCGTGGACGATGACGGGAGCAAGCGCCCCGTCGATGACGCCGAGCTCGTAGACGATCGCGGCGCGGTTGGCGCCGATCACCATCGTGAAGCCGTCGTCGAGGTCGAAGACGCGGATCGGGTGCTCGTAGGCGCAGCATGTCCTCCTCGCTGACGCCGTGCTTGCGGGCACTGTCGGCGATGATCGGCCGAACACCCACGTCACAAAGTAACTTGCCGCCCCCGGGAGTGTCCAGAACGAGGATGACGTCGACGGCGTCGCGCCGGACCGACTCCGACTCGGTGCGTCGGCCCCCGTCTCGCGCACCCGCGAGGGGCACTCGCGCCGTCCCTGAAGGGACCCTCGAGCACCGCGCAGGTGCCACCTTCTCGGCGGTTCCTCTCGGGCACAGGTCAGGCACACCGGGGGCACGTATGGGGCACACGCTCTTGATCAAGCCCCCCGTGAAGCCCGCCCTCGCGGGGTAAACAGGCTCTTCCGACTTGAGGTGGGGCGGCCGGGACACGCGGGCGTGAGCTGAGGCGGGGGAAGGGTCGAGGCCTTCCAAGATCGGCGGTAACCACACACACCGTCGGAAGGCCTCGACATGTCGAAGGCTACGGCGTGCGATGACGCGCGCTCTGGCTCCTGTCCGTGCTCGTCGCTGGAGTCCTCGTTCGCCGGCTACTGCGACCGCTGCGACCTGCTCCTTGGCTTGGACGGCGTGCACGTCATCGCCGTCGAGAGTCGCGGTGACGGCAGCCTGCGGGTCGTCGTGGAGACACCGGCGGCGCCGATGGGCTGCCGGCAGTGCGGCGTCGTCGCCCGCGCCCGCGGTCGCCGCGACGTCGCTCTGGTCGACGTCCCCAGCGCCGGGCGTGCGGTGCAGCTGGTGTGGCGCAAGCGGACCTGGCGGTGCCTGGAGCCGGCGTGCCCGACCGGGTCCTTTACCGAGATCCACGACGACATCGCCCGGCCCCGGGCGCTGCTGTCGACCCGGGCGGCGTGGTGGTCGATCGCCCAGCTGCGCCGGGAGCACGCCTCGATCCAGGGCCTCGCTCGGCAGCTCGGCACGACCTGGACGACGGTGTGGCGGGCTGTCGAGCCGCTGCTGGAGGCGATGGCCGCCGACCCGGCCCGCTTCGAGGACGTGACCGCACTTGGCGTCGACGAGCACATCTGGCACCACGTCTCCACCAAGCCCGTTGAGGACGGCGGGCGAGGGCCGAAGGAGCTCACCGGGATGGTGGATCTGTCCCGTGACCAGCATGGACGTGTCCGCGCCCGCCTCCTCGACCTGGTGCCCGGCCGCTCCGGTCGCGCCTACGGCGACTGGTTGAAGGAGCGCGGGGAGGCCTTCACCAGCGGGGTCGAGGTCGCCACCCTGGACCCGTTCCACGGCTACAAGAACGCCATCGACGACGAGCTCGAGGACGCCACCGCCGTCCTGGACGCATTCCACGTCATAAAGCTCGGCACCGCCGTCGTCGACGAGGTACGCCGACGCGTGCAGCAGGACATCCTCGGGCACCGAGGTCACCGCGACGACCCGCTGTACCGGATCCGCAACATCCTCCGCGCCGGCGCCGAGAAGCTCACCGACCGGCAGTGGGCGCGGCTGTCCACCGCCCTCGACGCCCGCGTCGAGCACGAGGAGGTCGGCCTCGCGTGGGGCGTCGCGCAACGGCTCCGACTGGCCTACCGCCACCCCCGCCCGGCCGAGGGCCGCAAGATCGCAGAACAGTTCATCACGTCGCTGCCATCGTGTCCTGTTCCCGAGCTCGCCCGCCTCGGCCGCACCCTCCGCAAGTGGCGCGAGGCGCTGCTCGCGTACTTCGACACCGACCGCTCCAGCAACGGCGGCACCGAAGCCATCAACGGCCTCATCGAACTGCACCGCCGCATCGCCCGCGGCTTCCGCAACCTCAAGAACTACCGCCTGCGGATGCTCCTGATCGGCGGCGGACTCACCGACCCCCGACTGCCGTGACCCACCTCAAGTCGGAAGAGCCGGTAAACATGCTGGTCAACGGTCCGTTCACGGCGTCGGCGACGGTGCGTCACACCGTCGACAGGATGTGTGACGCTGCGGCCATGCGACCCGACGCCCGTCGGCATGTTCGCGCTGGTCAGAGCCATGATCGGCAACGCGGAGGGCGTGGGATTCGAACCCACGAAACGGGGATGGGTACCCGTTCAACGGTTTTCAAGAACGTCTGCTGTACGGCCCCTGACCTGCAGGTTCGTGGGTCGTCTGCCGCCCGGGGGCACGGGACGGGCACAGCCACTTTGGTGACGGCCGACGCTGGCCGGTGACCGCCGTGTACGGACGGGCGCGTAGAGGCCTGCCTCGTCGGTGAGACCCCTCAGGTACGCGACAGCCGGTTCGAGCTTCACGGATGCTCCCAACCGAGTGAAGAGCCCTCGTGGGGATCGCGGACACGACCCGTACACCCCGAACGCGGAGGTTCCGCCGCGGCACTTCGCGGGTCGTGCCGCTGAGGTCGAGGACCTCCGGGTGCTGCTGCAGCGCCTCGCGGCGGGCTACACCGAGCAGTCGGTGGTGGTCACGGGGCTGCGGGGTCGCAGTTCAACGGCCGGCGCGCCTTAACAATCACCGATATGGCCGCCTCGCCCTGTGAAGGGGCGTTGCACCGTGACCCCGGAGTGGAGTCCACGACAGTGGTGTACGAGGCCAGAGCGGTGAGCGTGCCTACGTGAACGAAGGCGGCCACCGCGTGATCCTTCGAGTGATCTCTCACAACCGACTCGAAGAGGAATCCCGCGATGACCGCTCCGTCCAGTATCGACCCTGCCCGCTTCCTCGAGGAGCACCTGCAGCAAGCCAGTCCCGATCTGCTCCGTCAGATGCTCACCACCTTCGTCAACACACTCCTGTCCGCCGACGCCGACTCGGTGTGCGGCGCCGAGTACGGCGCCCGCAGCGAGGACCGCGTGAACCGCCGTAACGGCTACCGGCACCGGGAGTGGGACACCCGCGCCGGCACGATCGACGTCGCGATCCCGAAGCTGCGGCGGGAGACGTACTTCCCGGACTGGCTGCTGGAGCGACGCCGCCGCGCTGAACGAGCTCTCACCTCGGTCGTGGCGACGTGCTACCTCCTCGGCGTCAGCACGCGCCGGATGGAGAAGCTCGTCGAGGCCCTCGGCATCACCCGCCTGTCCAAGAGCCAAGTCAGCGTCATGGCGGCGGAGCTGGACGAGCAGGTCGCGGCCTTCCGCACCCGGCCGCTGGACGCCGGCCCGTACACGTTCGTCGCCGCGGACGCGCTGGTGATGAAGGTCCGCGAGGGCGGACGAGTCGTCAACGTCCACGCCCTGCTCGCCACGGGCGTGAACGCCGACGGGCACCGGGAGATCCTCGGCCTGCAGGTCACCAGCGCCGAGGACGGCGCCGGCTGGTTGGGGTTCTTCCGCGACCTGGTCGCCCGCGGCCTGAACGGCGTCCAGCTCGTCACCTCCGACGCCCACGCCGGCCTCGTCGCGGCCATCGGCGCGACCATGCCTGGCGCTGCCTGGCAGCGGTGCCGGACCCACTACGCGGCGAACCTGATGGCTGCGACACCGAAGAGCTCGTGGGGGTGGGTGAAGGCGCTGCTGCACTCCGTCTACGACCAGCCCGACGCCGCCAGCGTGAACGCGCAGTTCGACCGGGTCCTCGACACCGTCCACGACAAGCTGCCGCGGGTCGCGGAGCACCTGGAAGCCGCGCGCGCCGACGTCCTCGCCTTCACCGCGTTCCCCAAGGAGATCTGGCGGCAGATCTGGTCCAACAACCCCCAGGAGCGGCTCAACCGGGAGATCCGCCGCCGCACCGACGTCGTCGGGATCTTCCTGTGTGTTCCTGTTGGCCCCTGGCGGCCCCGGCGACAGCCGACTGCCAGGCTCAACGAGGTGCCGAGGATGACCCGGAATCTTTCCGTCGACCCGCGCCACGGGTCTGACCCCGTTAGGGCCAGTCTCCTCGGCACCTCACGGGTGGCTGCGTGACCTGATAGCGGCGTGATGGACCGGACGACAGGAGTGTCCACAGCCACCCGGCCTCGACCCTACGGCCGGAAGGAAAACCCCATGACATCCCTTGTGATCGGGATCGACCCGCACAGTCGTGTCCACGTGGCGGCAGCCGTCGATGAGCTCGGTCGGTGCCTGGCACGACACGAAGTAGGAGCCGCACCGAAACAGCTCGCACGCCTCGTCGAGTGGGTGGCCAGCATGGGCGCCGCGAAGGTCGCCCTCGAAGGCAGCAAGGGCTACGGGCTCCCACTTGCCCGGCTGCTCCTCGCCGCCGGCCACACCGTCGTGGACGTCTCCTCCAACTTGACCGCGGAGGAACGGAAGCGTTCGCGTCGACGCGGTAAGGACGACGAGGGAGACGCGGTCGCCATCGCCCGGGTCGCCCTGCGAGAGCCGGACCTTCCGGTGATGGACGAGGCCCACCTGGACGCCGATCTGAAGCTGCTGGTCGACGCCCGCGACCAGCTGGTGCAGGAAGAGGCCCGCCTCCGCAACCGGCTGCACGCACTGCTACTCGTCATGTCACCGGGCTACCAGCAGATCACCGGGCCGCTGAACAGCAGGCCCGCCTTCGCCCGCGCACGCAGCCTGACCCTGCGCGCCCGCAGGAGCGACCCCACGCGAGCCAGGCTGGCACTGGCCCACCTACGACGCCTCAACGCACTACGTGACGAGCAAGCCGACCTGGAGCGCGACATCAACGCCGAACTCGAACGCCGGCGCCCGACACGACTGCTGGCCATCCCCGGCGTCGGCCCGCTAGTTGCCGCCAAGCTCCTCGGCGAGGCGCGCGACGTCCGGCACTACGCCTCTGCCGCGGCCTTCGCGGCCCACGCCGGCGTCGCCCCGGTGCCTGCCTCGAGCGGCAACACCCAGCGACACAGGCTCGCCCGCGGCGGCAACCGTCAACTCAACCGCGCCCTCTTCACCATCGCCATGGTCCAGGCCCGCTGGCACCCCCCAGCTCGCGAGTTCCTCGCCAGGAAGCGAACAGAAGGCAAGACCGCCGCCGAGGCTCGCCGCTGCCTCAAGAGACACCTCGCCAACGTCGTCTACCGAGCCATGACCGCCGACCTCCACCAGCCCGACGATCAAGGACTGGCCCCGGCCGCTTGACGATAGCGGCGCCCCGACCGCGTCTCCCTGATTCGCCTCGTCGGGGCGGTCCTGGCCGAGCAGCACGACGAGTGGACCGAGGGCCGCCGCTACCTCGGCCTGGACGTCCTCGCCCGCTCCCGCATGACCCTCGTCACCGAGCCCGACGCAACCCCCGACGCCACGACGTCGACCGGCTCACCCGCCATCACCGTCGGCAAGGAGGTGACCGCCGCCTGACGACACGCCCGACGAAGGATCGACTTCGTACACCACCGCCGTGGACTTGACCGACCCCGGGCAGGGCCGAGCGATGAGTCAACTTCACCATGAGCGCGTTCGAACGGCCGACCCGAGCCGCCGCCCGCCGCGACTCAGCAGCCAGCCCACTCGCGGGGAAGCGCCGCGGCCGAGCGAGCGAGCCGCTGCGCCTCCTGCGCGGAGACTGACCGGGCCGTCCAGTTCACTGCCACGGCGATGCCCAGGAGGAGGTCGGCACGTTGGGCTCGGGAGCCAGGAGTGATCTCACCCAGCCGCTCGGCCCGCCCCAACGCCGCCACGAACCCGTCACGAAGGTGGCTCCGGTAGCGCTCGACCCGCTGCGCCATGCCCTCCAGCCTGGCCGGGGCCTCGGCCGAGAGGTTGACCACCAGGCAACCGCTGGATCCCGGTGGCGACTCCTTCAAGGACGCCAGCACGTCGAAGAACCGCTCGAGGTCCGCCACCCCCTCCTCGCCGCTGGCCATCGGGGCCACCAGCCACGCGTCCATCCGCTCCTGGTACCGGTCCACCGCCGCGAGGCACAGCCGGTCCTTGGGGCCGAAGGTGTTGAGCAGGCTCGACCGCGCCAGGCCGGTCGAGGCTTCCAGCAGGGACGTGGTCGCGCCGGCGTAGCCGTGCGTCCAGAAGGCGTCCACCACCGCATCAAGCGCAGCGTCGCGTTCGAAGCCCAACGGCCTGCCAACACTCGGTGCCATGCGGCTCCTCCTTTCTGTTGCGAGCGTATCAGTTCGTGCTACGGTTCCCGCGTTCTGTAACGAGCAGAACAGAAGGAGGCCCGTCATGAGCTCCATCGTCCGCACCATCCCCGTGACCGTCCCAGCCGAGGCTGCGTGGCTCCGACTGGCCGACGTCGGCGCGGTCAACCGCCTGCTGACGTTCCTCGGCGACGTCACCGTCGACGGCGACACCCGCACCTGCGCCCTTGGGGACCTCGGCACGCTCCGGGAAATCATCCTGAGCGTCGACGAGGAGAACCGACGCGTCGCGTACACGATCGTCGAGGCGCCCCTGCCCTTCACGCACCACTCGGCGGCCTTCCACCTGCAGGCCGACGGTGCCGGCGGCACCGTCCTGTCCTGGACGACCGACTTCCTGCCCGCTGAGCTGCGCCCCCAGGTGGAGGCGTTGGTGGATCAGGGCGTGCAGTCCCTGACCGAGGCGCTGGGACGAGCATGACCGTCAAGGAGCGGATCATCGCCGCCAACACGACCCGTAACGTGGGGCGCACCGACCGGGCCGTTCGAGCACTGCTGCCGTTCGTCGTTCTCCTCCTGTGGTGGGCTGAGGTTCTGCCGACGTGGGCGGCGCTGCCACTCGGCCTGTTCACGCTCATGCTGTTCCCCACCGCTTTCACCGCGGCCTGCAGCATCTACTACGCCCTCGGGTGGTCGACCTGCCCCGTGCGCCCCGACCGTCAGGACCGGGCCGCGTGACATCCTCGGCGCCGGTCGCGCAAGCAGGCCCGCCAGGTGTGAGACGGCCCGGACGGATGACGGAATGCCCGGCGGCGGGCAGCGGGTTCCCGAGGAGCCCGGCCGCGTCCGGCCGGAAGATGGGAGAGGGCAGCCATGGGTACGTTCGACATCGCCGTGATCGGTCTGGGCCCGGGCGGGGAGCACGTCGCCGGCACGCTGGCCGAGCGTGGCCTGCGGGTGCTGGGGATCGAGGACCGCCTGGTCGGAGGGGAGTGCCCGTACTGGGGCTGCGTGCCCTCGAAGATGATGATCCGGGCCGCCAACGCCCTGGCAGAGGCCCGTCGTGTCGACGGCCTGGCCGGCTCGATCGGCGCAGTCCGGCCGAACTGGGCGCCCGTCGCCGACCGGATCCGAGCCGACGCCACGGACAGCTGGGACGACGCGGTCGCCGTCGACCGGTTCGTCGGCAAGGGCGGCACGTTCGTGCGCGGCACCGGCCGGATAACAGGTCCGGGTCGCGTGGAGGTCGACGGGCTCGAGCACACCCTCGAGCGCGGCGTCGTCGTCGCGACCGGGACCCGTCCGGCTGTCCCACCGGTCGACGGCCTCGCTGACGTGCCGTACTGGACGAACCACGAGGCGATCGAGGTCGAGGAGCTGCCCGCCTCCCTCGTCGTGCTGGGCGGGGGCGCCGTGGGCTGTGAGCTGGCTCAGGTGTTCGCTCGCTTCGGCGTCGACGTCAGCATCGTCGAGGCCGGCGACCGGCTCCTGCCCCAGGAGGAGCCGCGAGCAGGCGACCTGCTCGCCGACGTCTTCCGCGCGGAGGGCATCACCGTCCGGACCGGCCGGTCCGCGCGCCGGGTCGACGTCGATCCCGCCGCCGGCCCCGACGGTCGCGACGGCGTGGCGGTCGAGTTGTCGTCGTCGGAGACGGTGCGGGGCGAGAAGCTCCTCGTGGCTACGGGCCGGACGGTCGACGTCGCCGCGACCGGGCTGGAGTCCGTCGGCGTCGCGGCGGGCGCACTGACCGTCCCCGTCGACGAGCGCTGCCGGGTCACCGACGGCGTGTGGGCGGTCGGCGACGTGACGGGCGAGGGTGCCTTCACCCATGTGGCGATGTACCAGGCCGGCATCGTGATCAGGGACGTGCTCGGCGAGGACGGTCCTGCCGCGGACTACCGCGCCCTTCCGCGGGTCACCTTCACCGATCCCGAGGTCGCTTCGGTCGGGCTGAGCGAGCGAGCCGCCAGGGCGTCCCTGACGCGGGTGCGGGTCGGCACGGCGCAGGTGCCCTCGACCGCGCGGGGCTGGATCCACAAGGCCGGGAACGAGGGGTTCGTCACCGTCGTCGAGGACGCCGACCGCGGGGTCCTGGTGGGAGCCACAGCCGTCGGTCCGAGCGGCGGGGAGGTGCTCGGGGCCCTGGCGGTGGCGGTCCACGCGCAGGTGCCGGTGCCCACGCTCAGGTCGATGATGTACGCCTACCCCACCTTCCACCGAGGCATCGAGGACGCGCTGCGCGATCTTGCGTGACCGCCGTGCACCACGGCGGCCTGTCGCGGTGTGTGTGCCCGGGCACAGAAGCCTCACCGGTCCCGGCGCGAGCATGCCGTCGTGCGCGCTTCCGCTGTCGAGTCCGCCTTCGACCGCTACGTGGTCCCCGAGCTGCCCGTCCTCTACCGGGTCGCACGGGGCCTGACGACGCAGCCGGCGGACGCGGAGGACCTCGTGCAGGACACCCTGCTGCGGGCGTTCCGGGCCCTCGACTCCTTCGACGGCCGCCACCCGAGAGCGTGGCTGCTCACCATCCTGCGCCGGGCGCACCTGAACCGGCTGCGTCGACGGCTGCCGCGCCTGATGGACTCTGCCGACGCCCTCGACGGGACGGCCCGCGACGACCCGCGGGCGCCGACCAGCTGCTCCAGCGAGGAGGTCGTGCTGCGCCACCGGATCATCGGGGAGCTCGAGGCCGCGGTGCGGGCGCTGTCGCCCCCTCACCGTCGGGTCGTGCTGCTCGTCGACGTCGCGGGGCTCGGCTACGCCGAGGCAGCCCGGGTCCTCGGCGTACCCGAGGGAACGGTGATGAGCCGGCTGTACCGGGCGCGCCGCCGGCTCCGCACCCAGCTGGCGACGGCCCCTCCTCACGTCAGCGCGAGGGATGCGGCATGACGTTGACCACCTGGCGGCAACGGGAGGCTCGGGAGAGGACGAACCGATTCGCGGCAAGGCTCTGGAGCAGCGGGGCCGCGTCGGACCACGACCCCGGCTCCCCGAGCATGGGTGCATGACCCCGACGGACCTGCTGGCGCTGAGCACCGGTATCCCCAGCCCGGCACAGGGCACGTGGGACCTGTGGGTGCTCCCGGTGCGGGCGTACGCCTTGCTCGTCATCACGGGGATCGTGGTCGGGGGCTACGTGGGCGAGCGTCGCTGGACCGCCCGTGGCGGGCGGCCGGGGACGGTGGTCGACGTGCTGACGTGGGCGGTCCCCGCCGGGCTCGTCGGTGCACGGCTCTACCACGTGGTGTCCCGCTGGCAGGACTACGTCGGGCCGGGGCAGGACCCCTGGGACGTGCTCCGGGTGTGGGAGGGCGGGCTCGCCATCTTCGGCGGCCTGATCGGCGGAGCGCTCGGCGCGTGGTTCGGGGCCCGCCGCCACGGTGTCCGGCTGCCGGCATTCGCCGACGCGCTGGCCCCGGGGCTGGCCGTCGGCCAGGCCATCGGACGCTGGGGCAACTGGTTCAACCAGGAGCTGTTCGGCACGCCGACGTCGCTGCCGTGGGGACTGCGCATCGACCCGGAGAACCGGCCCGAGCAGTTCGCGGACGCCGAGACGTTCCACCCCACTTTCCTGTACGAGTCTCTGTGGAACCTAGGGGTCGCCGGGGTGGTCGTCTGGGCGGACCGCCGGTTCCGGCTGGGCCACGGCCGGGCCTTCGCGTTGTACCTGGCGCTGTACGCCTTCGGACGGTTCTGGCTGGAGATGCTGCGCACCGACGTCGCCAACGTCGTGCTCGGGCTGCGCGTCAACCAGCTGACCGCGCTGGTGGTCGTGCTGGCGGCGAGCGCCTACGTCATCATCAGTGCGCGGCTGCGCCCCGGGCGCGAGGACGTCGTCCAGGACCTACCCGGGCCCGCCGTTCAGGAGGGCCGCGTGACGAGTCCCTGACTGGCAAGAAGAGCGCGGCCGTGGCCGGGACTCCGGCAGGGCCGCGGTCGGTGTCACGGCACCAGGAGGGTGTCCGGCCAGAAGGACTGCCACGAGAACCAGAAGGTGTCGGTGCTGGCCAGCCGCTGCAGCTGGCGCCCGGCCTCAGCTCCGGCGACGGCGCGACCCTGCACGTCCCACGTCGAGCCGGTGACGTCGTCCACGAACTGCCCGGGGGCCGCTCCCGGCCGCAGCGTCAGCGTCCTTCCGTCGAGCGTGGCGGCGAACGCGCCCGTCGTGCCGACGTCGGCCCCGTCGGCGATCTCCGGGGTGTCCAGCGCCGAGGCCTGCCCGGGTGCCCCGAGGACGAGGACCGGCTCGCCGGACACCTGCAGCTCCACGACGCCGCGCGCCAGCAGCTCGTCGGTGACCACGGCCACCGGGTCCGAGGGGTCCCCCAGCCCGACCACACGGGCCATCGCCGGCAGTCGCGGGTCGACCTCGCCGCGGAACAGGAACGGTGACGCCTCGACGTCGTCGTAGCCCTGGTAGGGGTTGCGGCCGTAGTCGCGCAAGGCCCCGGTGTCCCTCGACAGCACCAGGGCGTCGGGGAACGCGTCCCGGAACTGCTCCCAGGGCAGCAGCGCGACGGGCAGCCGGTCGAGCTCGGTCCCGGTGAGCACTCCCGCGACGGCACGGCCCTCCGCCTGCGGCCACAGCGACTCCGTCTGCCGGTCGTACATCAGGAGGTTGGACAGGTACAGCCGTCCCGACGTGCCGAAGCCGAGCACCTTCTCGCCTACTGTCCGCTCGAAGGCCAGTGCGGTGTTGCACAGCGGGCAGTACGTAACCACGACCGGCCGCCCGGCCACGACGTCGTTGACGACCTCGTGCCAGGTGAGGACCTGCACGGGGTAGGCGCGGGTGTCACCGTCCACACTCAGCACGACCACCGGCTCGTCGTCGGCGAGGAAGTCGACCTCGGCGACGGCCAGGAACCGCGGCTCGTCGATCGGAGGGATGCCGTCCGGGGGCGGGCCGCCGGACATCACGGCGGCAGGGTCTACGAGCGGGGACGGGAGCGCCGCGTCGGTCATGTCGTCCAGCGCGGACGGCACGTCCTCGCGCGGGCTCTCCTCCACCACGGCGTCCACCGGGCGCTCCGCCGAGCCGCCGCCCGGGGCGGGGCCGGCTGGAGCGGCCTCCTGGACCCCGGCGCCTGCGCCGGGGGCGGACCGCGACCCGGGCCCCAGGCCGAGCCCGATGGTCACGACGACCGCTGCGACCGCGACGACCAGCACCGCGATGGGCCCCACCCGACGGGGGCGGGGGCGCATTCGGTCGGGGTGCGGATCCGCGGTCACAGGACGGGTTCTGCCCGTCGGGAGCCGCGGGTCCGGCGCGACCGACGGGTCAGGACGGTGACGGCGGCCAGGACCACGACACCGGCCGCCACGGCGTAGACCGCAGTGGGGCCCGCGCCCTGCAGCAGCCGGGTGAGGGCGCCCTGCACGGCGAGGGCACGGTCGACCACCGGATCAGATGTCGTGGTGCCGGCCAGGACCCGCAACTCGAACCAGCCATACCAGGCCACGTAGAGCCCGGCCAGCAGGACCAGCCCGCCGGCCACCCGCGGCAGCACTCGTCCGGCGCGTCGCACCGCGCGGACGACCTGGGCCTGCGCCAGCGCCACCGACAGCGCGAGCACGCCGACGACCGCCCCCATCCCAGCGGCGTAGACGACGAACGACACCACGACGCCGGCGTACCCGCCGACGGACAGCGAGGAGAACACCACCGCCAGGAAGGGTCCGATCGTGCAGGACAGGCTGACGAGGGCGAAGGTGACGCCGTAGCCGACGACGGAGCCGAACCCGCGCCCCGGCGCGCCGCCCAGCCGGCCACCGGCGACCCTCGGTAGCCCCGGCAGCGCGCGACCGGCCATCAGCCACACGCCGACGCCCACCAGGGCGACGCCCATCAGGACCGTCAGGTACGGCAGGACCTGCTGCAGCGCCGAGCTGACGCCGGCGAGGAGTAGGGCGAACGCGGCGAAGACCAGGACGAAGCCGACCGTCATCCCCGCGGTGAAGCGGAGCGCGCGCCCGATGGCCCGGCTGCGGCTGACGGCCCCGTCGTCGTCACCGGTCACCGCGAGGGTCACGTAGGCCGGCAGCAGGGCGAACCCGCAGGGGTTGACCGCCGCCACTGCGCCGGCGGCCAGGGCCAGGGAGAGGGCGGCGACATCGATCCCCATCGCTCAGCCCGCCAGGGAGGCCGTGACGTCGTCGAGCTGCTGTTCCCCGAGGCCGCCGAGCCAGCCGGTTGCCACGCCCTCACGGTCGACGAACACGAACGCCGGCTGGGCGGACACCCCGAGCTGCGCCCAGATGGAGCCGTCGAGGTCGGCGATGTGGCGGATGCCGCCGGTGCCGGTCTCGACGACGAAGGCGTCCATGTCGTCCTGAGGGCCGCGGGACGCCACCCCGAGGAAGGTCACCTCGCCCTCCCAGCGCTTGGCGACCTCCGCGACCGTAGGGGCCTCGGCCCGGCACACGGTGCACCACGGGGCCCAGAACCAGTACACGACAGGCCCGTCGAGCTCGGTGGCGGAGATCGTGTCGCCGTCCAGGGTGGTGCCCTGCACGGTGGTGGCGTCGTAGCGGACCGGTGCGGAGCCGACGAGGGTCCGGCGAAGAGCGGTGGTGGCGGCGGACAGCGGCGGCGGCCCGCCAGCAGGGACCTCGCTCGCAGCGGCACCGTCACCGTCGCGCCCGGCGGCTACGTCGTCTGCAGCACCGTCTCCGCCGCAAGCGGCCACCAACAGCGCCGCCGCGACCAGGAGCGCGGCGCTGCCCGAGCGCCGGCGTCGCGGGCCAGGTGCCCCGCCGGTCCTCACAGCGGCTCCTCGCTGAGGAGCTGCAGGCGCTCGACGTCCAGCACGACGACCTTGCCGCGGCGCAGGGCCACGAGACCGCGGGACTGGAGGTCACCGAGCACCTTCGTCGTGGTCTCTCGCGTCGTCCCCACGAGGTCGGCCAGCTGGGCGTGGGTGAGTCGGACCTCCTGCCCGCGCGGCCCCGTCAGACGCGACGACGAGGGTCCGGCGCCGGCAAGGGTGGCCACCGTCGCGGCGACCCGCTGCGGGGCCGACTTCAGCAGCGCGTCGGCGAGCCGCTGCTCGACCTCGGCCAGCCGACGACCAAGGCCCTCCGTGATCCGGGCCGCGATCCGCGGGTCAGCCAGCAGCAGCGAGCGCACGTCGGCCTCGGTCATCTGGCAGAGCACGACGTCCTCGAACGCCTCCGCGCTGCTGGTGCGCATGTCCTGCCCGAGCAGGCGCATCTGCCCGAACAGCGCGCCGGGCCCGAGCACCGCCAGGGTCATGGTGCGGCCGTCCGCGGTCGAGCGCAGCAGGCGTACCCGGCCCGACTTCACGATGTAGAGGACCTCGCGGCCGTCAATGGGTGACCAGACGAGGCTCCCCCGCTCCAAGACACGCATGGCGGCGCGGGCCGCGATGGACTCCATCTCCTGCTGGTCGAGGTCGCGGAGGATCTCGACCTCGTTCAGGCAGAACACGGGCTGACGCGTGCCGGGTTCTGGGGTCACGCCCTCAACGGTACGAGGCCGCACGCCCACCGAGGCCAGGCTCATGCGTGGGCAGGGCTCCCTGCGCGGCGCCGAGCAAGGGCCACGACGACACCGAGCACGAGGCCAAAGACCAGGTGGCCCAGCAGGCTCTGCCCCGCGGTCGCGTCGACGGTGAGCACCGGCATTCCCATGGCCGCGGGCATGAGCAGCAGCGGACCGAGGGCCCACCACAGCAGGCCGTACGCGGCGCCGAGGCCGAGCCCGGTGGCCAGGCCGTTCACCCGGGGCGCCAGCACCAGGCCGAAGCCGGCCCCGATGGCCGCCGAGATCAGCAGGTGCACGACCCACGCGACGGCGAGGGACTCCGAACCGACGAGCATGCCGACCATTCCCAGCATGCCCATCAGCTGCATCATCAGCCCGAACACGATTCCGCCCGCCAGCCCCCCGACGACACCGATCGGGACGGAGCGGAACGACACGAGCGGACGCGAGCCGGTCGCTGCCGTGGTTGCGGTCATGGCCCTCACCTCTTCCGAGGGCGGCGCTCGCGCCCTCCGCCTGCGAGGCTAGGAACACCGGTGTCGTGCCCTCTGTGTGCTCCTTCACACAAGCGGCCGTCCGACCTGAGGAGAGCCAGGATCATGCCCGAGCGTCGACCCGAGTCCCGCACGACGACCATCGAGGGCACGCCCCTGCGCTGGCTGGAGCAGCCGGCGAGCGAGGACCGCAGCGGCGTGCCGGTCGTGCTGGTGCACGGCATCCCGACCTCGTCCGCACTGTGGCGGCACGTCGTGCCGCTGCTGCCGGGCCTGGGGGTGCTGGTCCCGGAGATGACCGGCTACGGCGACAGCATCCCGGCCGGCGCCGGGCGCGACATCGGCCTGGCCGCGCAGGCCGACCGCCTGCTCGCCTGGCTCGACGGGCGGGGCGTGCGGGAGGCGGTCCTCGTGGGCCACGACCTCGGCGGCGGTGTCGTGCAGATCATGGCCGTCCGGCGTCCCGAGCTGTGCGCCGGCCTGCTCCTCACCAACGCCGTCGGGTACGACTCCTGGCCGGTCCCGTCGGTCAAGGTGCTCGCGGCCGCGCGCGGGCTGGTGGCCCGGCTGCCCGGTCGTGTCGTCACGTCGTCGTTGGCGGGGCTGTTCGTCCGCGGCCACGACAACGCGGCAACGGCGGCGGAGTCCCGGCGGACCCACATGCGTCCCTACCTCGAGCACGGGGCCGGACCGGCCCTCGCCCGGCAGGTGGCCTCGCTCGACGTCCGCGACACCCTGGAGGTCTCGCCCCGGCTCGCGGAGCTGCGTGTGCCGGCTCGCGTGATGTGGGGTGATGCGGACCCCTTCCAGAAGGTCGAGTACGGCGAGCGGTTCGCCGACGACCTCCGGGTGCCGCTGCACCGGATCGAGGGCGGTCGGCACTTCACCCCGGAGGACCATCCAGACGTGCTCGCCGCCCACGTGCTCGACCTGCACCGCGAGGTGGTTCAGCGGCGGCGCTAGGCGTTCTCGCCGTCCTCCGAGGCCCGGGCGGGGCGCCACGTCTGCCCGGCGAACGTGCTGAACAGGCGGGCAGCTGCGATGCGCAGGGCGAGGGAGTACGTCGGGTACGGCGCGACCGTCTGGGCGAGCCGCGCCGCCAGCATCCGGGTGCGCATGGCCAGGGCCGCGGTGTGGGCGAGCTCGCCAGCGTGCGGGCTGACGGCGGTCATCCCGACGACCTCGTCGAGCAGCCGGTGCGGAGCGAGACGACGGGGGCCTGCGACGAGCTTGACGTAGCCGTCGGTGGCCGACTGCGTCCGCGACCGGTCGGTCTCGGCCATCGTCACGACCGCGACCCGGGCCCGGGCGCCGTAGCGCTCGAACGCCTCCGCCTCGGTGAGGCCGACCCGGCCGACCTCCGGGGCCGTAAACGTCACCCACGGCACGACCCGCGGGTCGAAGCGTCCGGGGCCGCCGAGCAGCTCGGGAAGCCGGCTGCTGCGGGCGAAGGCGTTGTGGGCGGCGAGCCGGCCCTGGGCGTCGCCGACGTGGGTGAACTGCAGCGGCGTCGTGCAGTCACCGGCGGCCCACACCCCGGGGGCGCTCGTCCGCAGCTGCTCGTCGGTGACGACGGCCCCGCCCTGACCGGTCTCGATGTCCACCCGGTCCAGGTCCATCCCGGCGGTGGCAGGTCGGCGTCCGACGGCCACGAGCAGGTGGGAGCCGGCGACCTCGCTACCTTCGTCCAGGGTGAGCACGACACCTCCGCCGGGTCCGCGCCTGACCGACGCGACCTGGGACCCGGTTCGGACGTCGACTCCCTGGCGCGTGAGGACGCCCGCCATGACCGCCGCCGCCTGCGGCTCCTCCTTGCCGAGCAGGCGAGGGGCGCCCTCGACCAGCGTGACATTGGTGCCGAGACCGGCGAAGGCCTGGGCGAGCTCGACCCCGATCGCGCCGCCGCCCATGACGAGCAGGTGCTGCGGCTGCTCGGTGAGGCCGAACACCGTCGCGTTGGTGAGGTAGGGGACGTCGGCGAGACCCTCGACCGGCGGGACGGCGGCGTTGGCCCCGGAGGCGATGACGACCCGTGCGGCACGCACCCGCGTGCCGTCGACGTCGACGGTCGTCCCGCGTTCGGACACCTCGACGAAGCGGGCCCAGCCCGTCAGGAGGTCGATGCCCTCCCGACGGAGGAGCTCCGGGCTCTCGTCCTGCTCGATCCGGTCGATGACGTCGTGCACGTGTCGCATGACGGCCGGGAAGTCGACCTTGCCCATCTCACCGACTCCGAGGCGACGGCCCTCGCGGGCGGCAGAGGCCCGGTGGGCGACGTCGAGCAGGGTCTTGCTCGGCACGCACCCGTAGTGGGTGCAGTCACCACCGGGCCGCGCCGCCTCGACCACTACCACCCGGCGCCCGGCCGAACTAGCCGTCCGTGCCGCCGCCAGGCCGGTGGCACCGGCGCCGATGACGAGGAGGTCGCAGTCGCGGGCACTCATGTGTCCTCCGGATCCGTCGCCTGGGCGCTCATGTCGACGCAGGGTTTCATCAGTGTGGGTGAAGTCGTGACCTCAGGCCGCGGGAGCCGCCGGCAGGTCGAGGTCCGTGCGCACCAGGTGGTTGAAGTAGTTCGTAAAGAGGTTGAGCGCCACGTGCGCCGACGTCTCGGTCAGCTCGGCGTCCGTCCAGCCCTGGTCCAGGGCCGCCTGCCAGGTGCTGTCCTGCACGTGACCGACCCGGGCGGTCTGCTCCCGCACGATCGCGAGCAGGGCGGCGAGTTTCGGGTCCTCGACGTCGCCCCGGCGGATGTCGATCGTCTCCTGCTCGGTGAGGCCGGCGGCCTTCCCACCGGCGGTGTGCGCGGCCTGGCAGTACGCGCAGTCGTCGACGTTCGCCACGGCCAGCGCGATGGCCTCGCGTGTGGCGCCGTCGAAGGTGCCGACCTCCGTCATGACCCGCTGGATCGCGGCGTAGGTCTCGAGGACGGCTGGCGAGTGCGCCATCGCGCCGTGGATGTTCATGACCTTGCCGAAGCGGGCCTCGAGCGTCTTGAGGGAGTCCCGGCTGCCCTCGGGAGCGGAGGCGACGGTGTGGACGGGGATGCGGGTCATGGGTTCACCTTTCGTCGAACGGCCGACGGTGTGCCGGCCTCCAGGTGTCCCAACGGATACGGCCGCCCGTTCTGCCGTCTCTGTCACCTGGGTGACAGAGAGGGTCTCCTGCTCACGGCAGGGGGTCACCCCCTGCGAGGTGCCGGAGGCCGTCGAGGTCCAGCAGCTCGGTCCGCCCGTACCGGGCGCGGACGAGGCCGGTCGCGCGCAGCTCCGCGAGCACCCGCGACACCGACGGGCGCCTCACGCCGAGCAGGTGGGCGAGGGTCGTGTGGCTGAGGTGGACGACCGATCGGCCGCCGGGGGCCTGCTCGGCGAAGTCGAGCAGGACGTAGGCCACCTGACCGACCAGGGGCCTGGACGCCATGACGACCAGGCGTCGACGGTCGTCGTCGAGTCGCCGGGCTATCGACGTCATCCAGCGCAGGGCGAGGTCCGGCGAACCCTGCAGCACCTCGGTCCACCGTTCGCGGGTGAGCGTCACGCACTCGGTGTCCCGGCTCGCGACGGCGTCGAACGGCATGGGATGACCCAGGAGCAGGGGGATGTCGCCGACGACCCCGCCGGCGCGGACGAGGGCCGTTGTCGCCCGGCCCTTCTCCAGCCGGGCCCGCAGCTCGATCTCCCCCGAGGCGACCACGTGGACCTGCGTCACCACGCTCCCGGACGCCGCCACCACCGTGCCGACCGGGGCGTGGCGGGTGGTGCCGAAACGTCTCAGGCGCTCAAGCTCCGCCGACCCCAGGAGCCCGAGGCCTCGCGTGGCCGCTCCGGCCCGTCGCCCTGCGGACGACGCTGTCCTCGCGCTCGGCACGTCGACATCGTGCCCCACCGCGCTGGCGCCGGGCGGGACGGCTGTCACGGCGCCGGCGTCGCCTCGCCCACTGCGGCCGCGGTACGCGGGGGACGCGCGGTCGCGGCCCGCCACTGCGACACCCCCAGCAGCGCCACGACCGTGGCGGTGCCCAGCAGGGTCAGCGTCCCGGTCGTCGTCGTCGACTCCGCCGTGAGCAGGACGACGGTCGAGGCCAGTACCCACGCGGCGTCGAGGCCTGCAAGGGTCAGCCCGAGCCCAGCAGGCACGGTTCCGCGCCGGACGACGAGGCCGAGTCCGGCGCCGTAGCCGAGCAGTCCCAGCCCTGTGGCGGCGACGAGGGCCGTCGGTGCGTCCGACAGCTGCGCGGACCACCACGTCGGAGCCAGGAGGAGGACAGCACCGCAGGTCGCGCTGAAGGCACCGTTGAGCCCGACGACCCGTCGCAGTGAGCGCCGGGACGTCGGGCGGACGAGGTCCAACAGGGCGCGCGTGACCCCGCCTCGTCGGGGTCGGCCCGTCTCGACGACCACCTGCAGGTCACGCGCCGTCAGACGGCCTACGCCCCACAAGTAGGCGGCGAACACGGGGGAGAGCGCGCGAGCGGCGCCCGCGAGCTCGAGGTCCGCCGCCATGTCGAACCGGCTGCCTCCGTCAGGGCGGGGGCCGACCCTCCAGGTGTTGGTGGCCGACCGGACGAAGCGGGGCATGCCCGCGCTCGCCCGGTACGAGAGCGACCGGGCCGCCTCGTCGTACGTGATCAGCTCCTCGGTCAGCGCGTCGAAGCCGGGAGCCGCCACTTCGCAGCGGCGGCCGCTGCCGGGCTCGCCGATGTCACCCACCGGCGTCGAGGCCTCGACGGCTCGGGCCCACCGCCCGACGTCGCCGAACTGCGGGCCGACCACCTCCCACACCGCGGCCACGGGGGCGTCGATGTCGATGCCGGTCGAGATCCTCATGCTCATCACCTCTCGGTCGTGGGGCGTGGGTGAAGGGCACCAGCGAAGACGCTCCGGGTCGATTCCCCTCGAGGGAATGGCGACGTGACACGGGGGTGGCTGACCATGAGCGGGTGAGCGCACGCGTGAGCGCACTTCCACTGGTGGAGACCGTGACCCCGTTCGGGGCCGCCCTTCGACGGCGACGACGACTCCGCGGCCTCAGCCAGCTGCAGCTGGCCCTGGCAGCGCGGACCACGTCCCGGCACCTGTCGTTCCTCGAGACCGGCCGCTCGAGGCCGAGTCGCGACATGGTGCAACGGCTGTCGGTCGCGCTCGACCTGCCGCTGCGCGAGACCAACCGGCTGCTCACTGACGCAGGCCTGGCTCCGGCCTACCCGGAGACACGCCTCGACGACCCCGACCTCGGCGCCTTCTCCGACGCGATCGAGCAGATGCTCGCCCGGCACGAGCCGTACCCCGCCTACGTCATCGACCGGCACTGGGACATCGTCAGAGCGAACGCCGCCGCCGACCGGCTCCTGCCGGCCGAGGCTGACCGCAACGTCGTCCGCCTCGTCTACGGCGGGGCCTGGCGGGACGCGATCGACAACTGGGCCGAGGTCGCCGTCGCCGGGCTCGCTCGGCTGACGGCTGAGGCGGCCCGCCACCCCGGAGACGAGGTCCTGGCCGGCCTGGTCGATCTCGCCTCGGACGCCGTCCGCCACCTGTCCCCTCGCCCACGACGCCGGCCGGTCGGGTGCTGTGCCCGCACTTCCGAGTCGGTAACGACGTCGTGCGGACCATCTCCGTGGTCGCCCATTTCGGAGGAGCCGCGGACGTCACGCTCGACGAGCTGCGGGTCGAGCTGATCTTCCCCGCCGACGACGCCGCGCGCCGCCTGCTCGGCACGTAGCGCACCCGCCGACCGTGCCGCAGGCCTCGCTCAGCGGCTGCCGACAGCTCCCCGGCGGCCGGCTGTGCATTGTGGCGCTGCGCTCGGTGAGGTCGGTGGTGACGATCTTGCCGCGTCGTGCGAACGTGCTGGTGACCGCGTCGAGCGCGGCGACCGAGGAGGCGTAACGCACGTGCGTCTGCGACAGGTCGATGACGACGTCGTCGGGGTCGCATGCGTAGTCGAACCGGTAGACGAGGTCGTTGCTGGAGGCGAAGGAGAGCTCACCGTGGACGCTGAACACGACGTGGTTGCCGTCAGGGTCGGTGACGGAGGTGACCTCGGCGAGGTGGGCGACGCGGCGGGCGAACAGGACCATCGCGGTCAGGACGCCGGCGACGACGCCGTAGGCGAGGTTGTGGGTGACGACGGCGACGGCGACGATCATGACGGTGATCTCGCACTTCGGTACCACCGCAGTGGCCGGGGTGACGCTGTGCCCGTCGAAGGTCGACAGGCCGAGGGCTGTCGGTGCGGTGCTGCAGCCACCACAGAAATTGGCTTCTCTGCCTCGACTCGTCATAGGCCGTCCCGTGGGCAACCCAGGCGACCTTCGGCAGGGCCGCGGCAGCGTGACGTGGGCCCCGGCCAGCTCGTGGTGCAGTCTTCGCCATCATCGCGGCTACACCGCCACGCCCGACAAGATCGTTCTCGGGGGCACGCATGGGGCACAGCGTGAAGATCCGAGGCTCGGACCGCACAATCAACTGCCAACGGCCATTGACTGTCGGACGGGGCGAACGGTCCCGCGGACCGTCGGCAAGGGACCCCGTACCCCGACGTACCGAAGAACCCGCAGGTCATGACGTTCGCCCAGGTCAGAGCTGGCATGACTCAGTCAGCGGAGGGCGTGGGATTCGAACCCACGAAACGTCCTGGTTGAGCGTTTAACGGTTTTCAAGAGCGTCTGCGATACCGCCGCTGACCTGCAGCTTTGCGGGCCTCTTACCGCTCGGGGGCACGGGACGGGCACAACCGACCGGATCACGGTCGCCGCTGGTCGGTGACCGCCGGACACAACGTGTACGGGTGGCCGCCGCGACTGCCTTCCCAGGCGTCGAACTCGAGCTTCACTGAGGTCCAGGAGACAGGCGCGAGGGGCGCCCCTGCGTTGAGCGCGGTTGTTGCAGGGCTGCCCGCACCAGGCGCGGCCGGCGAGCATCGGCCAGGCGGAGCGCGCTCATCTCGTCACTGGTGAGCCATGCCAGGGCGTCGTGCTCCTCGACGTCCTGGTTGGCCGCTTCCCCGCGCCACTGGTCCAGCACCCACACATCCATCACGAAGTCGTCGCCGCGCAGCCGAGCGAACGGTTCGCCGGTCACGATGGCCGTGATGCCGAGCTCCTCGGCGAGCTCCTGCTCCAGCGCGCGCTGCGGGGCCTCGCCGGGCTCGACGTGCCCGCCGGGAAGGTCCCAGACGTCGGGGTACCAGCGTCGGGACGGCGAGCGGTGCACCAGCAGCGCCCGGCCGGCTCGGCACAGGACACCGGCGACCACGATGTGCTCGTCCTTGCCACTGTCGGCCACCGTCTCGGACACCCGCCTCACCCTGTCAGGCATGGCGCGCCTGCTTGTGCCGGCCTGCCGCGGACCCATCGCGGAAATGAATGGCACGGTCGCCGACTTCTGGGGACGCTGCCGGGGTGAGTGACACGGAGAGCAACTCCCTCCGCTCGATACCCGGAGACGTGCGGACGCTGCTCACGACGACCGTCGACCTGCTCTCAGAAGGCCTCGGCCCTGCTCTCGCGGGCGTGTACCTGCACGGCTCCCTCGCGGTCGGTGACTTCTGCCAGGGACGCAGCGACGTCGACCTTCTCGCGGTACTGACCCAGCAACCCGATGAGGAGCTGCTCGTCCGCTTGCGGGTCGTCCACGACACTGTGGACGCACGGTTCCCGATGTGGCGGAGCCGCGTGGAGGTCGAGTACGTGGCTCTCGACACGCTGCAACGGCAGGCGACCGACGACGATCTCGCTGCGCCTGGCGTTATCGCGCGGGTCAGCCCGGGCGAGCACCTGCACCTGCTCGCAGCGACCCAGCACCGAGTGCTGGGCTGGTCGTTGGCGCACCGGCACGGCGTCACGCTGACCGGACCGCCGGTGCAGACCGTGATCCCCGCGATCGACGACGAGCAGGCCAGGGACTCGCTGCTGCACCATGTCCGGGACTGGCCGACATGGGTGCGCGGCATGACCACCCCCGGCGGACAGGCCTACGCAGTCCTCAGCGTGTGCCGCGCCGCAGTCGCACTAGATGCCGGGGACCAGGTCTCAAAGAAGGTCGCGGCAACGATCATCGCTGAGGCCGTGCCCGCGCACAGGGACGTGGTGCTGTGGGCGCGGGACTGGTGGTACCAGGGCGGGAGCGACGACGAGCCGCCACGAACAGCCGCGGTCCGCAGATTCGTCGACGAGACGAGCACTCAGCTCCTCCACTGACCGGTGCCGGTACGCCGTCCAGTCCCCCGTTGCCGGCGACGTCTGCGACGGCGGCCGGCCCCACGCGCGCGAGTTCGCGAAGAAGGCGTTCCGCAGAGCCATCCTCAGGCGGCGAAACTTAGGAGCCAGTCCGGGAAGTCGCCGGCGTCCCTCACGGCCTCCAGCCGTGCAGTGCCATTGGCTGCCGGGCGTCGATGGATCGGAGAGCCGCAGCAACGTAGTCGACGACATCCCAGGGAAGCTGGTGGCGGTCGACCCAGATCAGCTCTTCGCACTTGTGCGGCTCTGCGATCGTCGGAACCCCTCTCCAGCGTTCGACCAGGAAGAACAGATCGACGTACTCCCTGTCTCCTGCTCCTTCGGGCGCGCGGTGCATGGTCAACGCCAACTTGCACGAGGCCGGATCCGCCACGATGTCGAGCTCCTCCCTCAGTTCGCGAATCATCCCCGAAACGGCGTCCTCGCCACCGTCGAGGTGCCCTGCGGGAAGAGACAGTTGGCCATCGCGATAGCCGCTGCCCGCCCGGCGCATCAACAGCAGCCGCCCGCCGTCAACGAGCACCCCGTACACGGCCACGGCCACGGCAGAGCGCTGCGACGACACGAGAGAAACGTAGGCGAAGCGGGCCAGGGGTATAGGGGCGCAGTGACCCGTGCGCCGCGAGTTCCGGACCCCGCGCGAAAATCGCCGACCGATGGCACCTCCGCCCCCGCTTTCCCACCGGGAGGTGTCGTCCAGCGT
Source organism: Aquipuribacter nitratireducens (assembly GCF_037860835.1). Taxonomy (NCBI): domain Bacteria; kingdom Bacillati; phylum Actinomycetota; class Actinomycetes; order Micrococcales; family Intrasporangiaceae; genus Aquipuribacter; species Aquipuribacter nitratireducens. The sequence continues at coordinate 122,525 of NZ_JBBEOG010000005.1, read as the reverse complement.
CGGCGTGCCGGCGACCGATCGGGCAAAGGGACGGCGACCTCAGAAGCCACGTCCTCCGAAGCCAGGGGAAAGGATGGGCCTCATGGACACGAGCAGCGATACCAGGGTGCGCGCTGCCGGGCCCGGCGACGTCGAGGCCTTGGTCGAGCTCCGCGCGTTGATGTTCGCGGCGATGGATGTGCCTGGCGTGGACGATCCGCAGTGGAGGATCGAGGCGCTCCAGTGGTTCGGTACTCGCGTGTCCTCGGACGACGTCCACGTCCAGGTCGTCGACGTCGATGGCGCTGTCGTGGCCATGGCGATGGGGTGCCTCAGAGATTCCGCGCCGAGTCCCACATCACCGAGCGGTGGCGACGTCCTGGTCAGCAACGTCGTGGTCCGCCCGGAGCACCGGCGCAGGGGGCACGCTCGCCGGGTGCTGCGCGGCGTGCTCTCGTGGGCGGCTGACCGGGGCATTGCCCGCGTCGAGCTCGTGGCGACCGGACAGGGGCGCTCGTTGTACGAGGCGCTGGGCTTCCGGGAGTCACGCTTCCCGCTCATGCGTCTGCACCCGCGAGCCGAGCAAGTGATCGTGGGACGTGTGTCCCCCGCGGAGCATCGGCTGCCGAGACAGCCGACCTAGTCTCGACGTCTGGACGTGCCGACCTTCAAGCCGGCGCACCGCCAGGACGGCCACCGCGTCCGCCACGACTGGGGCCTGACCGGCGCCCGCGCCATCGCCCTCGACGTCGACATCGCAGTAGTGGTCGACGTCCTGTCCTTCACCACCACGCTCAGCGTGGCCACCGACGCCGGCGTCCACGTTCTGCCCTACCGGTGGGACGACCATGACGCCGACCCAGACGCCGAGCAGTTCGCCGCCGAGCACAGGGCAGTTCTCGCTGTCGGTCGCCGCGTCGCTCAGCCCGGACAGGTCAGCCTGTCCCCGGCGACGGTCCACGCTGCAGACCCGTCGCCGGCGCGGTTGGTGCTGCCGTCCCCGAACGGCTCGACCATCGCCCACCACCTCGCGGGCGTCGCGGACGTGGTCGTGGGTGCCTGCCTGCGCAACGCCACCGCCGTCGCCGAGTGGGTCGACCAGCATTACGACCACCGCAGCGCGAGGGTGGCGGTCATCTCCGCCGGAGAGCGCTGGCCCGACGGGTCGCTGCGTCCCGCCGTAGAGGACCTGTGGGGAGCAGGCGCCATGCTGCGAGCTCTAGCCGATCGCGAATGGCACGACCTGTCCCCAGAGGCGAATCTGGCGGCAGCGGCTAGTCAGGCGGTGGCCCCCGACCTTGCTGCCCAGCTCACTGCATGTGCCAGTGGACGAGAACTCCACCATGGCGGCTTCGGCGCCGATGTCGACATCGCCGCCGAGGTCGATCACAGCACCTCTGTGCCCGTCCTCCGAGGACATGCCTTCGTACCCGCCTGAAGTCGACTCAGGACGGACACGGTCCGGTTCCTCCCACTCGTCAAATTGTCATGAGTGCCGCCTGCCAGACCTATTGAGCACCCTGTAGACAACGGGCTCTTCCGACTTGAGGTGGGGCGGGCTGCCATATCCAACAGGCCGTCATGCCAGAAGTGGAGTGGACAGAGACGTCACCGTTCAGACTCGGCGACTAGGTCATCGATGCCATAGGCGCCAACACGCAACAGGTCGTCAATCACGTCCAATAGCGCAGCCCGTTTATCTGACTTTCTCGTCTGAGCCAAACCGCGGATTACAAGCTGCCCAACCTCGGGCGCATCACCGGCGGCACTTGTGCTGATGTCAGCCGCCTCGGCACCCAAGGCTTGGATGAAGCGCTGGGCGGTCAGTAGGATCAGGGGGTCGACCTTGTCCGGTGCTCGCTCTAAGGTGATCAGTAGCTGCGGAAGCGCTTCGCGGAACGTCGGTGAATTGATCAGTTCTACCAGGAGTCCGTAGAAGGGACTGAGAGCCAGACCCCGCAGCTCACCGGCTACGCCGGCCACCTCGCGGCGCACCGTATCGTTGTCATCCCCGAACAGGGCGACCAGAGTCGCGCTCGCGATCTCGACGTCTGAGGCATGTCCCACCTGCTGCACCATCGCCCCAGCGACACCCTTCCGGACTTCGGCCATCTCCGAACCAAGGGCTGTTTCCAGCGGCTCCCGCATTTCCCATTTCATTGCGGCGTAGGCTGCAACTTCGCCGCCTGTCTCCCGAGCGGCGGCCACGTCGGACGCCAGCATGCGATCGATGACAGGGCGTACGGCCTCTGGGTCCTCGGCACCGATGTAAGCGATACAGCGCACGACGAACCGTGAGGCAAGTAGCGAATCATCTGACCCGATCAGGGCCCAGAAGGCAGTAATTGCCTCTTCGCGGGCGTGCCGCATCGCCATCGCCAACAGATGAGCCACACAGGTGCGCACGGGTATGGACGGGTCCTGAGCGAAGCGCTCAAGGGCCGGAACGACGACCGCTGTTCGCTGCCCGTCGACGTCGTAGCAGAGCAAATTGCCGAGCGTGATTGCCAGGCTGCCGCGCGCCGTGTTGATGCCAGATCCCTCAATGTCAGCGACCCTCTCGTCAGTCTCGGCGTCCTGAGACCAAATCCGGATGCCGTCGTCCTCTGGGTCCCGCGTGCTCAGCGCCCGGGCACAGACAAGTTCAACCACGTCGAGTGGTACATCCGCTAGGTAAGGGCGCAGAGCCGACTGCAGCCATCGATCGACATTTGCGCTCTGGAAGCCGGCTAGATGCCGTATCGCCGGCAGCGCCACGTCGATATCCGCTGGCTCAGGTGCTGCACCAAGGCCCCTGAGAACTGCGGCAGCGTAAGCAGGATTGAGCTGGGGAGTAAGCTGCAAGGCGAGTCGCGCAAAGCGCTCCGGCTCCTGTCTCACTTCCTCCTCTAGGACCCGAGAGAGCTCCTCGGCCCCACCAGTCATAACACGGTAGTCACGTTCCTCGCCTATGTACTTCCCCATAGCCTTGAGCCAGTTGGCATCATCCATCTGGCGTGCCGATTCCGCCATAATTGGGGATTCGACGACACCTCCGGTGATGCCTAAGGAATCTTGGGGAGGCTGATCCATGCCGTACTTTCGGCGAAGCTCGGCAAGGCGACCCTGGCCCTGTTCCGACAAGCGGCCCTCGTCAAGTGCTGACAGCAAATAGAATGCCGGATAACCAAAGGGCAGATTTTCCCAAGGGAAGCGGATTGTCCTCAGCTTATCCTCGAGGCGCTGAAAGTTCAGATTGGACACGCACGGAGTGATGGCCTGCAACAACTTGCGCGTCATGGATAGCGGCTCGCGGGCATCACCGCACATCAGGCGTCGATCGTCCGCCAGCAGCAGTTCTGCTCCCCAGTCGGCGAAGATATGACCACCCGCTGCCAGGGCGTTGTAGAGGAGCCACTGCGCCGAGTCGTGCTGGTCGGCAGCTAGGACGTCCAGCGTCGGACGTAAGGCTTCCCCTTCGGTCGCCACCACGCTAGCTAACGCCGCCGCCATACCGTCCAACAGCAGATCGTCAAGATCGCTATTCGCCCGCGACTCCGGATAGCGGAACGAGAACTGCTTATCACGCCGGGCCGAGAGGGGAGGGCTGTCATAGGACGTTTCCGCCATCACCCGTAGCAGATACGGCAGAAGGCCATCGACGAACGCTTGCGGAGCCTTGGCGGCCGCTGCGCGGGCCAGTTCAGCCGCGGAGTGTTCGCGGTTTTTCAAGGCTGCCACTTCGCCACGGGCATCTGGGGCAAGTGCACCCGGCCGGTCAACGAGATAAGCCACCAATACCTCGACGGCCCACTCGGGCCGTCGATCACCCAAGCGATGTACGGCGAGCCACATCTCCTGCTCAAAGCCGTCATATAGGCCGGAACGCACCGCGTCCAAGTACGTGTCGAAGAGGCCGCGGTGCTGCTCGAGCTGCGCGAAGCGCATCGCCCACCGCACCCAGCCGCCATATGCTGGTGTCTGACGATGCTCCGCAAGGTGGGCGGCAACTCGATCGGGGACATCGGCGATCGCCCCGGGCATCAAGTTCAGAACACGGCGTTGCTGCTCATCGTCGCCATCCAGCCAGCGGCCTATGTACCCCTCGTCATCCAGACGTCCGAACCACGCCCGCGTTCGGAGGCGTGTCCATAGACGGGTCGCTAGAGCGGCGTCACCGTCCGCTACCAGGACGACGAGCTCCGCCTCCGCTGTGGTTGGGTCAGGAAGCACACTCAGGACACCGACGGCTGCATCTTTGATATGGAAGCGGACAGCATCCGACTCCAACAAACCCCGCACCTCATCGACGTAACGGTCTGGATCGAGCGCTCGCAGGTGAGCCATGATTTGACGTACCTGTCCCCGGACGAAGAGTTCTTGCTCGCCAGCTGCCAGAAACTGAACAAGCGTCTCGCCACTACTGACCCACTGACGTGCGAACGCATAGTCAAAGATTGACTCGTGGAAGAAGGCGACCTGCCGTCCATCGCGCACCAGCAAATGCTCTGACACGAGCACCATGGCGTCATCAAGCAAATCATCCACATCAAGGACGCTGATCGGCACGGCCAGCGCTTGTCGTTCGCTGATTGCGCGAGCTATGCGGCTAGCCACCTGATTAAAGCGAACAGACTCGCGCTTTTGACGAACAGCGCGCAGTTTGTATTCCCAATACTCATCAAAGAGTCGCTGGCTGTTGGCGAAGTCAAGCGCTGCCGGCTCATCGGCGATGGTCGCCAGTAGAGACAAATGGAGCGGCAAGCGCAGGATGTCCAACTGCTGGTCGGTGAGCGCGGCTGCTGACAGGCCTAAGCCCCCTACGACTTCGGTCACCTGGTCCACGCTTAGAAGTGCAACCGACTGGACGCCAGCCTTCACCCGGTCGCGGAGGGTCCTGATCCGATGGTCGTTGTCGACATCAAAGTGACGGCAGCCCAGCACCACCCGCATGTCTGGGATGGCCATCGCTTCGGACACGAGGTCGGCTATGACGTCAAAGTTCTCGGGAAGTCGGCCGGATGCCAGGCTGACGGCATCCAGCTGATCAAGGACGAGCATCGACGGCCGGCCATCAGAAGCCGCAGCCAGCGCCACCACCGGCGATACGTCGAGCTCCAACTGCTGCCCTAGATCGTTTGTGCTGTCCAAGCGATCGAACCGGTCCAGGCGAAGAACCAGGGTTGGCACGTCATCGGCTACTAGCTGCTCGACTGCCTGATGGAGGACCGCCGTCTTGCCGCCGCCAGCTGCACCCACCAAGAAGTGCACTGCCTCGTCCGAGCTGGTCAAGAGGTCACGCAGCGCCCCAGCCTCAGCTCGCGGAATGACCGGCTGCATCATCTGCCGCTCGACCCGTCTAAGCCAAGTTGCGGTGGCTACCCGCACCCGCTCCGCCAAGCCCTGCCGGCTGGCAAGCAGTCGGCGCTGTATCCCATAAGGCCGGAGCTTTTCAAGCAGCCGATCAGCCGTTAGCTGGACGTCAATATTGTCATCGATAATCTCTCCGAGAGCAGCTCTGGCCTGTAAGCCGGTCCCGCCCTCAAGCAGTAGTTCAGCAATGACAGTGTTGTTGTGGCGCAGCTCGGCCTCGTCAACGAGCCGCACGAAGAAGCGGCGCAAGACGCCATAAGCGCTCTCCACGCCACCGTAGAGTTCGCCCAGTTCAGTGAGTAGGTCGTTAAGGTCATTCGGCAAGCCGCCCAGGACGAACGAGGAATAGTCGTTTGAGTTTCGCGCGCGATCAGCCAACTCCTGTAGCGGCCGGAAGGGCACCGTCGAGACGAAGTGATAATTACGACCGGCGCCGGCGTTCCGCTTTGCGGTCTCGAACACCTTCAACTTCTTCAGGCCAGCAACAGTCCACTCGTTGGCGTTGCCAACCTGACGCTTGACCTGGTGCGACTCATCCGACGTGACCTTATGAAGGACGAACTCGGCGCCCCGTCCCAGATCACCGAGCGGTTCCAAGCGGATCCACTCGGCATGGCCGCCGAGGATCCCCAACAGTCGCGCGACCGTCCAGGAACCTTCATAGCGATTGCCGATCTTATCGGCCTCACCTCCTGGTCGCGGCGACATAACTTAAGCGGCTCCTTCAATGTATTGGAACGAGAACTCTTGCCATTCATCCATCGTATCATGCTGAATATCGCCAATCGCCGCGAAGGAGGCGCGGGGTCATGCCTCTGTCGAGATTGCAGTAGCTCCAGGCGATCTTCGCTTGATGCCGTGCTTGTCAAGGATTTTCGGCTCTTCCGACCTGAGGTGGGTCACGGCAGTCGGGGGTCGGTGAGCCCGCCGCCGATGACGAGCATGCGGAGCCGACTCTCGACGTCTCGACAACCGCCACGTCACAGGCAACGGCCCCGGCAGCGACACGGGGGCGACCGCACCGGGCACGGGCCGACCGGCCGCGGCGGAACCAGGGTCCTCCGGTCCACGCGGCTCGTCCGTCATGTGCTGATGGTGCCGTGCGGTCGACCCGACGCACCCGGCTTCCGTCGCACACCACCGGATCGACCGAGCCACAGTCGGGCCCTGCTCCCCCGACTGGAACCGTCAGCGGGAGCAGGCCGCTACGGGCGCCTCCGCCATAAGGGGCGGCGCAGCACGAGGGAAGCGGAGAGACCGGCGGGTAGGTCCCGCAGCGCCTGGCGCACGCGGTCGGCCTGTTCGTCGCGCAACCGAAGGCGCAGGGAGTCGACGCCTCCAAATGAGGCGAGCAGGTCGGTGAAGGTGGTCTCGAGGCGTAGGTCTTTGGAGTACGGCGCCACCTTCAGGAGCGCTCGCCACTGCGCGTGGTCGCCGGGGTCGATGGTGACCGACTGGAACGGGTTGCGGTCGTAGGTGGCGAGCAGGACAGGCCGTGTGCACTGGTGCAGCTCGAGGGCGGCGGCTCTGGCGTGCGATGGGAGTGGCGCGTCGCGGGCGAAGAGGTCGGCCACGACGCGTTCGGCGTCGCCGCGCAGGGCGGTCAGCACGGCGGCGAAAACGAGCCTTGCCCCCTCCGCGCCAGCCACGCCAGCCGTGTCAGTCGTGTCGGACGGGTCGAGCCGGCCCTGCACGGCGCTGTTCACGCGGTACCTGCGTCGCCGGCGGCTCACGAGCAGCGGTCCCGCCAGCGGGCGGCGCCGTGGGACGACATGCTTCGGGGTGACGCGCTCTGGGGCGACGTGCTCTGGGGCGAGAGGCACCGGGAGAAGTGCGTCACCGCGGACCCGCGGGTCCGCCGGCTGCGGTTGCGGGTCTGGCCGGGCTGGGGCGGCCCTTGGGGTCGGGCCCGTACTGGTTGGGTCCGGCCCAGCTGTCGAAGGCGCACAACACCAGCACGACGAGCACCCCGAAGGGGAGCAGGTTGAGCAGCAGCCACCACGCGGAGAACGACCTGTCGTGGAGGCGTCGGACGGTGACGGCCAGCGTCGGCAGCAGGAGGGCCGCCCAGGCGACGCCCGTGATGACGACGCTGTCGCCAGTGGGGTCAAGCCGGAGCTCGACGGCGATGGCGGTGAGGTAGACGGCGGAGGCGAAGAGCGTCCACCACCAGAACTCCGAGCGCCTCGCCCGACCGGACCACATGAACGTCTTTCGCAGCACCGTCCGCACCGCCTCGACGGGACCCAGCCGACCACCCACCACCTGAGCAGGGCCGCCCGACGGGGCGGACGCGGTCGGTGACGTGTGGCTCACACCGACGAGTGTCCCCTGCGAGAGACCTGCAGGGCCGCTCCTTCACCTTCTCTTGGTAGCGAGTGCGCCGGTGCTAGTCGAGCCACGGGTAGCCGTCGGCGTCGGAGCCTGTGGACAGCCGTTGCTGACGCCTTGACCGCGCACCTTTCCTGGTGGATCGTCTGACTGGCGGAGGGCGTGGGATTCGAACCCACGGAACAGGAATGGTTACCTGTTCAACGGCTTTCAAGAGCGTCTGCTACACCGCTTCTCACCTGCCGATTCGTCGCTCTGCTGTTGCGCGGGGGCACGGGACGGGCACAAACAACCGGAGGGCGGCCGCCGATGGTCGGTGACCGGGGGACACGGTGGCGCCTCAGTCAAGCTGCTCAGTGGCTCGACTCGCCGAGACGGCTCCACCCTTGCGCATTTTCGTCATACGCTGATGCTCGTGGTGAGCGACGTGAGCGATGTGAGCGACGAACAGGTCCAGCAGTGGGCGGACGAGGCCGAAGCTGGCTACGACGTCGCAGAGGTGAAACGGCGCGGACGCGGCCGCCCCGGTCGGGGCGCAGAACCGATGCAGGTCGTCGCCGTCCGCCTGACCGCTGAAGAGCTGGCCGCGGTCGACGCCGTCGCCGCCCGCGATGACATCTCGCGATCGGAGGCGATCCGCCGGGCCTTGGCCGCCTTCGCGGCGTGAAGGTCCACGACATTGCGCTCGAGCACGGGGTAGCTCCTCCTGACGCTGTCCAGGCGGCCGACTGGCCGCTGTGGGTGGAGCCGCTCGAGGACGCCGACTGGCCCCACCGGGAGCTGCGCATCGGGTTCGACACGCAGGCGCGGCTCCTCGAGACCGTCGTGCTGCTCTTCAAGGGCGGCGACGAATTGGTCATCCACGACATGCCGGCCCGCAAGCAGTACTCGGAGCTTCTGCCCTAGACCCGACGGCAGCGCGCCGACTGCGCTCCATCGAGCGTGCGTCACCGGACGTCCAGCGGGTGGCGCTGGCCGGGGTGCCCTGTCAGCCGCCCCTGAGTCACTGCTCCAGATCGACGGAGGGGGCTTGTCGTGGCCCGTGCAGTGCAGCTCATCCGCTCGAGCGAGCTGTCGAGCGTGGCGCGGACCGCCTGGCGCTTCACGCGGTCGGTCCGGTGTACTCCGCGTCGGTGTCGCCGTCATACAGGCGGGCAGTGAAGGTGTTCATCCGTGCCGCGGCCGATGCGTGCCGGGCCAGCAGGCCCACCACGGTCGGGGGCACGTCGTGTGGCAGGTCCCCGTCCGCGCACCTGTGCACGTACGCGTTGCGTGCGTCGAGGTCGGGGCCGGGTCCGGTCGGTGGGGGCAGGCCGCAGACGCTGCTGACCAGCCAGTTGACCAGGCGCATCGCGGCGTAGTCGGCGTCGTGCTCCCGGTTGCGGATCACGAATGCCCGTTCGGCCGGTGTGAGGTCGAAGGCCGTGGAGGTGGCAAGCCCGAAGTCGACGAGGTGAACCCGGTCGTCGTGAACCCGCATGTTGGCGAAGTGCCCGTCCATGTGCAGCAGCTCCCGGCCGCGCAGAAACGCGACCATCTCGAACAGCTGCCGCTCCAGCTGCTCCGCCCGAGCGAGCGGGTCGGCGAGCCAGTCGTCCATCGTGCCCGGCAGGTACTCGGAGAACAGCACGAGACTCGCGGTCGCCCGGTGCAGCGCCTCCAGACGCGCGCGCACCCCGGGCGCACCGTCGAACTGCACGACGACCGCTTCGACGTCGCGGTGCTCGGCCGCGACCGGTAGACGCCCGGGGAGCACCCGCCAGTGGTGCAGCAGGGCGAAGTGATCCGTCTCGCCCGCCAGGACGCCTGCGGTGACGGTGAGGTTCGCAGCGAGCTCCCGCCAGCCGCTGACGCCGGGGCCTGCGAGGCGGTGCATGCCGTACTGGCAGGCGGTCGGCACGTCGAACAGGTTCGCCGTGCTCCGCGGGGCCGCCAGCTCCCGGTCGGTGAGCGGTACCCGCTTGACGAACACCGGCAGCCCGCCGACGCGCACCACCGAGGACCCGCCACCGACACCCACGGCACCGGTCGCGGTGTCGCCCACCAGGGCCGACAGCGCGGCGTCGTTCAGCGCCGCCAGTGAGGCGGCGACGGCCTCGTGACGACGCAGCCGCTGCGACGTCACCGCAGCACCGTCCCAGGCAGGTCGGCAGGGGCGGCACAGCGAGGTAACACCGTCACAGGCTCGCACCCGGCATGGCCAGGTCGACTACCCCCTGCAGCCGGTGCTCCTCGGGCGCGCGCAGTGGCGGCAGCACGAGGGTGGTGATGCCGAGGTCGGCGGCCGCACCGTCGTGGGTGCCGCGGTCACCGACCATCAACACCTACTCGACGCTACGGCCAGCAGCTGGTGCCACGGCGGGGCGTCCCCGTTCGCAGCGACATCGGGGACGCGGGCCCGGGCAGCAGCCGGGGTTAGGGTCGGGGACATGAGCGGCGGGAGCTCGTCCCGTTGCACGGGCCCTGGACGAGCCGCACCCCCGCCGTCGGCGCTGCGGGCGTGGGACGTGTCCCATCCGGTGCGGCTGACCGGGGGCCAGGGTCTGAGCTTTGCGGCCGGAGGTCTCGTGCTCAAGCCGGCCGGCGACCCGGCGTTGGCAACCTGGCTAGCCGAGGTGCTCGACACGGTGTCCGCGGAGGACGTCCGGATAATCCGACCGGTGCGGTCACGGTCCGGGAGCTGGGTCGTCGACGGCTGGTCGGCGTGGCACTGGCTGGACGGTGAGCACCGCTCGGACGCGTGGCAGGACGTCCTGGAGGTGTCTGCCCGCTTCCACCGGGCCGTGGCCGGTGTCTCTTGGTCGCCGGCGCTGGTGGCGTCGCACCGGTGGGCGGTCGCCGACAGGGTCGCCTGGGGTGAGACCCCTGGCGAGCTCCCGGAGTCCGTCATACCGCTGCTCGCCCTTCGGCGTCCGGTGGACCTGCCCTGCCAGCTCATCCACGGCGACCTCGGCGGCAACGTCCTCTTCTGCGACGGCCTACCGCCCGCCGTCATCGACATGAGCCCGTACTGGCGCCCGGCCGGCTACGCCGACGCGATCATCGTCGCCGATGCTGTCGCCTGGTCCGGCGCTGGCGCGGACCTCGTCGAGCACCTCCTGCGCCAGCAAGGGGAACAGCTCCTGCTCAGGGCCGTCCTCTTCCGGGTAGCCACCGACCCCCACTTCGCCCCCGCCTACGAGCCCCTCGTACCCCTGATCGCGACGTGAGCGGCAGCGGTCATGCCGTCCGGATCGCTCACCTGTCAGCGGGCAGCCGGTAGACCGAGACGTGGGACGGGGACTCGGCGGTGAAGGGAGCACCGGTCCAGTCGGCATGACGGGACTCCAGCTCGAAGCCGGCGAGCTGGGCCATGAGGTCGAGCTCGGCGGGCCAGATGTAGCGGTGGGGACTGCGGAACAGCCGGGCGTCGCGCCCGTCGCCATCTGCGGGGCTGTAGGTGACGTGGTGGGAGACGACGCGCTGATGCAGCACGTCGTAGGTGTCGATGAGCAGGTAGCCGGGCTCGACCGTCCCGACCGTCGCTGCCCGCCCGGGTGGGAGGGCGCGCAACTCGGGCACCCACAGCTCGATGACGAACCTGCCGCCGGCATCGAGGTGGCTCGCGGCGTTGCGAAAGCACGCGACCTGCTCGGCTTGGGTGAGCAGGTTGGAGATCGTGTTGAACACCAGGTACACGAGGGTGAACGTCCCTGGCGCGCGGGCGGTGGCCATGTCGCCGACGACGACGGGGATGGTCTGCTCGTCGACCTTGGTGCGCAGCTGCTCGAGCATCGGGCGGGACAACTCGATCCCGGTGACGGGGACGCCGGCTTCGGCGAGCGGGACGGCCACGCGCCCGGTGCCGATGGCGAACTCCAGAGCGCGGCCGCCCGCGGCGAGCTCGGTGAGGCGAGCGACCGTCGGCTTCAGCACCGCATCGGCGAACATGCCGGTGCCGGGGGTGTCGTAGGACTGGGCCGCCTCCGAGTCCCACAGGTCGTCTTGGCGCACGCACGGGACTCTGCCGAGGGCCCCGCCGCCCGTCCACCGGTGAACAAAACCCTTTGCGAGACACCGGGGGACGAGGGGTTCCCAGGGTGAGCGTCGATGGGTCAGCTGTCGTCGGCCACCAGCTCGATCTCGTAGCCGTCGGTGTCGCTGAGGTAGGCGGCGTAGTGCTGGGGTCCTCCGGCGTAGGGGTGGCGCTCGGGGAACAGCAACGTCCAGCCGTGAGCCGGGGCGGCGACGACGAGGGCGTCCACGTGCTCGCGGGTGCCGGCGTGGAAGGCGAGGTGGTTCAGGCCCGCCCTGGTGCGTTCGTGCCCGCCCGGCAGCAGGGCGGGTGACTGCTCCAGGACGATGTACGTCGGAGGCAGCCGCCAGCTCCGGCCACCCGCCCACTGCTGAAACGGCTCATAGCCGAGCTCGCTGAGCAGCCATCCCCAGCTGCGGGTGGCCCGGTCGATGTCCGGGACCCACAACTCGATGTGGTGCAGCCGACCGCAAGACGCACCGCGGGGGCGATGCGAGGGGCGCGCCTGCGGTGAGGGCGACGATTGTTGCAGGGCTGCCCGCACCAGCTCAGGCAGGCGCGCATCGGCGAGGCGGAGCGCTGTCATCTCATCAGCGGTGAGCCATGCCAGCGCGTCGTGCTCCTCGACGTCCTGGTTGGCCGCTTCCCCGCGCCACTGGTCCAGCACCCACACATCCATCACGAAGTCGTCGCCGCGCAGCCGGGCGAAGGGTTCACCGGCGACGGAGGCCGTGATGCCGAGCTCTTCGGTGAGCTCCCGCTCCAGCGCGCGCTGCGGATCCTCCCCAGGCTCGACGTGCCCGCCGGGAAGGTCCCACACGTCGGGGTACCAGCCCCGCGACGGCGAGCGGTGCACCAGCAGCGCCCGCCCGGCGCGGCACAGGACAGCGGCGACCACGATGTGCTCGTCACTGCCACAGCGGACACCGCCTCGAACACCCGCCTCGGACACCGTCTCACCCTGTCAGGCGGGAGCATGCTCGTGCCGGCCCCGCCGCGGGACGCAGCTCAATCCACTGGCAAGGTCACTGGCTCCTCGAGACGCTGCCGGGGTGACTGACGTGGAAAGCAGCCCCTTGCGCTCGATACCCGGCGAGGTCCAGACGCTGCTCGAAACGACCGTCGAGCTGCTGGACGAAGGCCTCGGTCCTGCGCTGGCGGGCGTGTACCTGCACCGCCGTCTGGCGGCCGGTGACTTCTGCCTGGGACGCAGCGACGTCGACCTCCTCGCGGTACTGACCCAGCAACCCGACGAGGAGCTGCTCGTCCGCCTGAGGGTCGTCCACGACCAGGTAGACGCACGATTCCCGATGTGGCGTGGTCGCGTGGAAGTCGAGTATGTGGCCCTCGACACGGTGCGACGGCTGACGACCGGCGACGCCCTGGCGGAGCCTGGCGTCATCGCGCGCGTGAGCCCGGGCGAGCACCTGCACCTGCTCGCCGCGACCCCGCACCGAGTGCTGGGCTGGTCGTTGGCGCGCCGGCACGGCGTCACGCTGACCGGACCGCCGGTGCAGACGCTCATCCCCGCGATCGACGACGAGCTGGTGCGGGACGCGCTGCTGCACCATGTCAGGGACTGGCCGACATGGGTGCGCGACACGACCACCCCCGGCGGGCAGGCGTACGCGGTCCTCAGCATGTGCCGCGCCGCAGTCGCGCTGGAGACCGGCGAGCAGGTGTCCAAGAAGGCCGCGGCAACCATCGTCGCTGACGCAGTGCCCGCGCACCGGGACGTGGTGCTGTGGGCGCGGGACTGGTGGTACGACGGCGGGAACGAGGACCAGCCGTCAGAAGCAGCGACCATCCGCAGGTTCGTCGACGAGACGAGCGCTCGGCTCCTCCAATGACGGGAGGCGGCACGCGCTGCAGTCCCCCGTCGCAGGCTCTGTCAGCCGTCGCGGCCGGCCACCAATGAGTAGTCGTCGGACGGACGTCCCGCGAAGCACCGGCTGCCGAGACGGCCGACCTACCCTCGCCGTCGTGGACGTGCCGACCTACCAGCCATCCCATCGCCAGGACGGCCATCGGGTCCGCCACGACTGGGGCATAACCGGCGCCGGCGCCATCGCCGTAGACGTCGACATCGCAGTGGTGGTCGACGTCCTGTCCTTCACCACCACGCTCAGCGTGGCCACCGACGCCGGTATCCACGTGCTGCCCTACCCGTGGGACGACCAGGACGCCGGACGCTTCGCAGCCGAGCACGACGCAGTTCTCGCTGTCGGTCGCCGCGTCGCGCAGCCCGGACAGATCAGCCTGTCCCCCGCGACTGTCCGCACCGCCGACCCGCCGCCGGCGCGGCTGGTGCTGCCCTCCCCGAACGGTTCGACCATCGCCCACCGCCTGGCCGGCGTTGCCGGCGTGGTCGTGGGTGCCTGCCTGCGCAACGCCACCGCCGTGGCCGAGTGGGTCGAGGAGCGTTATGACCGCCGCAGCGCGACGGTGGCGGTCGTCTCCGCCGGTGAACGCTGGCCCGACGGGTCGCTGCGTCCCGCCGTGGAGGACCTGTGGGGAGCAGGCGCCATGCTGCTGGCTCTGGCCGATCGCGGCTGGCAGGACCTGTCTCCAGAGGCAGGCCTGGCGGCTGCGGCCAGGCGTGCGACGGCTCCCGACCTCGCTGCCCAGCTCGCTGCATGTGCCAGTGGACGAGAGCTCCACGAGAGCGGCTTCGGTGCCGATGTCGACATCGCCGCCGAGCTCGATCGCAGCGCCTCGGTGCCCGTCCTCCGAGGACACGCCTTCGTGCCAGCCTGAAGACGACTCTCGACGGGAACGTCCTGTTCCTCCGACCTCCTCAACCGCCGTGAGTGCCGCCCTGCCGGACCCCCGGGCACCCTGTGGACAACGGTGGCGGCAGCCTTGACCAGACCCCTCTCGTGGTGAATCGTTCCCTTTGCGGAGGGCGTGGGATTCGAACCCACGGAACAGGAATGGTTACCTGTTCAACGGCTTTCAAGAGCGTCTGTTGTACCGCCTCTGACCTGGAACGACACGGGCTGGCCGCGTACCGGGGGCACGAGCGGGGCACTGCCCCGCCGATGACAACCGCTGCTAACCGGTGGGCACCGGACAAGAGGTGCGGCGCTCCTTGTGGGCCGACTGACCCTTGGTCGGGGTCCTGAAGCCCGACCCCAACAATTCAAGGGCGCGTCATGGCACCGTGGCACCGTGGCACCGCCGCTACGGCGAGCCCGTGCCACTGACCGGGATTGCGGCAGCCGCCTTCTGCAGGTCGCTTAGCAATGCAAGAAGCTGAGGCTGCGCAGGAGTGAATGCGTCGGGCTCGAAGACCGTCGCGGACAAGACGCCTGCTGCTGGCTTGCCACCCTGCACGCGACTGACGCGCTGGCAGAACTCGGTGACTGCCGGTGCGAGGCTCGGGTGGCTTTTGAGGGTGCCGGGGTCGACGCCGAGGGTGATGTGTCTGGCTCCGTACCACTGCCCGCCTTCTAGAAAGACCCATCCGATCGAGATTGGCTCCGTGCGGTCAGGGGACCTCAAGCGGATCGAGGCTCCCTTGGAGTACCAGGCGAGGATCAGCCCTAGCGCTGAAACGGTGGCGAACAGCTCGCTCACGGCCTCGCGGTAGGTAGGGTCTGCGATGGCGGCGAGGAAGTCGGTCTGCGTCGCCTTCGATGCCGTGCCGCTTGCGGACGTACGGGCAGGGGGGCGCTCTACTACCTGGGCGGCGTAGGCCCTCTGCTCGAGCCCGTCGAGCCGTATGACCTCGACTAGGAAGTACTTGCCGTAGCGCGTGGTCTCGTTGAGGTAGCGAACGGAGTCCTTCATCTGCTCCGTGAAACGTTGTGCTGCGACGACGAAGTGGAAGTCCCCTGTTATGAGGACCTGGTCCAGACGCGTGGCGAGCGTCTGCCAGCCGGTGTCGTCGAGCCCCCACGTGCCCACAGCTGCTGCTCTCAGATCTTGGGCCGTCTTGACCCCTGGGTCGACGTGTCGGCTCGTGAGGTACCGGTGGACGACGCCTTCGTCGAACTCGGTCCAGCTGCCGAGCTTCCACAGGTCGGAGCCGTAATCGATCACTTGGGCGAGGGCGTGACGGAAGTCCGGGTTCTGGGGACCGGTCTTGAACTCGATGACGACCAGCTCGCCGCTGCGCGAGAGGCAGAGCAAGTCAACGCTGCCCGAGGCCAGAGTCGTCTCGCGGCCGACGACGAGTAGCTCGTCGTCAAGGCCTAGGTCCTCTGCCGGCATCAGCGCCGGGTTGGTCAGGAGGACCGTCTGCAGCTCGTGCTCGTTGTCCGCGGGGCGCTCGACGAACTGAACGGGCCCGCTCCCGCCCGTCACCAAGATGCGTCTCGCCACCGGGCCAGTCTGCAGCAACAGGCTGCCGCGGAGGCGGCGCATGAGCAGCATGCAGGCTGCTCGGCCGCCGAAGTCGGTGTCACGCCGCTGATCAGGCTCACTGAAGGCTGGATGCGTCCATGCCCCCTGACTTCTCGAACCAGTCGTCGGAGGACTCGGCAACTACTGCGGAACGCCGAGGATGACGGCGCTTACCCGCTTGTCGACAGGCTCCACCCTAGGGACGCGGCGCATCGCGTTCTGCAAGGCTGACAGGTCGAGGGGTCTGATTCGCAGCAGGGAGTCAAGGTCTCGAAGCCGCGTGTAGCGCCGTCGGCGGCGAGTGCGCGGGAGGTCGCTGAACAGTGGTCGGACCAGGTCCCACCAGACCTCGCCCACCAGGTACGGATCGAGCCGCTCGTCGTCTGACTCGGGGCTAGCCACACGATGCATCCGGCGCCACTGTGCAGCCTGATCGGGGCTGCCGCTGCGCAGTTCCTGATCCGCCCACAGAGACGTCATCTCGGCCATCTGATCGAGCGCTCGCTGCATGCGGCGAGGCAGCAGCAGTGCCTCGTGTTCGGCGGCGCTGGCGAGGAATCTATCGAGCCAGCGCTCGCACTCCTCGTCGAAGAGCACGTTCGCGGGGTGCTCCGCCAGCCGGACGCGAAGCCGGTCTGCGACCGCCTCCACACCGATGGTCGCGGTCGCCGGATCTCCGTCAAGGAGCAGCCATCGTGGTGCGCCTTGCTGCGTACCAGAGAGAGCGAGGAAGGCCCATGGTGTCGTCGAGGCAACTGGCGCCACTCGCGCCATGACACGCTGCCGCGTGTTCCGGTGCTCGGCATAGACCTCTGTAGGGACGAGGGCGTCGTCTCCGCTCACGAGCCGGCGGACAGGGTCCAGCGCGTCGTGAATGCCGTCCCACGGCACGTCCGGGCGGTCGAAGTCACGGATGTGCTGCGCCACTGAGACCACGACGTCGTCATCGCGGTGCGAGAACGCGGGCATGGGCAGGTTCGACCCGAGCAGTTCCTCGCTGGCATGCCGGCGTGTCAGCAGCAGCTCGATCTCGCGGGTCGCGAACGCGTGGCCATCGTCCGGCCACCACACTTCGATGCGGTCATGCGGGCTGTCCATGCGGTCGACCCGCCCTACCCGCTGCTCGGCAACTCGGAGGGTGGTCGGCAGGTCCAGGTGCACTAAGGCAGCCGCGCCTTGCAGGTTCAACCCCTCGTTCAGCGCATCAGAACAGAGGGCGATCGCGTGAGCGGTCGAGTCACGCGCGAACAAGCGATGCACCTGCTTGCGCGCCGTCGTCGCCTCGCCTGTCGCTACCAGCACGTCCGCGCTCGTGCCGTCCAACTGGTCGCGGATCGCGGCCAGCGTGATCGGTCGGCGGTCGAAGGCCAAGACAAGTCGGTGACGGCCGGAGAGCTGTGCGAGCAGGTCGGCCTTGGCTCGCTCGCGAGACGCGCTGAGTCTGCGGGCGGCCGCCAGGATCCGGGCGTAGGTGTCCGATTCCCGTGTGCATGCCTCCTGCCACGCCGAAGGGTCTGCCAGCCAGTCCGGAATCTCGCACGTCAACTCAAGGTGTGGAGGACCCAGGACGGCTAGGCCTTCAACAGTCGCGGCGACGTTGCCGGTTGCCTGGCCCTTGGACGCCGACGACAGGTCGTATGCCTGGATCGCGGCGGCTGTGCCGGCGATGTGCTCGACGAGGGCCGGGCGTGAGGAGCGCATCGCTGCGAGGACGTGATGGCGCGCGAGTCCCTTCGCCGCCTTGAGTCGCCCTGCCAGCCACGCCTCGTCGGAGACGTCGTCGCGTAAAGCCGGCGGCACCCGCAGTCGACGGCCGAGCTGGATGACACCCGTTAATTCGCTGGCGGCAGTTCGGATCGACTCTGCTGCCTCTTCGTCCGCGCGCGTCTCGCCGGTGCCGTAGACGTTCGGCTCGTGGCCGGGGTAGCGGCAGACACGGTCGGTCTCGGGATGCCGATAGGCCTCTTCGTCGTGGGCGACGAGTTCGTTGAGCATCGACTTCGTGCGTCGAACCGTGAATCGCTGGATCTCACGGCGGAGTCGATCGCGCTGCGGTTCGGTGAGGGTGGCCTCCGCGCCGACTCCGCGCTCGAGTCGTTCTAGTACTTCGAGGGTCACGTCGTCGAAGTTGTCGGCGCCGAGCAGCCCGACCAGGGAGAGCAGGTCCTGGGCTCCGCGGCTGATGGGCGTTGCGGTGAACAGCAGCACATGGTCTGCGAGCGTCTCGCGAAGGCGGCGGGTGCGGTTCGACTCAGCCGCCAGGAAGTTGTGCGCCTCATCGACGGCCAGCACCTGCGCGCGCGCGACCGCGGCCACTTCCTGCCGTGGACCGGCGGGGTCGGGCCGGCTGAGAAGGCCGTGTGACACCGGCATGATCGTGACCCCACTGATGAGCGCCTCGCGCTGCCACGTCTCCAGCACCGCTGGAGGGCATACCAAGGTGGTGAGGTCCCGGTCGCGCCGCATACGGCCGGTGTCGAGAAGGCGATGCCGTACAGCTGCCACCAGGTGCGCGCCCATCCGGGTCTTGCCGGAGCCGGTGGCATCGGCAACGAGGACGCTGCCGAGGTTCTCGACGACCCAGAGCGCCTGGGCGATGCCGGCCGTCTGCGATGGCCACAGCTGCGCGAGCTCGGCGTTCGGCAACAGGTCGCGGACCCAGTCGCCGTCGAGCAGCTCAGCGCAGGCGCGTGCGAGCGCCTCTTGCCAGCTGACGACCTGCAAGAGGTCGAGCAGCAGGCGACGGAACGCGTCGTCCCACGCCATGCCTTTCGACCACAGGTTGTTCGCGATGGTCGTCAGCGCCCGGAACCGCTCCGGTTCAGTCACGGCCTCGAAGCGGGCGTTGGCCTCAAGCTGGCGGGCCATACCGAAGTCGGTGTAGTTGCTCGACCCAACTGTTGCCGCGTTGTCGCCAGCATAGATCTTCGCGTGCAGAGCCGGTGGCCCCGGGATGATGCGAACCTGCAGGGTCCCTTGGTCGAGCTCCTCGATCGTCCTGAGAACCTTCGCCGACAGTCGCACGGACACCGACTTCTCGAGCCAGTAGCCGCGTACCTCGTCGGTGAACTCTTCTCGTGCAGAGGCGAAGTGGGCCCGCTGAGAGGCGAACGGCTCAGACCCGAGCAGCAGCCGGAATGACCCTGGCCGGTTCCTACGCGCGAGCCGCCACGACGCGACCACCTCGATCAGCGATGCGATAGAGGAGTAGCCCGCGACCAGCAGCGGCGCGTCCGACGAACGGAGATCTTCATCGACGACGCTGCGGACGTGTCGCCGGGGCAGGTTGACGGGGAAGCGGCTCTGATCCGGCCACTGCAGCGTCGACAACCCGAACTCGATGTAGGACGCAGGGTCAACGGAGAAGAGGTCGTCACCGAGTGGGAGCTTGGGGTCGCGGACCATGTGAGTGATGGCCTCCCCCGTGCTAGCCGCGTCCCTGCGACACGCCCAGCCGGATTCAAGCAGCCGCGACTGACAGAAGGCAGCCGCCGGTAGAGGGCTGCGGGTCAGTGACACGAGGGCTGGCAAGCACGCCTGCACCGGCGCGCGCTGTGGTCCACACCCCGTGGCAACGTGCGGCGGCCGCCCTGTGGACAACGCTGCGGCGGCCTTGACCAGACCCCTCTTGTGTCGGATCGTTCCTATCGCGGAGGGCGTGGGATTCGAACCCACGAAACAGGAATGGTTACCTGTTCAACGGTTTTCAGGAGCGTGTGCGACATGGCCCCTGACCTGCAGGTTTGTAAGCCTTCTCCCGCCCGTGGGCACAGGACGGGCACAGGATTCTGATGATGGTCGACGCTCGTCGCTGACCGCCGGACACCGCAGCACGCGCACGGACGCGTACACCCCTCGCGCGCCGCACGGTGGCGCGGCAGCCGAACGGAGGCACCGAGGTCCGGCCCTCGGGCATGTAGTTCCGGCTGACGGTGCAGCCTGTTCGTCTAGAACCAACGGTCAGGTCTCGTGCTGGCGCCGGATGTAGTCGTCCATGTGGGGCACGGTGAATTGCAGTAGTCCTCTGTCGGGGGCGTAGATAAGGCCCTTCTTGATGAGCCCGTCCCGGGTGACGCTGAGGTCGCTCGGCTTTCTCTTTCCCATGCGCGCAACGAGGTCGGAGATCTGACTGTGGCCGCTGTCTTCTGCCATGGCGCGCATCAGGGCCTTCTGCGCCGGCGTGGCCCGGTTCCAGCGGGAGTGGAAGAGGCTGTCGTCCAGGACGGCCGTCGCCTCGGCCACCGCCACGTCGGCATCCTCACGTGTAATGACCTGGGGTCCGGGGGCCAACCGCCAGGCCTGGTCACCGAAGACCTGGACGAAGTAGGGGTAGCCACCCGAGACCTGCACCAGGCGGTCGAGGGCTGCGGCTTCGTACTCGACGCCTACCTGCAATGCGGGGTCGGCGAAGGCCGCCCTCGCATCGGTGTCGGAGAGGGCGCCGATCTGGACGAAGTGGAAGCGCTCGGAGTAGGAGCGCACCTCGGCCAGTCGGGCGGGGACGTTGGGCAGGCCTGCGCCGTACAGGTGGAAGGGCCAGCCGTTCTGACCGGCTCGGTGTTGTACGGAGATGAGAGCGCTCAGGGTGGCCGGGTCCAGATCCTGGATCTCGTCGACGAAGACACCCAGCCCGATGCCGGACTCCTTGAGGGCAGGCACCATGTCGCGCACCAGCTCTTCGAGGTCGGTCTCCGGGTCGCCTGTGTCGCCGCGGCCACGCATGGGGTCCACGCCGAGGCTCAGCTCGACGCCGGTCGCGCCGGCCGCGACGGAGAAGGAGCTGATAGTCCCGAGAGCGCGCTTCCATGCGTCGCTGAGCGTGCCGCGCCGTCCAGCAGTGGCGCGCGCCGCGGTGACTAGGCCACGGGCGAGGCGCCGGCGAGTGTGCTGTTGCTCGCTCGCCTCCTGCTTGCCCTCGATCTCGACCGTCAGCCATCCAGCCGTCTCGGCCTGAGCATGGAGAGCCTTCAGCAGCACCGTTTTCCCCACGCCGCGCAGGCCGTAGAACAGGGGGGCCGTCGCAGAGGTGCCGCGAGCGGTGCGGGCGACCACGACTCGACCGGCGTCGAGCTCGGCCTCGCGGCCGACGAGAGCAGGTGGGGGCTTACCTGCTCCTGGGGTGTAGGGGTTGAGGGTCTGGTCCACGCGCCCACCTCTCTATAGGCGTATAAGGCTAAGGCATATACGGACTCATAGAGCGTTACCGACCAGCGACAGCTCCGGGTCGAGGCCTGTACGAGTGCGCCCCTCACAGCCTCGGGTCGACTGGCTCGGACTCCAGGGCGAGCACAGCGAACACCGCCTCGTGGACCCGCCACAGCGGCTCGCGTGCCACGGCGCGCTCGACAGCCTCGATGCCGAGGGCGTACTCGCGGGCGGCCATGGACCGCTTGTGCCCGACCTGCCGGTCGCGGAGGCGTTCGAGGTTGTACGGCTCGGTGTAGTCGGGTCCGTAGATGATGCGCAGGTACTCACGCCCGCGGACTTTGATGCCGGGCTGGGCCCAGCCGCGCGTGGCTCTGACGAGGTTCGCGAGCGGCTTGACCACCATGCCCTCGCCGCCGGCGGCGGTCAGGTCCGCCCACCAGGTCACGCCCTGGGCCAGGGATGTGGCGTCGCTGGTGTCGATCGGGAGCCTGCGGGTGGTGCGGACGAGGTCCGGGTCGGCGTCCGCGAGGCGGTCGGCGATGCCGAGGTGCCAGAGGTGGTGGTGGTCGGCCCAGGTGCGTCCTTCGGATGCGAGCAGCTGGAACGGGGCGAGCTGGATCCCCGTGATCCCGTCGGTCGGCCACACGTAGCGTCGGTAGGCGTCGGTGTAGGCCTGGGCGTTGGCGGCACGGGAACGGGTGCGTGCCAGCAGCTCGGACACGCCGTTCTCGGATCCCGCGTCGCCGTTCACTCCGCGCGCGGCGACCCGCTCCAGGACGTCGACGGCGGCGGGGACTGCGGCGCGTGCGGCGGCGCCGACGGCGGCGTACTGGTCGCGAAGCAGCGCCTCGGCCTTCGCTGACCAGGGCAGCAGCTCGGCGTCGAGCAGCACCCAGCCGGTGTCGAGCTCGTCCCACAAGCCTGCTCTGGTCACGGCGTCACGCAGCCGCGCGAGGAGCTGCTCGGTGAGGTCGCGGTCGAAGAACGGTCGTCCGGTGCGGGTGTAGACGGCGCCGGTGGCACCGTCGGTGCCGCCGAACCGCGACCGTGCGGTGTCGACGTCGCGGCAGACGAGCGCGACGGCACGTGAGCCCATGTGCTTCTCCTCGCACAACAGCTCGGTGACACCGCCCTTGGCGTAGAAGTCGAAGGCGGTGGCAGGGTGCTCGAGCACGTCTCCGTCGGGCATCGTGGCGGTCGGGGCCATGGTGGGTGGCAGGTAGAGCAGCCACCGCGGTTCCATCGCGAACCGGCTCATCACCTCCAGCGCGCCAGCGGCGTTGTCCTCCCTGACCGTGACACGGCCCGCGAGTCGGGTCTCGATTCCGCGTGCTCCGAGGACGTCGGTGATGGCGAGGTCGTCGTGTCCCCTGCTGGGAGTCGAGGCGGCGGAGGGGGCCGGCTCGGCGCTGCCGGCGGGCGGGAACGGCTTGACGGGCTCATACCAAACCCGCTGCGCCGGAACCTGGACGATTTCCCTCTCGGGGTAGCGCAGCGCGGTCAGGTGGCCACCGAAGACGGCGCCGGTGTCCAGGCACATGGTGTTGTTGATCCACTCCGGTTCCGGGGTGGGTGTGTGCCCGTACAGGACGGTCGCGGCACCGCGGTACTCCTGCGCCCACGGGTAGCGGACCGGGAGGCCGAACTCGTCGGTCTCACCGGTGGTGTCGCCGTACAGGGCGAAGCTACGCACGCGGGCCGAGGCCCGTCCGTGGTACTTCTCGACCAGCCCGGCGTGGGCGACCACGAGGCGCCCGGAGTCCAGGACGAGGTGCGACACGAGACCGTGGCAGAACCGTTCGACCTCGGTCCGGAACTCCGGCGTCTCCGCCGCGAGCTGAGCGAGTGTCGCCTCCAAGCCGTGGCTGACCTGCACGTCGCGTCCCTGCAGGGCACGGACCAACTTGGACTCGTGGTTGCCCGGCACCGCCAAGGCGTGGCCGGCGGCGACCATGCCCATCACGAGACGCAGCACGCCCGGCGAGTCCGGGCCGCGGTCCACGAGGTCTCCGAGGAAGACCGCCGTCCGACCGGCTGGGGGCACCGCGTCCACGCAGCGGCCATCCTCGTCGCGCACCAGTGTGTAGCCGAGGTCGCCCAGGAGCTGCTCCAGCTCGCCCCGGCAGCCATGGACGTCTCCGATCACGTCGAACGGACCCGGCCGGTCACGGAAGTCGTTGAGGAGCTTCTCCCGTACGACCACCGCCTCGGCAACCTCCTCCTCGCTGCGCAGGACGTGCACCGAGCGGAAACCCTCCCTGCGCAGGGACCGCAGCGAACGGCGCAACTGGTCGCGCTGACGCTTGACGACGCGGTCACCGAACGCGCGGTCGGCCCGGGCGGCGTTGCGGTCCAAGCACACCCGCTCGGGCAGGTCCAGCACGATGGCGACCGGCAGCACGTCGTGCTCGCGGGCCAGGGCGACCAGGCTGCGTCGGGCCTCGGGCTGGACGTTGGTCGCATCGACCACGGTCAGCCGACCGGCGTCCAGGCGCTTGCCCGCGATGTGGTGAAGCACCTCGAACGCGGCCTTCGTCGCGGACTGGTCGTTCGGGTCATCGGAGACCAGGCCACGGCAGAAGTCGCTGGACAGCACCTCGAAGGGCCCGAAGTGGGCTGCGGCGAACGTGGACTTGCCGGAGCCGCTGGCCCCCACCATGCACACCAGCGACAGCTCGGGGACGGTGAGTGCGCTCATGCCGTGACCCTCCGGAAGATGGCCATCTGGGTGGGCGGTCCCACCTCGGGGTCGTCGTCGCCGACGGGCCGGTAGTCGACGGTGTAACCGTTGCGGTCGGCGACGGCGTCGGCCCAGCCGCGGAACTCCGCGCGGGTCCACTCGAAGCGGTGGTCCGGGTGACGGAGCGTGCCGGCGGCGAGGGTCTCGAAGCGCACGTTGTGCTCCACGTTGGGGGTCGTGACCACGACCGATGTCGGGCGGGCATGACCGAAGACGCTGCGTTCCAGGGCGGGCAGGCGGTCCGGGTCGACGTGCTCGATGACTTCCATCAGCACCACCGCGTCGTGGCCGACCAGCCGGTCGTCGCGGTAGGTCACCGACGACTGCAGCAACCGCAGCCGCGCCCGCTGGGAGTCCGGCATCCGGTCCAGGTTCAAGCGTCGTTCTGCGGCTTGCAGCGCCCGGTGCGACACGTCCACACCGACGACCGAGGTGAACGTCGGGTCAGGCACGAGCTCGCGCAGCAGGAAGCCTTCCCCGCAGCCGAGGTCGACGACGCTCTTCGCGCCCTCCTCGCGCAGCGCCTGCAGCACCGCGGCCCGTCGCTGCACCGCCAACGGCGCAATACGTACCTCGGACCCTGCGCCCCCGGTCGCAGTCTCAGACGCCGAGTCGTCAACAGGACGGACGTCGTCCAACTCCGCCAAGCGCGTGACAGCGTCGACAACCAGGGCGGGCTGGTGCTTGAGGTACCTGCGGGTCACGAGCTCGCGCTCCGGGTGACCCTCTAGCCACCCGCCGCCAGCACGGAGGAGCTTGTCCACCTCGTCGCCGGTGACCCAGTAGTGCTTCCCGTCGTCCAGCACCGGGACCAGGACGTACAGCTGCGTCAGGGCGGCCGCGAGCGTCATCGTCCCGGTCAGCCGGAGCGCCACGTAGGGCGAGTCCCCCCAGGCCGACACCGTCTCGTCCAGCGGCAGCGGGGTCACCTCGACCTGCCAGCCGAGTGGCTCGAAGAGAGGCCGCACCAGGTCGGCGCCCCCTCGGCTGGGAAGCGCAGGAATGCTCACCTCGAGCGGGATCTCAGTGCCGACGAGGTCCGGACGGGCGTCGCACCGACCCGCCATCGCAGTGCGGAAGACCTTCCCCAGCGCAACCGCCAGCATCGACGAAGCCACATAGGGCCGGTCATTCACATACTGCTGCAGCGAGACGCCATCACCGTGCCGGCCGCGACCACGCACCAGCGCGACCGGATCGACCTCAAGCAGCAACGCCACAGTGCTCCGCTCGTCGGACACCTCAGGCCACAGCACATGAGCCGTCCCGACCGCGACGTCGAACGACTGCGCTCGATCGGGATGCTTGTGCAGGAGGAACCCGAGGTCACTGGCCTGCGGCATCGTGGTCGACAGCGTCAGCAGCACCGCGCCAGTCTGCACGGCCCGCTCAGCCACAGTGGCCCGCGAACGGCAGAACCACCTCCGCAGCTGTGAACGTGGCCATGAGACCGCGCGGAAGCGGCCCGCCCGGGCGGCAGTCTGCCGAGGCGCCCCTGTGGACAACGGGGGCGTCAGCCTTGACCTTCCCCCTTTGGTGATGAATCGTCTGATTCGCGGAGGGCGTGGGATTCGAACCCACGAAACAGGAATGGTTACCTGTTCAACGGTTTTCAAGAGCGTCGGCCGTACCGCCCCCGACGTGCACGTTTACTGGCCTTCAGCCGCCCGGGGGCACAGGACGGGCACGCCACTCACCGATACGACCGGTCACACCCGTTCACCGCCGGACAAGAGGCATGGTGAACACCTGTTGGCGCGCAGGCCGGTCGACTACCGGCTGAGGCGCCGGATTCGGCGGTCTTGGTACGTCGTGCCATCCGACGGCCACCGCCGTCGGCACTCCGCCCGACCGGGTGATATGCCTGCATCTCGCGACGGACGGGCCGATGATGTCGGGGTGGGGGTGCCGATGGATGACCTTCCAAGATCCCCCACCGGCCGGATCCCTGAATGGGTTCGTGAGGAGGCCGCCGGCACGTACGCGCCTCCCACGGGGTGGCGGACCCCGGCGACGACGGGGCGGGCATCACGGCTGTCGGCCGAACGTCCGCGCAAGCGCCGCTCCTATTTCTGGGTCCTGCTGCTCGTTGCCTTAATGGCGGCGGTTGTCCTCGTCGGCGGGTATCTCAGCCTGTCCCCGGACGATGGCTCCGTGCTGGCCGGCGTGAAGCGACTAGTCGCGCCACGGCAAAGTCCTGGTCAGGCACTGCCGCGGGCCCCCGCGGGGACGGTGGCCTCCGACGCTGTCTCAGGCGCGGCCGTTTCGGCGCCGCCCCCCTCCGCGCAGCTGCCACCAGCCACGGAAAGGTCGTACCCCGCACCGGGATTCGAGGAGGCCTCCGCACCGTTGGGCACTCCGCCTACCCCGGCCCAGGCCGGGTCGTACTCCTTCAGCCTCGAGCAGACCATCGGCGACGCGCCGGTTCCCGTGCGTTGGTCCCCGTGCCGACCCATCCACTACGTCACTGACCCGACCGGCGCACCCGACGACTTCGCGGTGCACCTGCAGGCGGTCCTCGCCGAGGTGTCCGCCGCGACAGGGCTCCGGTTCGTCAACGACGGCCTCACCACCGAGGCCGCGGACATGGACCGGCCCGCGTTCCTGCCCGAGCTCTACGGCGACCGCTGGGCACCAGTCCTCATCCGATTCGCCCCCGAAGCAGACGTTGCCTACCTCGCAGGCGACGTCGTCGGCGTCGCCAGTCCCACCCACACCATCGACCCGACCACCGGACGCGCCCACCTCGTCACCGGCGTGGTGTACCTGGAGACCGAGTTGACCAGCGTGGAACCGGCCTCCGAAGCGGGGCCGGCGTACACGGAGGTCCTGCGACACGAGCTCGGCCACCTGGTCGGCCTCGGTCACGTCGACGCCCCCACTGAAGCCATGCACCCCTCGGTGAGCGGAGCCACGGCGTACCAGTCGGGCGACCTCGCCGGGCTCGCCGTCCTCGGCCAGGGACCCTGCGCCCCAGGTCTCTAGGCCCAACGGGTGGCCGGGCAGCCCTCGACGTCCGGACCGGCCCCCGCCCCACCGCCGTCGACGGCGCCATCGCCACGTCGGTCGATTCTCCGGGCCGGACGTGAGCACCGCCCCGACCGCCGTCGCTGCCTCGCATCGACCATCTACGCGGCGCCATTTCCGAGGCTCCACTACCTCGACGGATGACGCAGCGGCGGTCCCGTCACGCGCCCTCCGTGACGGCAGCTCGACGCCGCTGGGTCAGCACGACCACGGCGGTGCCCGCCAGCATCAGGGCTAATGCGGGCAGCGCCATGAGAGGTGGTGCCTGCCGCAAGAAGATCGCTGCGAGCAGAGCCGACACCGGCATGGTGAAGAGCTGGCCGAGTGAGACGAAGCTGGGGCTGACCGACCTCATGACGAAGTTGAACAGCGAGTGCCCCAGCAGCTGCGCCAGGACGGTGAGGGCGACGAGCTGGCTCCACGCCACCGCGGAGTAGCCCCAGAGGTCCTGCCCGAGGGCCACGGCAAGGGCCAGCATCATCAGCGCGCACATCGTGTAGCAAACGGCCGTGTACACGTGCACACCCAACCGGCGCCGCACGACCCCACCGGTCACCATGTAGGCCCCGCCTGCCATGCCCGCGACCACGGCGAGCGCGTTGCCCAGCAGCGTGCTGCGCGACAGCGTCAGGTCGACCCCCGTCACGGCGACGACACCGGACAGCGCGACCAGGGTGCCGACCCACGCGAGCGGCGGCAGCCGTTCCCCCAGCACGCGGGCGAAGAGCGCGGCCCAGATGGACTGCGAGCAGACCAGCGCCGCGGCCGAGGCGACCGACGTGTACTGCAGTGCCGTGGCCATCCCCGCGAAGTGCAGTCCGAGCATCGCGGCCGCGAAGGCGACGGCCAGCCCGACCCGCGGCGTCAGGGCGCGGAAGCCACCGCGCTGCCGGAGCAGTGCGGTCGGCCAGACGACGACGAGCGCCAAGGCGTTGCGCCAGAACGCGATGGCGACGGCGGGAACCGCGAGCGCGGCCATGAGCGGAGGCGCCGTCGACCCGCAGAGGACCGCGAACGAGAGCAGGGCGAGGTCCTTGGTCGGGGGGTGGGAGTGCTCCGGCAGCAGCCGTCCCACCGGCGGCTCGGATCCCTTCACTCCCTGTCCGGCTCGTCGCCGGGTGCGGACCACGACGAGCAGTCCACCCAGGACTTGGTCGGCCGACTCCGCGCCTGTTCGAAGGCGAGCGCCGCCTCACCCGGCGACCGACCCGCGCCGAGCCCCGCTGCGACGGCGCGGACCTCCGCCGCACCAGCCAGCCGTACCGCCTGCCGGAAGTCCTGCGGGTGGTCGTAGATGATCGAGCCGAGGACGACCAGGCCGCGGCGGACGACCTCGGAGACCGGCAGCTCGACCGGTCGCGGGGGCAGACCCATGAGGACGACCCGTCCACCGGGCTTCGCCAGCTCGACGGCGCCCGCAACCGCTCCGGGCGCACCTGCGGTCTCGAGCACCACGTCGTACCGCCTGGTGTCGTCGTGGGCCCGGGCACCGATCGTCTCGGCGGCGGCGACGCGGGCCGGGTCGAGGTCGACCACCGACGGGCTGTGCCCTGCGGCGACCAGCGCCAGGCAGAGCTGCAGACCCAGCGCCCCGCCCCCGACGACGGCGACGTCCTCCCCGCCGACCAGACCGGCACGGCGGACGGCGGCCACGGCCACGGCGAGCGGCTCGACGAGTGCGAGGAGCTGCGGCGGCCAGTCGTCCGGTACTGGCCACGCGTGATCACCGGGCACGACGACCCGCTCCGCGAGGACTCCCGGCACGTTCATGCCGAGGATGCGGCGGTGCGGGCACAGCGACGTCCTGCTCTCACGGCACGCGCCGCAGGACCGACAGGGGACGTTCGGTTCCACGACGACCGTCCGACCGACGAGGGACGCGTCGACCCCGGCGCCGACGGAGACGACCGTGCCGCCGCACTCGTGACCGAGCACCCACGGCGTCGCCGGGACTGCCTTGTCGCCGTCGAACACCGTGAGGTCCGACCCGCACAGCCCGACGGCACGGACCTGCACGAGCACCTCTCCCGGTCCGACGTCGGGCTCGGGCACGTCCATCACCACGACGCGCCTGGGGGCCGTCAGGCAGACGGCCTTCATGCGCGCGCTCGGGCTGAGGGGTGCGACAGGTGCTCGAGGTCGCGCAGGAAGCCGGTGGCTCCCGGCTGCTCGTGCAGGGTCTCGAGCACCAACGGACCGCCGTAGCCGACGTCGTCGAGTGCGGCCAGGACCGCGCCCCACGGCACGTCGCCTGACCCGACGGGGTCGTGCAGCCACCGGTCGCGTCGGGTGTCGGACAGGTGCACCAGCTGCAGGCGGCGTCCCAGCAGGCGAAGGGCGACTCCCACGTCCTCGACCATGTGACCGTTGGCGACGTCGTACACCAGACCGAGCCCCTCCACGTCGTCCGTCAGCGCCAGGCACTCCGCGCCCGTGTCGAGCAGGCCCGTCGGCACGTTCTCGAGCAGCACCTGCACCCCCTCCCGCCTGGCGACGTCGACCACATCCGTCAGGCCGTCCCGCACGTGCCCGACGAGCACGTCGACGGGTGGTGGGCGCAGCGGGTGCCGGCGCCCGGGGTGCACGACCATGGCGGGGGCACCCAGCAGCGCAGCGAGGTGCGCGGTCCTGCGGAACTGCTCTCGGCTCCAGGCCCTCACACCTGCCTGGACGCTGGCGAGGTTGACGTCGACACCGGACGGCACGACGCTCGTCACGGTCAGGCCCGTACTTCTCACGGCGCGGTTGAGGCGCCCGCTGGCTGCTGCCACGTCCTCCAGGTCGACCTCCGGAGGCGCGGCGAGGACCTCGATGGACGTGAACCCCGCCTCGGCGACGGCCTGGCAGAACGCGCCGACGTCCTCCCTCCAGAGCGTCGTGTAGGTGCTGACGCTCGTGCGCTCCAGCACCAGCGTGATGGTCACGGCGCGGCCTGAAGCGCGCGCTCGCTGATGGCAGGGGTGGTGGCGCGGGTGGTGGCTCCCGACAGGGTGAGCAGCAGCCGCTCCGCCGCCGACTGCCCGTACCGCAGGGCGGCGTCGAAGGTGGCGAGGTCGGGTCCGACCGCACGCTCGACCGGCGTGCCGTCGCTGGTGCTCCAGGGCTGCCAGCCTTCCGCCGGGATCGCGCCCTGCGACACCAGGACCGGACCGGCCGCCGCCACCTCGGATACACCGTCAGCCGTGGAGAGGCGCAGGGTGGCCGGCAGCACCTCGGTCAAGACCGCGCCCAGGTGCAGCCGGACAGCGGCGGACGCGTGGAGGCGCTCGACCGCGTGGAGCCGCTCCCGTGCTCCTGCGTCGGTCGCGAGACCGTCGGCTCGCGCTATCAGCGTGACCTCGACCCCGCGGGAGGCGAGGTCGTCCGCGACGTAGACGGCCGCACGGTCCGCGCCCCAGACAGCGACGTGCTCCACCTCCGCGGAGCGCTCCTGCAACCACCTGCGGATGCCGACGACGCGGGGGTGGTCGACCCCGGGGACCTGGGGCAGGTAGTCCTCGGCGCCGAGCGCGAGCACGACGCCGTCCACCGCGTGCAGCACCTCACCCGGATCGGGTTCCGAGGCGAGACGCACCTCGACGTGCAGGCGTGCCAGCTCGGCGGTGAACCACGTGAGCAGCCGCCCGAACTGGGGTTTGGCGCGCAACCGGGACGCCAGGGCGTGCTGCCCACCGAGCACGGCGCTGCGCTCGTGCAGCACCACCCGGGCGCCTCCGCTCGCCAGCACGTGCGCGGCCTGGAGGCCCGCCGGGCCCCCACCGACGACGGCTACGGTCGGTGGGCGGTCACGGACGACGACGGGGCGGGCTCGGCCCTCTCGACCGGTGCCCGGGTTGGCGGCGCACCACAGCGGGCGACCCGTGAAGATGACGTCTGCGCAGCCCTGGTTGCACGCGATGCACGGCCGCGGCTGCGTGCCCTCGACGACGTGACGGGCCCACGCCGGGTCCGCGTGCAGCGCACGGGCCGATGCGACGAGGTCGACAGCGCCGCAGTCGAGCAGTCGCTCCGCGACGTCCGGTGACACGACACGCCCGGCCACCGACACCGGGAGCCCGCTACGGCGTCGGTACCGCGCGGCGATGTCGGCGAGGTACCCCTCGGCGACCTCCCCGCTGGGAGTGATCCAGTGTCCCGCGCCGTAGGTGCCGGCGGAGAGGTCGAGCACGTCGACGGCGTCCAGGGGTATCTGGTCGACGAGCGCCAGGGACGCCTCGACGTCGAGACCGCCGGGCAGCCCCTCGAAGGCCGACAACCGGAGGAAGACGGGCACTTTCTCCCCCACCGCACCTCGCACCGCTCGGACGACGTCGGTGAGGAAGGCCGTCGGCTGCCCGTAGCGGTCGGTCCTGAGGTTGGACCGCGGGGACAGGAACTGCCCGATGAGGTAGCCGTGCGCCCCGTGCACGGAGATGACGTCTGCGCCGCCTCGGACGGCACGCCGCGCCGCCTCGGCGAAGTCATGGACCACGTCCTGGACCTCTGCCTCGCTCAGCGCATGCGGCAGTTCGCCCCCGATCTCGCGGCACGCGACGGCGGACGGCGCGACGGGCACCTGCTGCGAGACGGTCGACGGCACGACGCGCCCCGCGTGGTTGAGCTCCACGCCCAGGAGCGCGCCGCCGGCGTGGACGGCGTCGGCCACGGCGCGCAGCGCGGGCACCACGGCGTCGTCGTGCATGCCCATCTGGTGCGGGCGCGCCTTCGACACCTGGGAGACGTAGCTCGACTCCGTGAACACGAGGGCCGCACCGCCGGCGGCCCTCGCGCCGAGGTAGTCCACGTAGCGCTGGGTGGCGCGGCCGGCGAGGTCGCAGTAGTTGCGCTCCATCGGCGCCGCGACGACCCGGTTGCGCAGCAGCACCCCTCGAAGGGTCAGAGGTCGGCCGGCGGCACGCCCCGAAAGGCCGCTCACAACCCGAGCACCCCCGGCAGCCACAGCACGAGCCCGGGCGCGAAGGTCACGAGCAGCAGGGCGGCGGCGAGCGGCACCAGGAACGGTGCGACGCCCCGGAACACCTCCGCGACCGGTGTCCGGGTGACCGAGCTCAGCACGAACAGGACGCCGCCGATGGGTGGCGTGAGGAGCCCGAGCATGAGGTTGAGCACCACGATGACGCCGAAGTGCACCGGGTCGATGCCCAGCTGGACGGCGACGGGCAGCAGGACGGGCACGCCGATCACCAGCGCGGACGTGGGCTCGAGCACTGCGCCGAGCACCAGCAGCAGCACGTTCACCAGGAGCAGGAAGACGATGGGGCTGTCGCTGATCTCGAGGAACAGGCCGGCGAGCGTCTGCGGCACCCGCTCGCGGGCGAGGATCCACCCGAGGAGCGCCGACGCCCCGAGGATCACCATGATCGATGCCGTCGTCACCGCCGCGTCGGCGAACACCCGAGGGAGGTTGCGCACAGTGAGCGTCCGGTAGAGGAAGCCCAGCAGGAGCATGTAGAGGGCACCGACGGCAGCGGCCTCCGTGGGAGTGAAGAAACCGGACAGGATGCCGCCCAGGATGACCACGGGCGCAAGGAGGGCACCCACGCCGGCGACGGCGGTGCGACCGACCTCCCGCCAGGAGAACCGCACGCTCCTCAGGTCCTCCCGCTTGCGCGCCCAGAACCAGACGAAGGCCGTCAGGAGCATCGCGATGATGAAGGCGGGAACCACCGCGGCGGCGAAGAGCGCGCTGGTCGAGACGGCGGCGACGGAGGCGAACACGACGGCCGGGATGCTCGGGGGCATGATCGGCCCGATGACGGACGACGACGCGGTCAGTCCGATCGCGAAGGGCCGGGGGTAGCCGTTCTTCACCATCTGCGGGACCTGGATGGCCCCGACACCGGCCGCGTCCGCCAGCGCGGAGCCGTTCATCCAGGAGAAGCCCAGGCTGACGCCGACGTTGACGTAGCCCAGGGCACCGCGGAGTCGGCCCAGGAGGGCCAGGGCGAGCGCGAACATGCGGTCGGCGATGCCGGCCCGGGTGGCCAGGACGCCGACCAGGATGAAGAGCGGCACAGCGAGCAGCGGCCAGCTGTTGACCCCGCCGGTGGCGGTGCGCATCGCCAGGCCGACCGACTGCCCGCTCGTCCACATGTAGAGCAGGCAGGGTCCGAGGATCGCGAAGGCGATGGGGATGCGGAGGGCGATGAGCAGCGCGATCGCGATGGCCATCACGGTGACGGTCATGCCGGTGTCCTCTCGCTCCGCCCGACGGTGGGGTCGTCGGGAGGCCCTTCCTGGAGGGCGGTCCCGACGACGTCGGCCGTCTCGGGTGGATGGGGGATCGGGCGGGCAGCGGGCAGCGCCACGATGAGCAGGGCCCGCGCGGCGGTGAGGAGCATCCCGGCGGTGGGGAGGATGTACAGCCAGCCGACGGGGATCCCGGCGGCGGGGGTTCGCAGCCGGCCGGTGGAGCTCAGCAGGTCGTAGCCCTCGTAGGCGAAGACGAGGCAGGTCGCCGCCACCACCAGCAACGAGAAGCGGTGGACGATGATCTTGCCCAGGCGGGGGAGGACGGCGTCCACCGCGGTCAGCGTGACGTGCTCCTCGCGGCCCATCAGGTAGCCCGCGATGCCGAAGGCGAGCCAGAAGAGGCTGAACCGCGCGACCTCACCGGTCCAGACCGGGTTGTCCAGCGGCGTCACCCGGGCGACCACCTGCGACGACACGAGGACGAGGATGAGGACGAGGAGGACGCCCCCCAGCACGAGCTCGACGAGCTCGACCGTGCGCAGGACGCGTCCCACGGGGCCGGGCCGGTAGACCTCGTGCCCTGTCTCGACCCTGACGGTCTGGGCCATGCTTCCTCCTCGTCGAGGTCGTGAGCGGATGTCGCGCGACGGACTCCGACGATCAGTCGGGGACCCAGCCACCGTCCACGTCGATGATCTCGCCGGTGACGTAGCGCGCGGCGGGCGACACGAGGAAGCGGACCACGTCCGCCACCTCCTCCGGCTCGCCTGCCCGGCCGAGCGGCAGCTGCCTCACCATCCGTTCCTGGACGGCGGGGTCGGTGGACCCCTTCATGCCCGAGCCGATCACGCCCGGGGCGACGCCGTTGCAGCGGATACCGCGAGGCGCGAGGGCACGGGACGCGGATGCGGTCAGGCTCGCGAGAGCGGCCTTCGAGGCGCAGTAGTGGGCCCCGGCCGGGTGCAGCAGCCCGAACGACGTCTCCGGGGGTCCGGCGGCTCCGAGCTTGGCCACCACCGAGACGAGGTTCACCACGCTCCCGACCCCGTCGGTGAGAACGGGCCAGGCCTCCCGGAGTGTGAGGAACACGGAGGTGACGTTGACCCGGAACACCGTCTCCCACTCCTCGGTGGACAGCTCGTGGAGTGCGGCCGCGCGCCCGTCGCGCTTCGGGGAGATGCCGACGCACCCCACGAGCGCGTCGATGCCGCCGGTGGAGGCCGCAGCGGCGACGGCCTCCCTGACTCCTGCCTCGGCGCTGAGGTCCACCTGCACGTGCCGGACGTGCGTGCTGGCCGGTGGGGCGGGGGTTACATCGGCGACGACGACGTCGTAGCCGTCGGCCTCCAGGCCGGCGACGACCGCGCGACCGATCCCGCCACGGCCCCCGGTGACAAGTGCCTGCACGTGCTGCTCCTCATGGATGGCACAGCGCCGCCCCCGGCGTAGGGGCACCGGGGGCGGCGCCGGGCGTCACTGGTTGGCGATCTCGCGGATCTGCTCGTAGAGCGCGAGCTGGTCGCCGGAGTAGTTCTCCATGAAGTACTCCTCCGCCTGCTGGGCGAAGGCCTCACGGTCGACGTCCTCGACGACCTCCATGGTCCCCTCGTCCTGCCACTGCTGGACGAGCTCGGCCTCGGCGTCCTCGACGCACTGCCGGTCACCGTCGCGCGTCTCGCTGATCGCGGCCTGCAGGGCCTCCTGCTGCCCCTGGCTGAGGCTCTGCCACGTGTCCTCGGACACGATCGCGAGCACGGACCCGACCTGGTGACCGGTCAGGCTGACGTGGCTCTGCACCTCGGGGAGGTTGAGGTCGCGGATCGTCGGGATGGGGTTCTCCTGCCCGTCGATCGTCCCCTGCTGCAGAGCCAGGTACACCTCCTCGAACGCCACCGGCACGGCCGTGGCGCCGAGCGCCTCCGCGTTCGCGAGGTACTGGGGGCTGTCGGGGAAGCGCATCCGCAGACCGGAGAAGTCCTCCGAGGTGCGGATCGGCTGGTTGGCCGTGAAGTGGCGCATGCCGAAGTACCAGACGTCGAGCACCCGGACGCCCGTCGCCTCGAGCATCCGCTCCTGCAGGTCCTCGAAGGCGGGGCTGTCGACGAACTCGAAGAGCGCGTCCGGCCCCTCGAAGGCGTAGGCGGCGTCGAGGGCGCCGATCTCCGGGAAGCTCGCCGAGATGGCCGAGCTGCCCTGGATGTCGATGTCGATGTCGCCCGAGGCCACGGACGTGAACCGCTCCGCGTCCGGGCCGAGCTGGCTGTTGGAGAAGACCTCGATGCTGATGCCCGAGTCACCCTCGCCGAGCGTGTCGCGGACGACGAAGGCGCCGCACTCGTTGTGGGGGTGCGTGTCGGGATAGCTGTTCGCGAACGACAGCTCCACGGGCTCCTCGTCCCCGCCGGCGCCCTCGTCTGCGCCGCCCTCGGTGGCACCGTCGGTGGCGCCTGCGTCGGTCGTGGCGGCACCACCCGCGTCGGTGGCGCCGTCCTCGGGGCTGGTGTCGCCGCCGTCGTCCCCGCAGGCGGCGAGGGCCAGCAGGGCGACGACGGACAGGGAGAGCAGGGCTCGGGTGCGGCGGTGCGGACGGATGGACATGCGTTCTCCTAGGTGGGGGTGGCGCCGTCGCCACCGGTGAGGGGTTGTGGGCAGGTCAGGTGACGGGGAGCTGGCCGTGAGGCCCGTAGACGAAGACGAGCCACAGCGGCTCCGTGCCGGTGTTGATGTGCTGGTGCTTCTCGCCCTTGGGGATGTACATGAAGGTGTGCGGACCGAAGGGGGTCTCCTCGCCGGACTCACCGACGACGACGCCCGAGCCCTTCACGATGAAGTTGATCTCCTCGGAGTCCGGGTGGTGGTGGAGGGAGCTGGCCTCCCCCGGCTCGAAGATCGTGAGGCCCGCGGTGAGGAACTCCGAGTCGCGCAGGTCCTCGTTGAGGACCTTGAAGACCTTTCGCCTCTGCCCGTCCGTGTCCAGACCCAGCCACGCGGGGTCCGCGTCCTCGAACGGCTTGATGACATGCAGCACCGGTGTCTCGCCTCTCAGTCGAATGCGCCCTTGTAGATGTCCTTGATGTTCCAGTGACCTGGTGTCGGGACCGGCTCGTTGACCATGGGCACGTCGATGACCGCCGGCCGCCGGCGACCGACGGCCTGCTGCAGTACGTCGCGCAGCGAGGCCGCATCCGGCACGTCGTACCCGTCGAGACCGCACGCGCGTCCCAGTGCCGCGAAGTCGGGGCTGTAGGGGTTGCCGTCCCGGTCGAGGAACTCGCACCCGTAGCTACGCCCGTAGCTCCCGGCCTGAAGGTCCGCGATCGTGCCGTGCGCCGCGTTGTTCATGACGACGAACAGGACGGGAAGGCCGCGCTCGACTGCGGTGGGCAGAGCCGCCAGCTGCGCGCTCATCCCCCCGTCGCCGATCAGGGCGACGACCGTCCTGTCGGGCCACGCCACCTGCACACCGAGCGCACCGGCGGGTCCGAAGCCCATCGTCGAGGCACCCCCTGGCGTGATGAACCGACCCTCCGCGGGCAGCTCGTAGCGCTGGGCGACACCGTTCTTGTTCCACCCCACGTCGGTGACGAGCACCGCGTCCGACGGCAGCGACTCGAGCAGGTCACGGAGGATGCGTTCGGGTCGCAACGGGAAGGCGTCGCTCGCCCCCCGTTCACGGGTCTCGGCGAAGACGCCGCGCCGGGCGGCCGCGATCTCCTCCCGCAACGCCGGACGCCGCACCGGCGCCGTCCCGCGCCGCTCCAAGGCGGCGTCGATCGCCAGCACCGCCTTGCCGACGTCGGCCACCATGCCGAGCGCGACGGGGTAGTTGCGCCCGATCTCGGCTGGGTCGATGTCGACGTGCAGCAAGCGCGTCGGCGGCATCCGCCAGGTGTGCTCCGGCTCCCACGAGCTCGCGTCGGTCTCGGCGAAGCGAGTGGCCAGCGCGAGCACGACGTCCGCCTGACGCGAGTAGGAGTTGGTGAGCTCCAGGCCCCAGAAGCCGGGCATGCCCAGCGCGAGAGGGTGCTCGTCGGGCACGGTGCCCTTGGCCATCAGGGAGTGCACGATGGGGATGTCGAGCCGCTCGGCGATGCGCAGGAGCGCAGAGCGTGACCCCGGCTCCCGCAGGCCGCCCCCGACGTACAGGAGCGGGCGCTCCGCCGCCTCGAGCTCGGCGGCGACCTGGTCGGCGGCCTCCGGCGACAGGTCCGGCGCCGGCGCGGCCACCGGGAGCGGGTACCGGTCCGCGGCCTCGAGGTCGAGCGGGCGGGAGAACATGTCCATCGGGACGTTGAGCAGCGTGGCCCCGGGCCGCCCGTTCTGCGCTGTCCAGAACGCACGCTCCAGGAAGCGCGGTAGGTCCTCAACCCGGCTCACGTCCCAGGCGCGCTTGACGAAGGGCCGGTACACCGCCACCTGGTCCGCGTCGGCGTGCAGGTTGATCTCCTGGTGGGGATGACGGCCGCGGTAGTACGAGGGGATGTCACCGCCGATGACCACGAGGGGCACGGAGTCGAGGGCCGCGGTGAGCACGCCGGTGATCGCGTTGGTCATGCCGGGACCGACGTGGACCAGCACCACGCCCGGCTTGCCGCTGGCCCTGGCGTACCCGTCGGCGGCGTGGGCCGCGGTCTGCTCGTGCCGGAAGACGACGAAGTCGATGGAGCTCTTGCCGAGCGCGTCCAGCAGCGCGATGTTGGAGTGCCCGCAGAGCCCGAAGACGTACTCGACGCCCATCGCCTCCAGCTGACGGACCACAACGTCCGCGCCGGTGCTGCCCGCCGGCAGGGGGGTGTGGTCGGCGGCGATCTCCTCGCGGCCGGCGCTGTCGGTGAGGTCGAGCGTCATTCGTTGTCCTCCTGGGGGGCGGCGTCTGCGGGGACTGCGGGAACGGTGGTCACGGGCGCTGTGCCGGTGCCCCACAGCGAGAGGTCGCGCAGCAGCAGGGTCTTCACGTGCGTGTAGTCGTCGACCATCCACCGCGGGGACTCCCGCCCGATGCCGGAGTCCTTGACCCCACCGAAGGGCACGTGGTCGAGCCGGAAGTTCGAGGTGCCGCCCACCACGACGGCGCCGACCTCGAGCCGCCGCCACGCCGTCATGACGCGATGGAGGT
This sequence comes from Aquipuribacter nitratireducens, assembly GCF_037860835.1. NCBI lineage: Bacteria > Bacillati > Actinomycetota > Actinomycetes > Micrococcales > Intrasporangiaceae > Aquipuribacter > Aquipuribacter nitratireducens. Next base: position 84,278 of record NZ_JBBEOG010000005.1, on the reverse strand, counting down.
CCCGGGTGAACAAGCCGGCCTGGAGGCCGTACCTGCTCCGGTTGCACTCGTCGATGACGGCGTCGAAGTCGTCGTAGGGGAGAACCACGACCGCCGCGCCGAACACCTCCTCACGCACGATGGTGGCGCCGGGCGGCGGGTCGACCACGACGGTCGGGTGCAGGGTCGCGCCGTCGCGCCCCCCGCCGCGGAGCAACGTCGCACCGCCCTGCTGCGCCTCGTGGGCCCAGGCCTGAACCCGGCTGGCGGCGGCCTCGTCCACCATGCTGCCCACGTCCGTGGTCTCCTCCAGGGGGTCGCCCACGACGAGCCGGTCCACCTCGTCGGCGAGTAGCCTGCTGAAGTCCGCCACGAGGGAGCGATGGACGTAGACGCGCTGCACCGAGATGCAGCTCTGGCCCGAGTTGCTGTAGCCGGTCCGGGCGGTCATCGTCGCGGCCGCCGCGACGTCGGCGTCCTCGCAGACGATCGTCGCGGCGTTCCCGCCCAGCTCCAGCACGAGGCGCTTGCCCGCGCCGCTGCGGGCGACGGCGTGCCCGGTCGCGGCGCTGCCGGTGAAGCTGATGGCCGCCACCTCGGGTGCACCCGTCAGCAGCTCCGCGACCTCCGCTCCTCCGTGCAGCACCTGAACGGCCTCCACCGGCATGCCGGCCTCCAGCAGGACGCGCACCAGTGCGGTCGACGAGGCAGGAGCCTGCGGCGGAGGCTTCACGATGGTCGTGTTGCCGGCCGCGAACGAAGCGGCCAGCTTGTGCGCGAGCAGGTTGACCGGCGCGTTGAAGGGCGTGATGACGAGGACGACACCGACAGGTGCGCGGTAGGTCATGGCTGTCGTGCCCACGCCCCGCTCCCACCCGGCAGTGGGCAGGACCTCGCCACCGATCCGCCGTGCCTCGGCAGCCGCCACCGAGAGCGTGTCGGCGGCGCGGAGCACCTCGCCACGACCGTCCTTGACGGGCTTGCCGAGCTCGAGCGCCAGCAGTCGGGCCACCTCGTCGCGGTCTCGGAGCAGCAGCCCCGCAGCACGGTCCAGGACACCGGCCCGTGCCGCCGGCGACATGGCGGCGACGACCGAGGCCCCCTCGGCCGCGTACGCGAGCGCCGTCCGGGCAGCCCGCGGGTCGGCCTGCGCGGTACGGCTCACGACACGACCTGCGCACGGGCTTGTGCGCTCGACCCACTCCCCCGTGGACCAGCTGCCCGCCACGAGGCACAGGACGTCCTCGACATCAGCGGGGGACTGGGCTTCCGACCTCGACACCATCGTCTCTTTCCGTCAGACGGACCTTGTGGACCGCTCAGTGGACTTGGCGTAACATACGACGGTCCCCGACACCTGGCAAGCGTGAGACCGATCCGTTACCCAGGCGTCAGGCTTCAACGAAGAGGAACGAGAGGTGCCCATGCCCAAGCAGCACGCCACCGCAGTGGCGGCCAGCCCGGTCCCCGACGCCTCGCCGAGCACCTCGCAGGACGGCGCCGGCGGCGTCCGCAGCGTGCAGCGCGCCCTGGACATCCTCGGGCTGCTGACGGAGGACCGTCCGCAGATCACGATCCGGGAGATCGTCGACGCGACGGGCCTGGCGAAGACCACGGTCATCCGCCTCACGCAGACGCTCGTGCAGTGCGGGCTGCTCTGGGCCACTAGCTCCGGCTACACCGCCGGACCAGGACTCTGGCGGTGGGCGCACCTGGCTCGCAACGCGTGGGAGCTGCCGCCGGAGTCCCGCCGAAGGATGCGCGAGATGGCCGACCAGCAGCAGGAGACGGTCAACCTGTACGTGCGCCGCGACGTCCACCGCGTGTGCATCGCGCAGGAGGAGAGCCCGCGGGCGCTCAGGCACGTCGTGCGCGTCGGCGACGAGCTGCCGCTGTGGGGAGGCGCCTCGGCCAAGGTCCTGCTGCGCGATGCGGCACCGGACCTCCTAGAGCGGGTCGTCGCCACGGCACCGGCAGGGTCGGCCGGGCTCGACGCCGCATCGCTGGGCGCGGCGGTGGCGCAGGTGGCTGCCGCGGGCTACGCGGTCAGCCACGGCGAGCGCGAGTCCGGCGTCTCGGCGGTGGCCGTTCCCCTGCTGCAGGGCGACGGCACGGTCGTCGGGGCCCTCTCGCTGAGCGGCGCGACGGCCAGGTTCACGCCCGAGCGTGTCGAGCAGTTCGTGACCGCGCTCCGCGCAGCAGCCGACGCGATGACCGGACGAGGGACGGCGCTCACCGCCGGAGGCGCCGGGTGAGCGCGGACCACGATCGCGCGTGGGGGGACGGCGTTGCACCGCGGAGCGGTCTGCTCGCCGGCGTCCGCGTGCTCGACCTGACGAACGTCCTCGCCGGCCCGTACTGCACGTACCAGCTGCTACTGCTCGGCGCGGACGTGACGAAGGTGGAGGTCCCCGGGCGCGGCGACCTCGCCCGACAGCTCGGCCCCGACCCCGAGCTCAACCGGCGCGGCCTCGGCGCCTCCTTCCTCGCCCAGAACGCAGGCAAGCGGTCGGTGGAGGTGGACCTCAAGGACCCCGCGGGACGGGAGCGGTTCGAGCTGCTCCTCGACGGCGCCGACGTCCTCGTCGAGAACTTCCGGCCCGGCGTCATGGGCAGGCTCGGCTACCCGTGGGAGACGCTCCGGGCGCGGAACCCGCGCCTGGTCTACTGCGCCATCTCCGGCTTCGGCCAGTCCGGACCGATGAGCCAACGACCGGCCTACGACCAGATCGTTCAGGGGCTGTCGGGGATGATGAGCATCACCGGGACCGTCGACACCGCCCCCCTGCGAGTCGGGTTCCCCATCTGCGACACGGTCGGGGGTCTGGTCGCGGCCATGGCCATCAACGCGGCCCTGGTGTCGCGGGAGCGCACCGGCAAGGGGGCGCACCTGGACGTCTCCATGCTCGAGGCGTCCCTGTCGGCGATGGGGTGGGCCGTGTCGAACTACCTGGTGAGCGGCATCGAGCCATCGCCCATGGGCGACCAGAACGCGACCGCCGCGCCGTCCGGGACCTTCGTGGCTGCAGACGGGCCACTGAACATCGCCGCCAACCGGCAGGAGCAGTTCGAGGTGCTCTGCCGGCTGGTCGGACGGCAGGACCTCTGTGACGACGCGCGCTTCTCCGACCGGGAGTCCCGCAAGGTGCACCGCGCGGAGCTCAATGCCGAGCTCAACCGGGCTCTGCAGACCCGCAGCGCCGGCGAGTGGGAGGAGCTGCTGTCCACTCACGGCGTCCCGGCGGCACGCGTCCTGACGGTCCGGCAGGCGGTTGATCTCGACCAGCTGCAGCACCGCGACTTCTTCACCGACCTGCCGTTCCCCGACGACAGCGATCGGACGGTCCGCGTCGCGGGCTCCGGCGTGAGGGTCGACGGTCGCGCGACGGCACCGCCCAGGCGGGCCCCACGGCTGGGCGAGCACAACGAGGAGCTCTCGGTTCGCGGACCGGCCGCGGCGATGGAGGCGTGAGGTGACCCGCGAGACCGGCGGCGCGGCACCGCCGCTGCCGAGCGAGGACCGGGTCACCGCCTGGTGGCGCACCGGGGTGACGCGCATCGCACCAGGAGTCGTCGAGCACCGTGGTGTACCGGTGCAGGAGCTCATCGGAGCCGTCTCGTTCGTCGAGATGATCTGGTTGATGGTGCGCGGGGAGCGGCCGTCACCGGAGGAGGCCGCTCTGCTGGAGGCCGCTCTCGTGGCCTCGACCGACCACGGGCCGCAGGCGCCGTCCATCGCCATCGCCCGGATGGCGGCGACGTGCGGGGTCGGCCTCAACAGCGCCATGGCCTCCGGCGTCAACGTCCTCGGCGACGTCCACGGCGGCGCGGGCGAGCAGTGCATGGAGGTCTACTCCGAGTGCCTCCGTCTGGTGGACGAGGAGGGCGCGGACTGGCAGGAGGCCGGCGTCCGCGCCGTGGCGGCCGCGAAGCAGCGCAGCCGGTACGTCCCCGGCTTCGGGCACCGGTTCCACCCCCGGGACCCTCGACGCGACCCCCTCCTCCATCGTGTCGCCGACGCCGCCACGGCCGGCACGGTGCCGGGCCGGCACCTCCGTGCCGCGTTGGCGGTGGAGGCCGCGCTGGAGCGGCCGGGCCGCCCGCCCGTGCCGATGAACATCGACGGGGCCACGGCCGTCGTCTACGGGGAGCTCGGCTTCCCTCCCGCGCTCGCGCGAGGTCTCTTCGTGCTGAGCCGCAGCGTCGGCATCCTGGCGCACGCGTGGGAGGAGAGCGGATCGGGCAGGCGCAACAAGGGGCCGATGCCTCCGACGCTGCTGCCGCCCTACGACGGCCCTGGCGCCACGCGCTCCGCCTGAGCACCCGCAGCTGCAGCTGCAGCTGCCGGCGCAAGGATCTTGCGCCCCGTCGTCGTGCCCTCATAGCCTGCGGTCTACTGGACGGTACATCAGGTCCGTCTAGTGGACCAAGGAGACGATGATGACTCTGCAACGACGCACGTTTGTCCGCGGGACCGCAGCGGCCGCGCTCGGCGCCTTCGTCGCGCACGCCGGCACCGCCGCCGCGGTGGCAGCTCCCAGGCCGGACAGGGGGAACGCAGGCGCCGGTGGGCCGAGCGGGAAGCTGGGACCCGCCACCTCGCTCGACGGACGACCGTTCCCGGACTACGACTTCTCCCGGGCGAACAGGCTGCCCGCCGAGATGACGGGTTACTGGGAGAAGAGCTTCGACGTCGGCGGGACGACCCGGACGGCGAAGGTCTACATCTCCGCTGACACACCGATCCGTGCGTACTACACGGTCATCGCGGTGCCCGAGGGCACCGATACGGCTTCCTTCCTGTGGAAGAGCGGATGGCGGGACATCGCCGACTCACGCGACGAGGGCCTGTTCGTGCTCGAGCCCGGCCCGGGCGGGTGGGCGAGCGCGGAGGTGGAGCGCCAGTACGTCGACGCCGCCATGGCCTTCTACCAGTCCAACCGGTACTTCTCGATCTTCGGCGAGCACTACCTGGTCGGCTACGACGGCGGCGCGGCCCCGCTCGAGGCGTGGGCGGTCGCCCACCCGCTGCGCGTCATCGCCCAGGCCTACCTCGGCTCCACCGGACTGCCACAGGACTACCTCGGCTCGTTCGCGTCGCGCACCTTCGACGGGACGACCGACGCCGGGTACACCACCGTGACCTTCCCCGAGGGCTTCCCGCTGATCCGGTACGACGAGACCGTGCTCCCCACCTGGTACATCGACCCGGCCGCCTCGGTCGATGCGAGCCTCGCGTACTGGCGCACGGCCAACGACACGGTCCCGACTGCTGTGCGGGACCAGACACTGGGACGCGTGTGGTCGCAGTCCGCCGACTCGCAGCGCTGGATGACCTCGCACGCCGGGCCGATCTCCCAGGTGGCGGTGTCCGACCGGCCCGTGAGCTACTTCAACGCCCGGACCACCGCCCAGGTCGACGCCTTCCTGACGTACTACACCCGCTACGAGAATTTCTTCGCGTACGGCAACGCGCTCTTCGAGCGAGCCGATCTTTCCGCCCCCGGGGTCGAGATCCGCACCATGCTCGTCGACGGCGACCTGCGCGAGTACATCGTCTACGTGCCCGCCTCGGCGCGGCAGCTGTGGGGCAGCCGCGCGCCCGTCGTCTTCGTGTGGCCCGGCAACACCCAGACCGCCCGGCTGTTCCTCGACGCGACCGACTGGATATCCGTGGCCGACGACGGCGGTGCGGTCCTGGTCGTCATCGGGGAGCAGTACAGCGCCAGCTCCGTCTCGGTGAGCCACACCGACTCGGTCGTCTTCTTCCAACAGCTGCGCGAGGTGCTGCTCGCCGAGTACGACGTGGACCCCACGCGCTTCTACTCGACGGGCCAGTCAGCCGGCAGCATGGTCTCGCAGCGCTTCGCAATCGCCATGCCCGAGTACTTCGCCGCGGTGGCGGCGACGTCGGGCGGCATCGCGCCCACCGCCGCCGGGACGGTGAACGTGGAAGGCGTCGTGTACCCGGCGGCCAACGAGCCCATCCCGAGCTACTTCGTCTACGGCGAGGGCGACCTGTCTAACCTGCGCGGCACCGTCTGGGACGGCACGACGAACACCCTGGACCAGATGGTCGCCTACCACCTCGCGAACAACGGGTTGACGCTGGACGACGTCGAGGACAGGCAGGGCGTGGTGTCGGGCTTCCAGGACCGGCTGCGGACCTGGGAGTGGCATCAGCCGGGGACCGACGTGCCCGTCTACCGCCTCACGCTGAACGAGTTCCGGTCGCACAACACGATCCCGGAGGAGACACCGCTCCTGTGGGACTTCCTCAAGAGCTACCGCAGCGAGATCGCACCCGACGGTCAGGTGGTGCGCTGGTACAGCCCGTCGGGATTCACCGTGGCCGGGGACGAGACGCAGATCCTGCCGTGAGCGCTCGGCCCGCGCGCCCGTCGCGCGCGAGCCCACGGGCCAGCCCGGTCCTCGAGCGGTCCGCCTGCCGGACCTGCGGCCGACCCTTGCGCACGGCTCCGACCAGCACATATGTTCGTACTGTTAGGTGGCACGGTTGGTCCGCCTGCTGGACCTCCCCGGTCCTGCCGCGGCCGTCCACCAGCACGACCCCCACACGACCGATCGAAGGAGATCACGTGAGATCCCTACTACGTTCCGGACTCGGCTTCGTCGCCGCGGCCGCGCTAGGCGCCGGCCTGGTGATGGGAAACCCTGGGGCAGGCGCCGGCAACGGCAACGGCAACCCGGGAGGCAACGGCAAGGGCCTCGGCGGCCAGCCCGCCACCGCGGAGCGCATCTACACCGACGAGATCAGCGACTACGGCGTCTGCCGCGGCACCGACCCGGTCTGCTACAACGACTGGGGTCAGGGCTGGGCCGAGGGCAAGACGAAGCGGGTGCTCATCTGGAGCCGGACCGCCGGCCCTCGCCACGCCCACCTCGGCACGGCCCTCGGCCCGGGGCTCAACCCGCCGCTCGCCGCCAACAACGTCGCCCAGCGGGCGATGGTGGACTGGCTCGCGGAGCGGGGCATCCAGGCGGACTACACGGAGGACCTCAGCCGGTTCAGCCTCAACAACTACCAGGCGGTGATCTTCCTCAGCTCCAACCGCGACACCATGGACGACACCGCGCAGACCACGCTCAAGCAGTTCATCCGACGCGGTGGCGGCTTCGTCGGCATCCACAACGCCTTCGGCGCCGAGTACAGCTATCCCTGGTACGAGGGTCTGCTCGGCGGCGCCAACTTCTACGACCACGGTCCTCACCGTGACGGGACGATCGAGACCGTCAACGGGGCGGACGTGTCCACGGAGTTCCTGCCGGAGGAGTGGCAATACCGTGACGAGTGGTACAACCTCGTGCCGTACCCGAGCTACGTGAACGTCCTGCTCGAGGTGGACGAGGAGACCAGTGTCACCAACCGTGCCACCGGCCATCCCGGTCACGCGGCACTGGGTGAGGCACACCCCGTCAGCTGGTGCCACTACTACGACGGCGGGCGCTCGTGGCTCACCACGCTGGGCCACGACCCGGCCAACTTCACCGACGCGGAGTTCGAGGGCGGCGACTTCTTCAAGGAGCACGTCCTCGCCGGCGTGGAGAGCGCGATGGGCATCACGCCCTTCTGCGAGTCCTGACCTCCCGCAGGACGGAGAAGGCCCCCGGCGAGCCTGCCGGGGGCCTTCTCGTGTCCGCAGCCGGCGTCAGCCCGCACGGACGCGATGCGCCGCAGTCCGGATCGGTGTGTTGGGCGCGCCGTACCCGTCGTAGCCGTCGAGCCGTTGCACCAGCTCGAGGAACAAGCGGTCCCCGACCAGCGGCGTGAAGAGGTGGAGGAACTGCCCGGTGGAGTCCTCGTCGAAGAGCACTCCGGCGTCCCGCAGCTCCTCGACCCGATCCGGTGCGAGCGAGCTGCGTACGAGGAGATCGTCGTAGTAGTTGTCCGGCACGCGCAGGAAGAAGCCGCCGGACCGCCTCCGCAGCTCCTTCCCAGCCGCGACCACGTCCCGACAGGAGAAGGCGACGTGCTCCGGCGCGGGCGAGTCCCCGTCGGCCCCGGTACGGCGCGCGTTGAGGACGAGCCGTAGAGAGCGGTCACCCGTGCACAGGGCACGGCTCCGCGCGGCACGGCTCGAAGACGGCAGCTCGACCAGGACGTCGGCCGTCAGCCCCACGACGCTCCGGTAGAAGAGCACCGCCTCATCAAAGCGGTCGCGGTCCACGACGAGCGCCACGTGGTCCACACCCAGGACCCCCAGGCCCTCGGTGTCCGGCGGGATCGCCCCCTCCAGCACGTTGGCGGTGAAGTCGTGCACCCACGAGCCCGCCTCGCCCGCGGGACGGCAGAAGAGCAGGCTGCTGCCGTCAGGCGAGGCGAACAACGGTATGTCGGCCTCGTCACCGGCACGCTGGCGGTGATGCGGGTACGCCCGCAGATGGCGCGCCCGGCGGCTCGCCCCCGCCGGGTCAGGGGACTCCACGCCCAGTGCCCCGACCGCCACCGAGCCGCGCGGGGACCGACCCCGCTCGGTCGTGACGAGCACCGACGCCTCACCTTGCGTCCACCGCTGGACCGGCTTGGTCCTGTGACGACCGCCGGGGACGAATCCGAGCTGGCGCAGGGCGGCGCCCGCCAGCCCCGACCCGCCCTCGTCCGTCGCGAGCTCCACGAAGGCGAAGCCGGTCGGCTCGGGCGCGACCGGGACCTCGGAGAGCGACCGTGCGACTCGTGGCTCCCCCGCGGCGCCGTCAGTGAGCTGCTTGCGCGCCTGGTCCTCGATCGTGAGCAGCAGGCGCATGGCGTCGGCTGCACCGCGGTCGGCGTGGCGGCCCTCGTCCAGGTCGTTCACGGCCTCGACCGTGAGCGGACCCACGTACCCGCGGTGCACCAACGACGCGACGAGCTGCACGATCCCCGCCTCGGGTGCGGGAGCCGCGGGACCGGCGTTCAGCGAGAAGAGCGGGATGCCGGACAGCTGCACTCCCCCGACCAGCTCGGTCGGGAAGGCGTCGAGGTCGATGAGACCTGCCAGCCACGCATCGCTCGTCAGGCAGAGGCGCACGTGGTCGTCGAGCTGGCGCATCAGCGCGATGAGCTCCTCCCACCCCCGCAGACCGTCCTGGGGCCGGACCGCGAGCTGCACGCCGCGCTGCGCGGCGAGTCCTGCAAGGTCCTCGAGGGCGCCACCCGCCGATCCCGACGCCGCCGACGGCACGTGCACCACGAGGCACCGGGCACCGAGCGCGGCCGTCAGGTCGAGCTTCGCGGTGGCCCGACGGCGTAGCGTGTCCGGCGCCTCCTCCGGCCGCAGCACGAAGGGCTGGTAGGCGTCGATGTCCACGCCGACCGTCCGCGCGTACCGGGCGAGCGCCTCAGGTCCTCGTGAGCAGGAGATGAAGTCGCGCTCTCTTAGCTCGACGGCGGCGAAGCCCGCCCGAGCCGCGGCCTCCAGTCGCCGTGGCAGGTCGTCACCCATCGAGGCGGTCGCCACCGACCGCACCAGCTCGCCCTTGCTCGTCACACCTGCTCGCCTCCTCGGCCTCCTGTGATCCTCGCAGACGGCTCCGTGCCCGTCTTGGCACGAGTTCCCTCGGTCGTCGTCGCGTGGAGCCCTTCTCGGCCCGTACGGCTCACGAGCTGCGGGCACCTGCGTCACCACCGGTGCCCAATAAGCGGACACCTCTCCTTGAAGCACAGTCCCCTCAGCGTCTAAGGTTCATGTAGCGGTCTAACAGGTCCACTAGGTGGTCCGCAAGTTCACGAGAACGACGGTAGGCCGGGGGGCTTGCACCCGAGGTCGACGGGTCGTCCGGCGTGATCAGAACGAGGCTCGTGAGTCGTTGACGGCCCTCCGACAGACCGCCGCCGGCGTCATACCGACGTGACGCAGCCACGGCAACGAACGACCCGCATCCCGCGATGACGCGGGGTCGGAAGGAGACAGCACCGTGAATCGCATCCTGGTCGACACGACTCGCGGGCCGGCCTTGCCGGTCCGCCCGGGCCCCGACGCCCACCGCAGCTGCGAGGGACGGGGCGACAGGCGGTGAGGGGGTCGGTCGCCACCTCGAGAAGAACCCTGCGGTCGTCTGCCCTCCTTCCCTTGACGCTCGCTGCGCTGCTGGCGGCGGGGGCTGTGCCTGCCGTCGCCGACGACAACCGGCGAGTGCCAGGCTCGGGTGCCGACGACTCGGCGAGTGTGACGGGCTTGCAACCGACGGGCGCGGACATGCCGACGATCGGCGGCAACCTGGGGAACCAGAACTACTCCGGGCTGACGCAGATCACGAAGCAGAACCTCAAGAAGCTCGCGCCGACCTGGCGTACCCATGTGTCCGACGTAGCGCCCGCGTCGAACGACGTGGGTTCCCAGACGCACCCCATCGTCGTCGACGGCGTCATCTACATGGACACGCCGAGCGGTGGCGTGATCGCCGTCGACGGCGCGACCGGTGACTCGCTGTGGAAGTGGCAGCCGACCGACCCCAGCCGCCTCCGTCGCGGTGTGTCCGTCGGCGAAGGCATGGTCTTCACCATGGCTTCCGGTGGCCGTGCCGGCAACGACCAGAACCCCGACCCCAACGCGCCTCCAGGCAACGACGTCCAGATCTTCGCCCTCGACAAGGACACCGGCGAGGAGGTCTGGGTCTCCTCTCCGCTGAGCCCCCAGGGCGACGCGCTCGGCAGGGACTCGGCTCCCGGGACCAGGTACCACGACGGCCTTGTCTACATCCACACGAACAACGGTGACCGCGGTTCGGTGTCGGCCCTGGACGCCAGTGACGGCAGCATCGTCTGGACCTTCTACGGGGTACCGGAACGCGGGACCGTCTTCACCGACGTCAACGGGAACACGTTCGAGCCGGCCGAGACGTGGGGGCCGGTGCTCCCCAACGGCACCGACTGCGGCCAGACGGGCGGCGCGACCCCGTGGATGCACGGTGCGATCGACCCCGAGCTCGGCATGTACTACATGACCTTCGGCAACCCGCGCAGCTGCAACAGCTCGCAGGACGGCTCGCAGCGCCCTGGCGACAACCTGTTCTCCAGCACGATGGTCGCGGTGGACATGAAGACCGGCGACTACAAGTGGCACTACCAGTCCATCCCCCACGACGTCTGGGACATGGACAACGTCCACCCGCTGACCCTCGCCGACGTGGAGATCGACGGCGCCACCCGCAAGGTCGTGTTCTACGGCAGCAAGTCAGGCCACCAGTTCGTGCTCGACCGGACGAACGGACGTCCGGCCCTGCCTGACGTGCAGAAGCCGATGATCATCGACTCCCGGCAGAACAGCGCGGAGACAGAGCCCTTCCCCGTGCAGCGGCAGCTACCCGAGTGCCTCGTATGGGAGCGGCTCAGCCCGGACAACGTCCCGGGTGACCCGTGGCGCGCGGTCCCCAACTACAACGGGTACCAGCCGGACGAGGACGGCAAGCTCCTCTTCAACCCCGACAGCTACGTCAAGGCCGACGAGCCGTTCCTCACCTACCCGGACGGCGACCCGCAGCGTTCCGGTCACCGCCAGGGCTGCATGTACGACCCGCACTGGGACCTGCCGATCCTGTCCACCACCAGCCAGAACGGCGGTGGTGACTTCTCGGCCAACTCGTACAGCCACAGCACCAACATGGTGTACTTCCCCTACGGCACGAACCCGGTCGCGCACTGGCGCGGCGCCAGCCAGAACGGCCACCGGGCCACGGGCCAGTACCAGACCGGCGGGATCCTCGGCTACGACGCCTCCACCGGCGAGGTGAAGTGGACGAACCACTGGGGCCTGGACATGTCCCACGGCCAGACCCCGCTCACCACCGCGAGCGACCTGTTGTTCGTCGGGCAGAACGACGGCACCTTCCACGCCCTCGACGCGGTCGACGGCAAGGAGCTGTGGACGTTCCAGACCGGATCGGGCATCGCCGGTGCTCCCGTCACGTACATGGTGGACGGCGAGCAGTACGTCGCCGTCTTCGCTGCCGGGCACACCAACCCGTACGGCAACTCGGTCACTCGTGGCGACTCGCTGTGGGCGTTCAAGCTGAATGGCGAGTACACGACGGAGTCGGGCAGCCAAGAGGCCCCGGACACCGCGCCCCTGACGATCCGGCGTCCGGTCTCCGGAGCAGCCGTGGAGGGCTCCACGGTGGACAACACCGTCCTCCTGGCGCGGCAGAACCGCACCGCTGACACCGCCGCGCAGCGAGACAGCACGTCGACAGCCGGTATGTCGCCGACCCACCTGCGCGTCCCCGTCGGGACCACGGTGACCTTCCGCAACCCGGGCACGGAGACGTTCCCCAACTTCCCCAACCTCAAGGAGCACTGCGCGACGCAGTTCTTCGAGGGGGAGTTCAACGCCAGGCTGCAGCCCGGCGAGACCTACCAGCACACCTTCGACAGGGCCGGCGAGTACTACTTCAACGACTGCACGGACCCGCGTCCGACCGGCAAGATCGAGGTGTACCTGACGCCTGAGGACGTCCCGGGGGCCCTGTCCTTCCGGCCGTCCACGCTGGACCTCGGTCCCGGCAACGGGCTCTTCACCGGGGTGAACGGCCGCTTCACCGCGGTGCTCGACGTGCCGCGCGGACTCGAGGTCGACGGTGACGTCGTCCTCCGGACCCCGCTGTCCGAGTCGCCGGTCACCGCAACCCGGTCCTGGGTGGCCGGAGGCAAGATCTTCGCCCAGTTCGAGAAGGCGGACGTCGACAACAACGTGCCGGAGGGCCGCGCCGTGCCCCTGACGGTCGTGGCGACCGTCCTCGACGGCGGTGAGCAGCGTCAGCTGACCTCCACGACGGAGGTGAGGATCGTCAAGTAGTCAGGCGACGACTAGGGGCCTGTCGGGTCGGCCGGTGCCGGCCCGACAGGCCCTTCGTCGCGCCTGGCGTACTGCCATGACCGCCGACGCGGCCGGTGTGACTGACCGGCATCGTGAGTCGTGACGCGACGCAGATGCGGGTGCACCTTGGCTCAGCCCGTGAACGCTTCCCGCAGCGCGTCGACCTGCGCGGCGAGGAACGCCTGCGAGACGGGCTTGCGGCGGAACAGCGCGTCGAAGCCGTGGAACGCGCCGGGAACGACGTGGACCTGGCAGGCCACGCCGGCCGCCCGGAGCCGTTCGGCGTATGCGAGGTCCTCCTCGTGGAACAGGTCGAGGTCACCGACGCCGATCCACGCGGGCGGCAGGCCGGTCAGGTCCTCCCGCCGGGCGGGTACGACGTAGTCGGGGACGTGGTCGGCGCCCGGCGGGCCACCGAGGTAGGACGTCCAACCGAAGCGGTTGCTGCGTGGCGTCCACACCCGCACCCCGCGGGTGTCGTGGTCGCGCCTGATCACCGTCCGGTCGTCGAGCATGGGGTAGACCAGTAGTTGGAAGGCGATCGGGACCTCGCCGCGGTCGTGGGCCATCTGCGCCAGCGCGGCGGCGATCCCTCCCCCGGCACTGGCTCCGGCCACCGCGATCCGGGTCGTGTCCAATCCCAGCTCGTCGGCTCGTTCGTGGAGTCCGTGCAGGGCTGCGTAGGCGTCCTCGACGGCGGCGGGGCCGGGGTGCTCCGGTGCCAGCCGGTACCGCACGGCCGCCACGGTGGCGTGCAGCTCACGCGCGAACGTGTGGCTGGTCAGGTCGTCCTGGACCGGGCTGCCGCTCACCAGACCGCCCCCGTGCACCCACAGCACGAGGGGCATGCGCGTCGACTCCGGCTGGGTGGGCCGGATCAGGCGCACCTGTACGGGGTCCGCACCCGCCGGACCACTCAGCTGCATCTGCTCGACCCGCACTGCCGGATCCGCTGGCCCCGGACGTGGCTCCAGCTTGCCCAGCATTCGCACCACGCGCGGGCCGAAGGAGAGCGGAGGGATGAAGCGCCCGGCGCGTAGGTCGGGGTGGAAGGCGACCGGCGCTCGACCAAGCATGAGGTCAGCATGGGTCATCGGAAGCGTTGGAGGACCCCAGTCGTCGCAGCACGTCCCGCGGCCGCGCTGGTGTCAGCGACCTCACCGGGCCGCGAAGCGTCAAGGCGAAGACGCCGTTTCATGTCGACGCGCACGCAGTTTCCCGGGCACGCCTCAGGCACATCCGGGGGCACACATGGGGCACAAGCTCCGAGTCGCCACCCTCGACAAGCCGGCACCACGGGACAAAGGCCCTGGTCGGCGGCGAACTCGATGCGTTGGTGACGGTGTGTGGCACCGTCGGCACACTGAGCCGATCCTCCGGTCTGCCGCCGAGCGTTGGTCACCGTGTTCCCGCAGGTCACGGGCATGATCGAGATGAGCGGAGGGCGTGGGATTCGAACCCACGAAACAGGAATGGTTACCTGTTCAACGGTTTTCAAAAGCGTCTGCCGTACCACCCTTGACCTGCGGGTTCGTCGGCGCACAGCGGTCCGGGGGCACTAGACGGGCACGGCCAACCTGGTGACGACCGCCGTCAGCCGGTGACTGCCGGGCACGGACGCGCATGCCTGGCCCCGCCGTCGCACCCGGTGAGAATGGGTCTTGAGCGGCGCGTCCGGTGCATGGGCGCGTATGGTCGGACGACCATGGTGAGCTCGGCGAGCGCGGCCTTAGCGCACAGGGCCATGGCAGCGGACGATTCCGACCCTTCTCAGCCAGCCTGTAGTCCCGAGGACCTGGGAGTACGGATCGGCCTCGACGTTCGCCCTCTCCCTGACGGAACTGTCGGGGGTAGAGAGAAGCCCGAAGGGATGAGCGCTTTCGACGATCCCAGTCAGATGCCCGCGCATCTGCGGCCGGCGAGCCTCGGCGGGACGGGTCAGCGTCCCGTGTGGGCGTTCCCTCTCGACAGCATCCCAGACAACCTGCTCTTCACCTTCACTCGTCATTCGCACGGCGTGTTCGGGCCGGCCAGGCAGATGCCACTCCGGGCCTTTCAGAACGCGCTTGAAGAGACTCGAGGCGACTGGGTGATATCACATGGTTGATGAAGTAGCACCGGTCGCGCGTGCCCTTCAGCTGCTGCATGAGCGACTGGCCGACGATAACCAAGCTGGCCTGAGCCAGGTCCTGAGGGGTCTCCAACGTTTAGGCCTCAAGAAGGAGGACCTGCAGGTCCATCTCGAGCGCGCTCGCGCCGTTAACGATGTCCAAATGCACGACACGCTCATAGAGCGTAACTGTTTGCTCGCCCTTGACATGGTCACGGGCCAGGCCGGTGACGCATCCCTGCGCTGGGATCCGGCTGCCATTGCTAGGTTGATGATTCCGCGAGCGCTCGATCCGGAAGCCGTCGAGCCGGCCATCGTTCCAGCCTTGTCGCGGAGCGACATGCTCCCGCCGCGCCCTGTGGCGGTCCCGCTTGAGAGGCTGCGCGATAGCCTATTGGTTCAGGTCGTCTCGCGGCTAAACGAAGGTGTTGTCGAGCCGCAGCGAGCCGACTTCTTCCGCGTCCCGAAGAGCGGCTTCGCTAGCCGGCCAGCAGCGCTCCTCTCACCCCTCGATCGGATCGTGTGGGAGGCCCTTGCGGAGATGGTTCTCCAGCCACTCGAGAGAGTTGTCAGTGCCTCAGTCGTCTGGCCGCGCGGTCGGGAAACCATTCAGCACGATGTGTTCTCCCGCGGCGTTGTCGCGTGGGAAACGCCGTACATCGTGAAAACGGACATCGAGGGCTTCTACGAGAGCGTGGACCATAATCTTCTGAGCGTCGGGCTCGGGGCGGCACTCCGCGCTAAGAGCACATATACCCAAGCAGTTGAGGCATTCTTAGACGCGGTCATGAGCGGCCCTCTAGGTTTGCCACAAGGACCACCCGCTAGCGAGATCTTTGCTACCTGCTATCTACTCCCGGTCGATCAGCAACTGGAAGCTGATGGGCTACGCTTCCTGCGCTACGCGGACGACTACGTCTTCGAGGCAAACGACCTGCAAGACGGGCGCCGAAAGTTGGAGGCTCTCGAGTCGAGGCTGCGCGCACTCGGGCTTCGCCTAAGCGCACCCAAGACCCGCATCTTGAAAATGGAAACCTATCAACGACACGTTGGGGCATCGGTCAGCCCTCGGGTTGTAGCGCTGCAGGACCGGCTACGGTCGATCACCGAAGAACGATTGCTGACGTCCGAAGATTCTGATGAGGTCGAGGGAAGGCTCCGAGAGATTGGTGTAGACGACGAGACCGTGTGGGAACTTCTATACCACAGGAGCTTAAACCTCGATGAGGTAATTGATGGACTGCGTGAACGGCTGAACCCGACCCTTGTGGACTCCTACGCCACGTTCGTTGAGCAAGAAGTTCTCAGCCTCCGCCGCGGACGCTACCCCGAAGACGAACGTCGCAGTCAGACGGACCTGGAGGAGTCAATCCTCTACCTGGCCGGAGCGGAGAAGTGGATCAGCTCCAGCACATTGATTGACCTCCTCACATGGCACCCGACTATTGCTCCAGCGGCCTCCGCGTACCTGCGCAATATAGCGGGTGGGCATCCGGACGAGGCCCGTAGCGCTGTCCTTGACTGGCTCAGGGCGGGTGTTGCTTCGGACTGGGTCCGCTCATGGGCGTGTGCGGTAGCGGAGGCAGAGCCTCAACTCGTCGACGACGCCCTCGCGGCCGAGCTGCGTCTGATCGCCCGCGACCCAACGGACGGTCCACTGTCTCGGGCCGGGGCGACGCGCGCCCTGGCTGCGTCACGGCGACTGGACCAGCAGTCCTGGGATATTGCTCTCGGCGCCGCCTCTCCGGCAATGGCCTCCGAGCTCTACCTGGATGCCCAAGCCGACCCCGCGGGATACCCCGCAACGCCAAGTCCCATGCTCGCCTTGGGCAGCGCCCCGCTCGACGAACCGTGAGGTCGAAATGATCCGACGAGCCGGCCTATACACGCGACGACACCTTCAACGCCTGATGGCCTCTGCTTGACGAAGCGCGAGGCGCTGCTCGCCTCCTCTGACTTCGACCAACTCAACGCGGCCATTTACCCACCATAAGCAAGACATGCCCGTACTGGCGAAGAGCCCGAAATATCCGCATCCTAATTTTTAGCCTTTACGGGCTCTTCGCAGATGAGGGTGTAGCCAGCGACGCAGTTGGGGGGCAGAGGAGGGCGCGTCGGTGCCTGGGTAGAGGTCGAGGCCTCCCGAGGATGGAAGTTCCTACGCCGCCATCCCGGAAGACCTCGACGTGCTCGACGCTACCTTCGCGACCCCAGACCTGACGACGTTCTGCCGCCTCGACGAGCTCGGCCTCGTGGTCGTCGGGCAGAAGCTGGAACCGGATCGTGCGGTGCTCGCCTGCCGTGTCGCCGACGACGTCACGGACGAGTCGAACCGGTGGTGCCGGCGCTGCGGCTGCGAGGGACGTGCTCGGGACACGGTGACCCGACGGCTGGCACACGAACCGCTGGGCTGGCGGCCTACAACGCTGCTGCTCACGATCCGCCGCTACAGATGCACCGGCTGCGGCACGTGTGGCGCCAGGACACCAGCCGCGCCGCCGAACCGCGGGCCAAGCTCACCCGCACCGCGTTGCGGTGGGCGCTGGTCGGGCTGGTCTGCCAGCACCTGACCGTCGCCCGCCTCGCCGAGGCCCTCGCGGTGTCCTGGGCCACCGCGAACAGCGCCGTCCTCACCGAGGGCCAGCGGGTCCTCCTGAACGACCCGGCCCGCTTCGACGCAGTGAAGGTGATCGGGGTCGATGAGCATGTCTGGCGGCACACGCGCCGCGGCGACAAGTTCGTGACCGTCGTCATCGACTTGACGCCTGTCCGGGACCGGACAGGCCCGTCACGCCTGCTGGCTATGGTCGAGGGCCGCTCCAAGCAGGCGTTCACCACGTGGCTCGCGAGCCGCCCGAAGGCCTGGCGGGACGGCTTGGAGGTCGTCGCGATGGACGGCTTCACCGGCTTCAAAACCGCGACCACCGAGCAGCTGCCCGACGCCACGGCGGTCATGGACCCCTTCCACGTCGCGCGGTTGGCCGGCGACGCCCTCGACCGCTGCCGGCGCCGGGTCCAGCAGGACCTGCACGGGCACCGCGGGCGCAAGGACGACCCGCTCTACCGGGCCCGTCGCACCCTGCACACCGGCGCCGACCTCCTCACCGAACGGCAGCACCAGCGCCTCACCGCCTTGTTCGGGTTTGAGGACCACGTCGCGGTCGAGGCCACCTGGGGTGTCTACCAGCGCGTGATCGGCGCCTACCGGCATCCCGACCGGGCCGCCGGGCGGGCCGCGATGAGCAGCCTCATCACCAGCCTCAGCGCGGGCGTTCCGGCCGCGCTTACCGAGCTGCGCACGCTGGGGCGGACGCTGAAGAAGCGGGCCGACGACGTCCTCGCCTACTTCGACCGACCCGGCACGAGCAACGGCCCGACCGAAGCCGTGAACGGCAGGCTCGAGCACCTCCGCGGCAGCGCACTCGGCTTCCGCAACCTCACCCACTACATCGCCCGCAGCCTGCTGGAGGCCGGCGGCTTCCGATCGCGACTACACCCTCAATCGTGAAGAGCCCCTTTACGGCGGCGTCAATGTATGGGACGGGTGTGACCATCGGGGCTACGGTAGTATTCCCGGACCGACAAAACGAACATGCCCCCAAGGGTCGTGCTCGGAACAGTACACAGCCGCGTTCGTCGGGTTAAGGGCTCCCTCTAGCCTGCGCGGGGCCACAAACAACTCCGCGTCCGCAAGTTTCGCCGAGCAGCCTAAGGGCGCCTCGCATCGGCCGCGCACCCCCACGATGCGGACGATCCAGAGTGGCTGTGGCAGCGAAATTAACCCTAGTCGGGGATGCAGGAACGTGGTGGGGCTCCACGCCGGGGCGTCGTACAGCGCCATGTAGCGAGACTTGACGCGGTTGCACCAACCGCAAGCCAGGCGCAGATTGTCGCGCTCGGTGTCGCCGCCTCCCGCCACCGGGCGCACATGATCAATTTCCGCGTCGAGGTCGCGGGCCACACGGCCACGTGGTCGAACGCAGTCCACCAGCATCGGCGGGTCAGCATGCCTTGAATCTGCTCTTCGAAGAAAGCGACCCTTCGCGTCGGGACGGAACTTGTAGCCGCACAGATAGCAATGGGCGCCAGGCTCGCTTCGAAACCAAATCTCCTCGCGCTCGCGTGGCGTGAGCCGCAGGCGGCGCCCGCGACGGCGGTGCAGCACCTCCTTCCAGGCGAGCGACGCGACGACTCTGGACAGCTCGGCAAGCTCGTCGCTTGGGAAGAGCGGGTGCTCCGCCCGGAGTGTTGAACGAAGGTCTGCGTAAAGATGAGCAAGCCCAAGTTCCTGGTCCCGGACGTAACGACCGATGTCCGCCATGCCCTCCACGTACCAGCGGGCCCAGGTGGAGGCGGCGTCCGCGCGCAAGAGCCATCCGAGCGAACCGAGCGCATCGCCCGGCACGAACTGCGCCGCGAGGGTAGTGAGCGCGTCACGAGACCAAGCGGTCGTAAGCGCGCGATCTGCATGATTGACCCACCCGGCGATGGTGGCTGCATTATCCACTACTGAGTCACTGGGGGGTGTAGTTCTCCACCCGCGGGAGCCGGGTTGGATTCTTTCGGTACTCGGACCAAACCTTGGCCCAACGCTCCTTGACGGCCTTCTGATCCTTCTTGAGGGTCATCCTCCAGTCGCGATTGAAGTAAGTCTGATTCGTGTCCTCGAGCCAATCGCCTACAGTTGTGTCGACGTCTTCGACCGAGTTGAGCGTGAGGCGCCTTTCAACGAGGAACTGAAAGTAGTCCGCGGCGAGAATGGTCAGGCTGATCTTGTTGTATAGGTTTGATGCCGTATTGCCCCAGGCGTTGTGCGCTTCCATGTCTTCTGGGTCGCCGAAGCAGTCCCGAATCAAGGAATAGAACCGCGTGAAGATCGCGCGCCAGGGGCCATCCGCGTCTGCCCACAGGCGAAGGGCGTGCTCGGCGTCCTCGGCTTCGCCAACGAGAGCCGAATTGGGTAGGTACTTGTCGCGCCAGATTGCTGCATAGTCATTATTCTGCCCGTAAAGCTTTCCCCCGCGCAACTCGCGAAATATGGCGGTCAAGCCCTTAAGCACCGTCCACTGCAAGTGGCGATTGTCGTCTCCGCTAACTCCGGTCTGAACAAGTCCCATGAAAGGACTCTCCGGGGCCCGGGTCATGTACGCGACGGCCTGGGAGTCATCCAGGGGGATACCAGCGTCCCTGAGGCGCTCCGCCACCGGCTCAAGTTCGTCCCGAGATAAGCTCGTCGAAACGATGGTGCCCAGCAGAGCGCGTCCCATCGGCGTTGCCTTCTGATTGACGACAACGAACTGGAAAACGTGCTCGGACGGGCTGTCGTCCATTAGCAGGGACACTGGCAGGCTGCGGCCGTACTGGTCGAGCAGTGCCTTCTTGACCGCTGCGGGCTCCTCACCTGCGTCGATGGCGTCCATCTGCGCTCTCTGACCCTCTTCAGAGTCCAAGCTTGCTTCTGCTGCCAGCACTGCGCCCCGTAGGCGATGTTGGCCGTCCACGAGCACCACCGGCTTCAGGTAACTCAGCATCGCGTCACGACTGAAGCCCAATAGAGAGTCGGGATGAGACTGCTCGCCGATTCGCTCGAGTATGTCGATACGGATGAGCAACTCCTGGTAGAAGTCGACAATTTGTGTCTCCTCGGCAAAGACTGCGGAGGCCGCCTCGGCAACGTCCTCGTCCTGCATGACCACGTCCTCGTCCACGCCCGGCTCATCATCGTGCTCTATTGGACCCTGGCTGTCGTCGGCGACGTCGAGGTCGTGCGTGTCGCGGGCGCGCTCGATCGCGGCGCGCAGCCGCTGCGGATCCAGCTCGACCGATGACAGCCCCTCAACGCGCGTCGCCAGTCGCTCACGCACCTCGCGCAGCAGCTCAAGCAGCGGCATGTCGGCGTAGGGACGGGGAACGACTACAACGTGACCGATTGCCGAGTCCTCCGCCCCGGGTTCGAAACGAACAGAATCAGCGTCCTGTAGCGCGCACAAGAGAGGGTTCTGAACAACGTTGCGGCCGTCGCTGAAGAACGCGGTGAGTTCCTTGAGTCGGCCTTGGTTCTCCTCGCGCTGCCAGCCCACGGTCTCCTCGCCAGCTAGCCGACGCCGCTGCGGGACACCGGCCCAGGAGTCGATGTGGCCGGCGGGTGCCGCGAAGAGCACCAGTGGTTTGCTTCTGTCGGTCTGCTTTAGCAGGAAGGCCGGGTAGCGATACTCGTTCAGCACGGGAGACCCTTCTTGAGGCGTACGGGTCGACCGTAGCGGCCAGGAGGCGCGCGAGCCCCCTCACCGATGGTGCGGCGGGGATGAAGTCCGGGATACGGTGCCGTCCAGTCGGACGAGCACCCACCGGCGCTCGCTGTGGCTCGGGTGGTCAGACAGCTACCCCAACCCTTCAAGCAGAGCCCGATCGCACCTCGCGGTGGCGCGGACCTCGTCGGCGTCGCGCATGTGTTCAGAGCACGTTGCCCTGCCCGCCGGGGGACTGGGGCACGGGCGAGAAGTTACCCGCGAAGGAGCCGGTGGCCTCGCAACGTGACGCCGGCTGCGTCAAGCGTGTCCCGCCAGCCTCGGAGGGTCCCGATCCGTTCGGGATGCTCATAAAGTCCAGCCCGCATCTCGGCTCGGGTCAATCGCTCGTAGAGCGGTCGCTTCGGGTCATGGGCGCCGAGGAACTCTTCCTTGCGGTGGAGCAGCGGCGGGCTCTCCGACCGGCTGTAGTCACGCCAGTCGACGCTGAGTTTCCGCAGGTTAACCGTCACTGACGAGCGCAGCGTCGGGTGCGGATCACGGTCAAAGGTTGGGTAGCTCAGGTATGAGATCTGCGGCTCGCTGACGGACAACTTGATTATGTTGGCGTGGTCGACGGTTCCTGCCAGCACGCGAGCGCAGCCCTCGTAGACCTGCAGCACCGGCGGGATCTCCGTCATCGCCGACCGATGGACGTAGAGCGCGCTCGGCGTCTGCTTGCCGATCGTCGAACTGCGAGCGTTGACATACAGGAGCGCCTGGTCACCGCACGCGAGAAGGAGTCGGTCGGCGTGAAGGCATGCCTCCTGGTAGGTCCCGAACAGCAGTCGCAAGTCCGTGGCAAGCGTCCGGTCGAGCTGTGAGAGCTTCGGCCGACGGCCGAACCGAGAGAGGGCCACGTAAATGAGCAGCTCGGCCCGGCGCTGGACGGTGACCTCGGCCCAGTAGTCGTCGTCAGTGACCTGCCGGATGAGGCGCTGCGCCTTACCGAGGCTGCCGAGCGCCTCTTGAATCGCGGCTGCGGTGGTCTCCGGGAGTTCTCCAGGCTTCGGTGGCCGGGCGTGCTCGCGCATGAAGCTCATCAACGGTGCCAGCGTCTCGGCGTTGGCCTCGTAATGCGCCTGCGGATCGATGCGAACACGCGGCCGGTAGGTGTAGACGCGCGAGGCGACGAACCGCTGGGCGGCAGCCTCGTCGCGAAACAGGTAGAAGATGCCGGGCGCCGCAGCGTGCGGCTGCACGCCGACGGTGTCCTCGATCCATGCCGCCAGCTCAGGCTGGTCGTAGAACTTCTGGAACGTGCCGCTTCGGGTGATGAGGCCGTCGCCGATCGGGCGGCCGATGAGGCCCCGGGCGTCCCACGTCATGCGCGTCGAGACGACGAGCAGTTCACGGCTCAAGTCCCAAGCGGCTCGGAGCGTGTCCGCTCGCTCGCTGGGTCGCTCGATCACGTTGAGGACGTATCCCAGGTTGACCACGTCGGCCGGGCGTCGTTCAGCTTCAGGGCGGTGCATGGGGTCCCAGCCATCTACCGTGTAACCGAGCGTGCGGAGATGCCGAATGTCGTCACCGCGACCGCAGCCGTAGTCGAAGACGGTGCGCTCTGGCTGCAAGAACCCATCAGCGGCAGCCGTCGCCATCGGACGGGACAGGGCAACCCGTGTCATCGCCGTCCTGTGACGAGCAACGGACTCCAGGATCATGCCGCTGGCGGCTCGCTGAGCCCGACACCAGCGAGCCCAGCCACGTCACTCACCCGAGGATCACCGACGAGATACCCGATACCGCGGTGCAGGTGGAGTCGGAACTGCTGGGCTAGCGTTTCCTCGTCGAGCGGAAGCCCGTCGATTCGGCAGCGCATCTTGACGAGCGCCCACAGCACGTCCCCGAGCTCTCCGCCAAAGGTCCGCCAGCTCATCTCGACGTTGCTGTCGAGCGTCAGTTTGATCGTAGGCGGCGGCGCCAGCTCAGCGAGTGACCGGCACAGCGCCCAGCGGCAGAGGACGTTCCAGTGCGCAATGCCCGTGCGCCGCTTGAGCGTGATCAATTGGTCACGCGCCGTCTGTGAGAGCCGAACGTGTTCGAGGGCCATCATCACTCCCAGAAGTAGCCGTCTTCGATGTTGGTCGCATTTGTCGCCGGATCAAACTTGAGGTGATAGGCGCGACCGACGTACAGAGCGATGCGGTCAAACGCCTCCTCGTCGATCTCGGTGTCGGTCGACAACAGCACGACCTGATGGCTGGCCTGCGGGAAGTAGCGCTCGAGTAGGTGCTGTCGGTGCGAACCATCAAGCCGGCCGAGGGGCGTATCAATAACCACCGGGAGCGGCTGTCCGGCAGCACGCGCCAGACCCCACAGCAGGGCGACCGCGAGCAGCTGGCGCTCTCCTGCCGAAAGGTCGTTCGCCGGCAGTGGGTGCCCATCTGCTCCCGTCAGTGCGACGGTGTGGGTTTCCGGATCGATCCGAACGTCGGTGATCAGCTTCTCTTTGCGGAGCAATGCGCCGAGTGCCTCGAGAATGAGCTCGGAGATCCGGTCGAGGTGACGCTTCGTTGCTGCGACGCGCAGGCGCTCCAACGTGTCCCGTACCTTCTCGACGTGTTCGACCAGGCGACGGTCGTCGTCGACGGCGAGGTTGGCCTGAGCTGCCTTGTCGAGGGCAGTTTCGTAGGCGGCGTGGGCCTTCGCCCGGTCGGCCCGCGCCGTCTGCAGCATTTCCGCAGCCAGGGCCAGCGCGGCTTCAGCGCGAAGCAGCGCGTCGCGCGCCTCCTCACGAGCCTGGCGTAGCGGCGCCAGCGCCTCGGGCTCAGGGATGGCTCCCAGCATGCGCTCGGCCTGATCGAGTTCCGCCTTCAACCGCGCTCGCCGCTCAAGCGCCGACTTAAGCCGCTTCCGGGCCTCAGGCATCGTCGTCGCGAGCAGGCCCTGCAAAGCCGGCAAGTTTGTGAGGCCCGTGACGTTGTCGGTGCTGGCGACGGAGCTGCGACGCTGCTCCCGGTCCTCGGTCAGAAACTGCTCGATCGCCTGTATAGCGCCGACCTCCACCTTGGCGTCGCGAAGCCGCTCCAGCAGGAGGTCATCCCGGGAACTGAAGGCCTCGATCACCAAGGCGTCTCGACGCACCTCATCTTCAGCCCGTGCCTGTTCGACGAGCCGCGACAGCAGGCCTTCTACCTGTAGCAGCGGCGTGCTCTCCCCGAGTTCGTGCCGGATCTCGTCCTCACACTGCGCCACGCCGGCGCGGACCATCGAAGCGGTTGATTCGATCGCCTCGTGCTGCTCGAGCAGGCCTCCCCCGGCTGCACGGTATGCCTCGGTCGTCTCGTGCACGAGCTTCTCGCAGCGCTCAACCTCAGTCCGGCGAGCGGCTTCGGCTTCTGCGGACGCCTCTTCCGCATGCCGATGAGCTGTGACGAGTTGCTGCTTCTCCTCGATCGCTTGGCGGAGTTCCTCCGGCACCTGCTGGCCGCGGTGGCGGCGCCGCAGTACCACAAGGTCAGTGGTCAGGCGGTCGACGAGGTCGAGGCCAAGCAGAGCAGCGAGGGCGGATCCGAGCACCTGACGGGACCGTTCCATGTCGGCGAGCGCTTCGATCTGCTCTCCATCAAAGAAGAACAGGCCGGCGATGCCACGGGGCAGGAACGTTTCGACGTGCTCGTTCCAGGTCGCGGTGAGGCTCTGGTTGTGTCGCCCGTCGACTGAGACGAGCAGGATCTCGCGGATGGAGGCACCCGTGCTCTTCCAGCTCCGCCGGATCCAGTACGTGTGCTCGGCGCCTTCCTGGTGGGCGGTGAACGTCAGCTCGATAGAGGCGCCCTCGCTGAGTGGCACTCCGCGATGGACGAGCCCACGCAGGTAATTCTCATAGCTGCCGGTCCGTCGAGCCGAGGCGTGGATAAGGGCGCCGTAGAGGGCCAGCTGGATCGACTCGAGAATCGTGGTCTTACCAGCACCATTGAGGCCGCCCACCAAGACGACCGGCTTGGCCTCTGAGGGTGGCGTGAGGTCGAGGACGTGGCGGCCGGCGAAGGTGCCGACGTTGTGGAGTGCCAGCCGGTTGATGATCACGAGGTGGGCCCCGCCGTCGCCGTCGGGCGGGCGTAACCATCTGCTAGATCGAGGGGATCCGGCGATCGATCATGCTCTGCCGGGACGCGTTCCAGGGCGGCCTTCCGCTTCTGGGCGCGCATGGTGGCGTCGGCCTCGTCGTCGTAGAACCCCTTGCGCAGGGCCTTCTCCAGCGAC
Source organism: Aquipuribacter nitratireducens (assembly GCF_037860835.1). Taxonomy (NCBI): domain Bacteria; kingdom Bacillati; phylum Actinomycetota; class Actinomycetes; order Micrococcales; family Intrasporangiaceae; genus Aquipuribacter; species Aquipuribacter nitratireducens. The sequence goes on along the minus strand of NZ_JBBEOG010000005.1, from coordinate 58,881 downwards.
TCGAAGAGTCCCGCACGTCGTACTTGGGAGCGGTGCCGCTGTTCGATGTCGAGCAGCTCGCGGACGAGTTCGAAGTGCAGCCGATCCTCACCGACGACTTCCTGGAGCGAGCTGATCATGTCGGCGCCCAGCGGAAGGTGCTCATCGAGTAGCTTGCCGGGGTAGGGCGCACCGATGGCAGCCTCGTAGATCCCCGGCAGGTGGTCCTCGAATTCATGCTTGTCGACGACCCAGATCCGGCGGATCTCCTCGAGTTCGGCGGTGGTGATCAGGTCGAGAGAGCGGACGTAGTCGGGGCCGTTCTCTCGAATCCAAGCCTGCGCCTCGAGGAGACGGCGCAGCCAGTCCTCTCGGGCGGACTGCTTGTACGGGCCAGGGATCGTCTTGTCGTGGAACAGCTGCACCGAGCCGTTCATCCGACGGAAGTCGCGAAGGTGTCGGTCATCAGCGACGTCCAGTTCGTTACGCAACTCGAGGAGCGGCAGCATCCACTCCTTCTCCTCGTCGTTCTGGATCATCGCCGACATCGACTTGTCCTTCTCGACGAGCGTGCAGGTCCAGCAGCCGAAACGGCTGTCGCCACAGCTCGGCGTACTGGCATCGACCACCAGCGGGCACTCGCCGTCGGGCGACGCGCCCTGGTACATGGTCAGCAGCTCCTTGTTGGAGTACCCCCATGGATTGGGCGTCTGCATCAGGAAGGTCCAGACGTCGTCGTTCGACCAGTTCTCCACTGGCGAATAGACCAGGCAGTTGGGCAGAGAGTCGTTGGGGCTCAGCAGGTCGCGCACGCGGCGCGACTCCAGCGCTGCCATTCGAGCATGGCGGCCTGAGCTCTCCGCCTTGCGGGTGCCGAGCACCAGGATGGCCTCGCCGTGCGAGCGCACCATGTCGCGGATGAAGGCGTTGGACGGCTTGATCTTGAGGCGCTCGGTGCACCAGCGGAACTTCGGTCGCGGTGCCGGATAGCCGCGGCCGATGAGGTTGACCCAGAACGTGTCAGTCACCGTCGGCGTCAGGCGGTGGGGCGTCAGCGGCAACCCCTGGGCCGCCGCTTCCTCGGCCATCACCTCGAGCGAGTGCGTCACCCAGGCCGCCACCACGGGGTTCTCGACCAGCGTGTCCGTACTGATGACGTGCACGGGCTTGGTGCGCTGCTCCGGCTGGAGGCCCTGCAGCGCCTGCCAGACGATCTGAAGCACCGCGGTCGAGTCCTTGCCGCCGGAGTAGCCGATGACCCAAGGCACGCCGTCTGCGCGGTAGAGCTCCTGCGTCTGGGCAACTAGAGCATCGACGGTCCCGGCGAAGCCGAGGTCGTCGAATGCCGAGCGCGGCCGGATCGGCAAACTGGTGATCATTTCTCTCCTCGCTTGAAGGCGTCTTCGGCGCGCTGCTCCTCGGGGGGCAGCGGTAGGCCCAGGACCTCACGGATCAAGGCGGTGGTAAGCAGGACGTTTGAGGCGCCCTTGGTAACCTTCCCGCCGACCGTGGCGCGGCCCTCCCATACGGCCGAGTTGTTGCGATGCCAGTCGATGCCTGACAGCCTCGAAAGCTTCTTCTCCCACGTCGAGGGCGTCAGGTTCTGCCGGACCAGCGTGTTGCCGACCTTCCCGAGCGCGTGCAGCACGATGCCGTGGCTGTGGATGAAGTCCCGCCGGACCTCGCCGGCGCGGACGTCGCCGCGGTGCACCTGTTCCCAAGTGGGGAACTGCTTCGCGACGGCGCGCCAGTACTCCACGGTCAATTCGATGCGCCGCTCGACCGACTCTTCCTCAATACCCTCGAGCAGCGCCCGGTCGGCCGTGTAGAAGGCCGACAGCGTGAACAGCTTGCGCGAGCGCGCAGCTAGGTTGCTGGTTTCCATCTCGGTGATGTCGCTGAACAAGGGCGACTTCAGGACGGCTTGCTTGGCCACCGTCGAGAGCGGATCGCGGTGGTCGTAGAGAACCCCGATGGACTTGGCGGGGCGGATGGCATGCCGATTCAGGTCGGCGAACATCTGCTGGCACCGGCTCAACCCAACGTCGATGAACATGACGATGGCGATAGTCTCGTCGCTGAGGTCAGGATTCTCCTCCAGCGCCCGCGCGATCGCCGCACGGCGGTGTTGCCCGTCGTTGATCACGAACCTGGCGTCCATCGGGATGGCTAGAGTGCCCACGCGATCGGCCACCCCGCCGTCGTTGACCAGCGGCGTGAACCGAACGTCGGCATTCACCGAGGCGGTCAGCGCCGAGAAGACGTAGCTGTCGGAGTTGTCCACGATGTAGCGCGCCATCTCCGGCACGCGGGCCTTGTTGAGCGTCCGCTGGGCACGCATCTCCGGTGGCAACTCCTCCTCGTCGAAGAGGAAGAGCTTTGGGATCAGCCGCAGTGGCCACATCGTCACGTAGTACTCGCGCCCCGCCTGAACGCCCCGGATCGCCGGAAAGACGTACTCGAACCCCCCTGGACGGGCACTGGTCGAGTGACTGCTGGCCGCCTCCACGATCGCCGACACCTTCACCACACCCCTACACCTACCGTCGGTTCGGATCGATGTCCGAACTGCCTGCATTCTGAACCGTACAACACTCCGTACGGACGGGTAGGCTCACGAACATGACAGTAGCGACACCCCTGGACACGTCGGCTAGCGGAGCGCCCGACGAGCATCGCCCGGTCTACCTCGATCACGCCGCGACGGCTCCGGTCGACCCCCGCGTGGTTGACGAGGTCGTGACCTACATGTCGTACGAGTTCGGCAACGCCGGCAGCCGGACGCATGGCTACGGCCAGGTCGCAAAGGAGCGAGTCAACCGAGCGCGCGAGGAGGTCGCCGCGGTCGTGACGGCGAAGTCCGACGAGGTGATCTTCACCAGCGGTGCTACCGAGAGCAACAACCTGGCCATCCTCGGCCTGGCGGCATACGGGAAGTCGACGGGCAAGCGACACATCATCTCGACCCAGATCGAGCACAAGGCCGTCCTCGAGCCGTTGGAGGTGCTACGCAGCGAGGGCTTCGAGATCGAGCTGCTGGCACCCACCGAAGGAGGCTGGGTCTCGCCTGCGACTGTGGCGGCCGCGCTTCGGCCAGACACACTCCTGGTCTCCGTCATGGCGGTCAACAACGAGACCGGTGTCGTGCAGCCGATCGAGGAGATCGCGGAGTTGCTGGCCGGGCACGACGCCTTCCTTCACGTCGACGCAGCCCAGGCAGTCGGAAAGTTGATCGCCCCACTGCAGACCAAGCGGATAGACATGTTGTCCATCTCCGGACACAAGATCGGCGCGCCGAAGGGCATCGGAGCACTCATCGCCCGGCGTCGCGGCTACAAACGCCCACCACTGACTCCACTCATGTACGGGGGTGGCCAAGAGCGCGGACTTCGCCCCGGCACCTTGCCGGTACCGCTCGTCGCTGGGCTTGGGGCGGCATCGACCTTGGCTCTGAAGGAGGCGAAGCAGCGGTCCGCCTCAGCCGGGGCGATCAAGCAGGCTCTTGTCGAGGGTCTCCTTGCCCTCGGCGCGAACATCAACGGCGACCCGAAGCGGACGGTGGCGAACACGCTCAATGTGTCGATCCCAGGCGTCGACTCGGAGGCCGCCATCGTAGCGCTGAAGGACGTGGTCGCCGTCTCGAACGGGTCCGCCTGCACTTCACAGAGCTACCAACCCAGCCATGTCCTGCAAGCTTCGGGACTGCCCCGCGAGCGCATCGAAGGGGCGCTCCGGTTCTCTTGGGGGCCCGCCACAACAGAAGTCCCGGTGCAGCTCATCATCGAGCGGCTGAAGGGACTTGCGCGCGCTTGACCTCCCGGCGCCCCGTGTGCGCGGCACCCGTCAGGACGCGGGGCCGAGTACGTCGGTGCGCTCGGGCTAGCGCAACGTCGAGAACGCGAAGCCCGCCACTGCTGCTCCAACGGCTGCACCCGCGACCACTTGAGCCACCGTGTGGTCGTTCAGGACCGCCCTTGCCCACCCTGTCGCCACCACCAGCGGCCAGGCGAGCACGCTTCCCCATCCGAACGTCAGCATGAGGATGACTACCGTCCCCGCGGCGACGCCGGTGTGGATCGAGATCTGCCAGACCGCCGTGATGGCCACTGTGACGACCAGGCCGGCCAGCATGGCCAGCACCAGCGCGAGGAGGTCGCGCGGAGCGTCCTCTAGCAGCACCAGGAGGGTGAGTCCGACGATCACGGATACGACGCCGAAGCCGAGGGGCAGGAACCGCTGCCTCCGCTGCCGGACGTGCCGGTCGCCGATCCGGCCGCCCCGCACCGCCCACAGCAGGAACGCGTACGGGATGACGCCCGTGAACAACGCGGCCAGGCAGCCGTAGGCAAAGGCGATCAGCCCGCCCGCCTGGGCCCCCACGACGGGCGGCAAGACGATGGCAAGGTGCGCAGGGGAGAACACCTCGGTCAACAGACGCGCGGCGCGCTGCCGACGGTTCACCGGCTCTGCCTCGACCACGCTCACGTCGTCGAGTGTCCCGTTGAAGAGTCGACCCGCTCAGCTCTGACCGTGGCGACGACCGGTCGGGCGGCCCGCCGCGCCGCGTCGACAGCCCTCAACCGGTGCACCTCCTGCATGGGCGTGAGGTCACCAGAGGCACGACATTGTCGTGGTGACGCGGGGGCGGCGCCGGTCGCGCGAGCGTCCATCGCCAGCTCGAGGAGTGCGCGCTCTTCCACGGACGAGCGCATTCGTGCCGGCACGTCCCGCGCGACCTGGCGCCTGACTGCAGTTTCCTGAGCCGGGGGCACGTACTGATCGAGCACCAGCAGCCCGTCGAGGATCTCCACCAGCCGGCGGAAGAGCAGCAACTCAGCCTCGTGCCGTCGGGTAAACCGGCGGGAGGCGCCCGTCGTCGCCTCGTCAGACAGCGTGCGCTCTAGCGACACCTCTGGGGCGGCGGTCGTGACCTCGACCCAGAGCCGGCGCAGTCGCGCGTACTGGTAGGCCGCATGCACCTGTCGCAGCGGCCAGCGTTCGATGAGGGCGGGCCACATCACACCAGTAACGATGCCGACGATCGAGAGGGCGAGGAGCACGGGAGTCACGGTCCGCTCGGAGCCGGCGAGAGCCTGCTCAGGGGTTCCGGAAAGCCGGGCAGCCACGTACAGCACCTTGAGTGCGACGTAGATGAGCCCGGCCGCCACGCCCACCGTGACGAGCGACATGCCCGTCCGCAGTCCCCCCGGTGCCGTCTTGTGGCGGTACCACCAGGCCAGGCGACCGACGCTCGCCAAGGCGACGCCCAACGCGCCGAGGAACACCATCCAGTAGGCACCGATGACGGGCTCGTCGCCGTAGGCCGCGGTGAAGTTGGCGACTTGCCGGTCGGCCGGACTGAGCACGAACAGCGCGACCAGAAGGAGGACGACGAGAGCGGCCAAGGACCGCCGCGCTGCACGCCCCTTCCGCGCCTGAGGCAGGTCCTTCGTCAGGCCCCGCACGACCTCGTAGGACAGCCAAGCGGCCGCGACCACGAAGACGTGCTTGAGCATCTGGCTGACGTTGGCCGGCGCCGCCTCGACATCGACGGCGGCCGCCACGACCGGCATGTTGAGCGTGCTGGCGACGGCACAGCAGAGGAGGGCCCACCACAGGTCCCGCCGCGAAGGGTCTGCAAGCCGCCGGGCGCGGGCGATGACGGCAGCCCAGAGGACCAGCGTCGGACCGACGATCAAGAAGCTCACTGGGCCGGCCCGAAGAGCTGGTAAGCCCTGCCCACTGATCCGTCGTGGTCGTCACGAGGCGACGACCACGCCCGACGGCCGAGCAACAACCAGGCGAAGACCTCCGCCTCCTGCTCCTGAGCCGTCGTGTACGACGTCCGACCGAGCACCCGGTCGACGACCGACGGGTCGAGGCTGGGGAACAGGCGGGCGCGGTAGGCGCTCACGAGGGCCGGGTCTGCTTCATGGTCTGCCAACAGGTGACCAAGCTCGTGAGCGACGATGTTGTCGCGCTGCGCGCCCGTGGTCGTCTCCTCGATGAACACGACGTCGGCGTCCGGCAACGGAACCCATAGCCCGCACGGGGCACCCGCCACCGCGAAGCGGTAAGGGACCAGGAGCAGCGGACGGTCACGCACGTGCGCCAGGCGCTCGACGAAGACATCGAGCTCGAAGGGGTCCGGGACGTCGAGACCCGCGAGGCGGCTCTCGCAACGCCGCCGCAGGTCGAGTTCTTCGGTACCGCACGCGGAGCGTCTGCGCCCGAGGCGACCCACGATCGACATGCTCACCGCCCCCGCGGACCGGTTGGCTACACCCGTGTCAGTGCATTACCCATCAGAGTGTGACACGTCGCCAGGAGTGTCGTCAGAGGGCTGTGGACGACCGCCGCCACGTCGCCGCGACTCGCCTTCAAGACGTCGTGCACCGTCGATGACATCACGCACCAGACCGAGGCTCTCCGGCGACAATCCGGCGGCGCGAAGAGCCACCGACCGAACGCCGGCGTCGCGCATGGCGGTCAGCAACGCGAGCTCGGCGTCGATGCGCTCGGCTGCGGCGTCGTCGAAGAAGTAGGCCGTCTCCACACCGAAGTACCGGGCGAGCGCCTGCAGGTGCTTGAGCGTGGGGTTGTCCTTCAGCCCCGTGCGCAGCTGCCAGATGTACGACGGGGAGATCGTCGGGCCGCCTTGGTCGGCGATGGCTGCCGCGACCTCGCGGTAGGTCGGCTCGTCGGCTCCGCGGGAGCGGACGCTCGCGAAGAGGTGGTCGAGCTTGGAGGCGAGGGAGCGAGGGGTCGCGTCGTCGGCCATGCGTCGCTCCTCTCGGCTCGGTGGGACGTCAGCACGAAGTATGGCTTCTCAGTCGGTCTCTTGATCACCAACTCGGACAGGCGACGCGGACCGCGGATCCATCTCTACAGCACCACACCGAGCGCCCGCAGGAACGGCACCGGGTCGACGAACTCGCCGCCGCGCTGGACCTCGAAGTGCAGGTGGCAGCCGGTGCTCATGCCGTTGCTGCCGATCCGTCCGATCGCGGTCCCGGCGGCGACCGGCGTCCCGACGCTGACGAGGACGTCCTCGTTGTACATGTGCGCGTAGCGAGTGAGCACCCCGCCGCCGTGGTCGATGACGACGAGCGTGCCGTAGCTGGAGGCCGGCCCTGCGCGCACTACCTGGCCTGGTCCGGCCGCGTAGATGGGCGTCCCGCACGAGGCCGCGATGTCCATGCCGCTGTGGAGCTTCCGCACGCCGGTGATCGGGTGGATGCGGTACCCGAACGGGCTGCTCAACCGCCCGGTCGCCGGCTTGATCCAGCCGTCCGTCGTGATGTTGCCCGGACGCAGCGGTCCGCAGCTGCTCGCCGGCACTGCCCCGCTCAGCGCTGCCACCACCTCGACAGCGGCGGCCCAGTACCGCTCGTAGTGGTACGGGTCCGCGTTCCGCTGGGTGCGGTGCGCGGCGATCGTCGGTGGCAGCGACTCCCACCCGTCGACAGCCAGCAGGGCGCGGTAGAAGTTCGTGGACGAGATCAGCGGATCCATCCGGTCCGCGTAGCTCCCCCACGCGCCGTTGTCACGCTGCTGGAACAACCCTCGGCTGTCCGGCCCGACCGCGTCGCCGTAGTCGAGGACGCGCAGACCGGACTCGCCCATTGCCGTCATGACGGCGATGAGCTGCGCTCGGGCAGGGACGCCGAGCGCCCCGCCGGCAGTCACGATGGCTGCGGCGTTGGCCAGCTGCTCACCGTCGTAGCCGGCGACGCCTCCCAGCGGCACGCCGTCCGGATCAAGGACCACTGGCGCACCGCAGGCCGCGGCGGGGGGCGGTGGGACTAGCGCTATCCCACCGACGCAGCCACCGAAGAGCAGCGTCACGCAGAGCAGTGCGCCGACGAGGCCTCTCACTGCTTCGGCTCGGGGGTCGCAGGCGGAACGAAGCGCTCGACGATCCACGGCTCCCCTGGCCCGGCCCGGGACAGCAGGACGGTGTAGACACCGACGTCCGTCCCGACGTCGACCTCGGCGAGGAAGGCGCTCGGAGGGTCACTTGCCGGGAGGAAGCCGTACTTCACCGCGCCGACGGGGACGTTCTCCGGAGCAGTAGCGGCGTAGGCCTCCTGGGCGGACGGCGACAGCAAGGGTTCGAGCTCACGCCACCATGCGCTCGCCTCCAGGTCCGCCCCGAAGGCGGTCACCGCGGTGATCGCAGCCCGGACCGCTGCGTCGCGAGAGGCCGCATCCCAAGAGGGAATCGCCATCGGCAACGCCTCGAGGTCGTCGTGACCGTCTTCCAGGACCGGCTCCCGCTGGACAGCTTCGTGATGCTCGGTTGCGGGCGGCTGGTCCTGCTGGACCGGGCCTTGCTCCCTGTCTCCAGGAGCCGTCGAAGGAGCGGACGACGCACAGCCGGCGAGCACAGTTGCCAGCAACGAAGCCACGGACACGACGAGCCGGCGGCGCCTGGAAGCGGCTCGCCTGCTCACGCCTGGGCTCCGTGCCGGTTGTGCCGCACCTCGAGGTGGTCGCAGACCTCGTCACGAAGGATGACCCACGTCGACCCAACCTTGTACGCGGGGATCTCTCCGTCGCGAAGCCAGCGGTAGACGGTCGGCTCACGTACCCCCAGCAGCTCAGCGACCTGAGGGACCGAGAGCCGGCGCGGGAGGTCCCCCAGCAGCTCATGGATATGTCGCGCCATCCGGTCGCTCCTCACAGCAGTCCACAAAGAAGAGGTTGCGTCGCTTGTAGACTGTGATGCACAAAGCGGCGTAGCGTCCACCCCTGTCGCCAGATGTGAACAGGCGGCGTCCAGGCTCACAGGCAGGAAGGAACAGCCGTGATCGGTGTCCTCAGCGTCCCGCTCGCTTCGGTGCCACGTCCCAACCCCGGCGCGCCGCCCGGATCCGCTCAGTTCCTCACGATCCTCAACTGGGTGTCGTGGGGTGCGCTCGTGATCTGCGTGGCGGGGGTCATCTTCGCGGGGATCGCGATGATCATCTCGAGCCGCCGGGGCGAGGGCGGTGAGCACATCGGCAAGCTCGGCACCGTCCTCGCCGGCTGTGTCGTGGTGGGCGCGGCGTCCGGCTTCGTGACCGCGCTCGTCTGAGGCGCCGGGCAGCGGGGCGGGGGATTCGATGACGGACACGAACGACGAGGCGGCCAGCTCGCCACGACGCCGCGGCTTCGTCGTAGCGGCGGTCTTCGTCGCCGCGCTGCTGGTCGCGGCCGTCGTGGCGCTGGTCCTGCCGACTGCCGACCCGGGCCAGCGGCAGCCGTCGGCGGCGGAGCCACCGGTCGCCGGGGCGTCCGCCACGGCCACCGACCGAGGGACGGCTGGCGCCGAGTGCGACCTGCCCTTCTCGGACCAGACCGTGCCGAGGACGACCCCGACGGACACGCAGTGGGAGCTCGTCGGACGTGTGGCCGCCCCGACCGCACCGGAGACCCACGGCCCGGCCGTCACCGAGCCGGTCAGGTCCTGCTTTGCCCGCACCCCGACGGGTGCGCTGTACGCCGCGGCGAACGCTCTCGCCGCAACGACGCTCCCCGACGGCGGCCGCGTGCTCGCCGAGGATCTCGCCGCCGAGGGCCCCGGCCGCGACGTCGCCCTCGACAACCTCCCCGACTCGCCTTCAACGCCGGTGGACTCGGGTGCCCCGTTCCAGCTGGCCGGTTTCTCGTTCCTGTCGTGGACCGAGGACGAGACCGTCATCGACCTCGCCGTCCTCGGCGTCGCCGATCAGCAGGGCGTGTACGCGCACACTCCGATGACCCTGCGCTGGGAGCGAGGCGACTGGCGCCTCGTCTACAGCCCCGAGGGCGCTCCCTTCCCCCGCGTGCAGGCGTTGCCCGGACTCGCCGGCTACGTGCCGTGGAGCGGCACGTGACGACGCCTGCAGCTCCGCAGTGCGAGGTCTGGCAGTTCGACTGCCAGCTGCAGGAGGTAGCAGCCGGGGTGCTGACGGACACGCTGGCGCGGCTGGCCGCGGCGGTCGGCGACGCCGTAGGCGCCGTGCTGACGTCGCTGTCGACGCTGTGGGTCGACATCGGAACGCCCAACCTCACGACGTCGGGCAACAACCCGTCCGACGCCGTCGCCTTCATCCAGGGGTCGCTGTGGTGGTACATGGCCGCCGCGGCAGTCCTGTCGGTCACCGTGGGCGGCGCGCGCATGGCCTGGGAGCGCCGAGCAGAGCCCGGTCGAGACGTCCTCCGCTCCCTCATGACGCTCGCCGTCGTGTCCGGATCCGGCCTGGCCGTCATCGCGCTGGCCGTGCAGGCAGCGGACGCCTTCGCCGAGTGGATCATCGACCGCTCGACGGTCGGCACCGACTTCGGCGAGAACCTCGGCGCCCTGCTCCTCACGCCGCTCATCACACCGACCGCCGTGGGCGACGGCCTCCCCGCGCTCCTCGTCATCGTGCTCGGCGTCGCGGGGATCGTCACCTCGTGCGTCCAGATCATCCTCATGATCGTCAGGTCGGGGATGCTCGTGATCCTCGCCGGGATCTTCCCGCTGTCGGCCGCCTTCACCACCACCGAGACGGGACGCACCTGGTTCCGCCGGTGCTGCGCATGGCTGCTGGCCTTCATCCTCTACAAGCCGGCCGCCGCCATCGTCTACGCGACGGCGTTCCGCCTGTCCGGGGCCGACCTGTTCGGCGACGAAGCAGGCGCCGGCATGCTCGACGTCCTCGTCGGCGTCACGATGATGGTGCTCGCCATCCTCGCGCTGCCGGCTCTCATGCGGTTCGTCACGCCGGCCGTCGGCATCATGGCCGCGTCCTCGAGCGGTGCAGCAGCGGGACTCGCCGTCGCTGCCATGGGCGCCATGCCGAGTGGCGCCGCGTTCGCGCGCAGTGGCCGGAGCGGCGCTGACGGCTCCAGCGGCCCCTCTGGCTCGCGCGGGTCGGGAGGCGCTGGCTCGAACCAGGGCGCCTCAGCCGCGCGCCCGCCGAGCGAGCCTGCGGGCGCGGGAGCCGCCGGCGGCGCCTCACGGGGCGCCGCGACCACGAGCGCGGCCGGCGCCGCGGCAGCTCGTGTCCCGGCCGCCGCCGCAGCCGCAGGCGGTCCGGCGACGGCCGCCGCCGTGACGGCCACGAAGTTGACCGTCCAGACCGTCAGCGCGCTCAAGCAGTCGGCCGACAGCGCGACATCCGGAGCCGATGGGGGACCTCATGGCAGTCGCTGAGACGACGAGCACCCGCCCACGCACGTACGGCAACTGGCGGCGCCCGACCACACCGGGACTGCTCGGCATGGGCGCGCTCGGCACGCTCGTGCTCTTCGTCGGGCTCGTCAGCCTCATCATCACGTGGTTCACGGGGGGCTTCCGCGCGACGGTCCCGACGGCAGTTCTGTTCGCGTCGGCTCTTGCGCTGCTCGCCCTCCGGGACCGCCACGGCGCGACGGCAGCCGAGCGGCTCGGACGGTGGGGGCTGTGGCGGATCGGCCGTCGACGGGGGTTGCACCTGTACCGGTCTGGGCCACAGTCGTCGGCCCCATGGGGGACCTACCAGCTGCCCGGCCTGCTCGCCCCGTCGCAGCTAAGCGAGTGGACCGACTCGTGGGGCCGCCCCTTCGCCCTGCTGCGCGTGCCCTCGACCGGCCACTACTCCGTCGTCTTCGCCACCGAGCCGGACGGTGCCTCGCTGGTCGACGCCGAGCAGGTCGACCTGTGGGTCGCGCAGTGGGGGGCCTGGCTGGCGTCCATCGGCTCCGAGGCGGGCCTCGTGGGTGCGAGCGTGACGGTCGAGACGGCACCGGACTCGGGCAGCCGGCTCAAGCAGGAGGTCGAGAAGCAGGCCGCCGCGGACGCGCCAGCCGTCGCCCTCGCCATGCTGTCCGAGGTCGTCACGCGCTACCCGGAGGGTTCGGCCACCATCCGCGCGTGGGTGACCCTCACCTTCTCGGCCGCCCCTCGACCGGGCGCACGCCGACGGACGGCCGCTGAGGTCGGCCGCGACCTCGCCTCCCGCCTGCCGGTCGTCAGTCAGGGGCTGCTCGCCACCGGCGCCGGCGGCGTCCGGCCGGTCGGAGCGCAAGAGCTCTGCGAGTTCGTCCGCGTCGCGTACGACCCGTCGACGGCGCTGACGCTCGACGAGGCGCGCCACGACCGGTCCGTCCCCGAGCTGCGCTGGAGCGACGTCGGGCCGACCGCGACGGAGGCGACCTGGTCGACTTACCGGCACGACAGCGCCGTCTCGGTCACCTGGGCGATGACCGCGCCGCCGCGAGGCGAGGTGTACAGCTCGGTGCTGCACGGCCTGCTCAACCCGCATCCCGACGTGGACCGCAAGCGCGTGACGCTCGCCTTCCGTCCCCTGGACGCCGCCCGCGCGGCGCGCATCGTGGAGATCGACAAGAGAGCCGCCGACTTCCGCGCGACGGTCAGCGACCGCCCGTCCGCACGGGCGATCAGCGAACAGCGCTCCGCCGCCGCCACCGCGGCGGAGGAGGCGCTCGGTGCCGGGCTCGTCGACTTCTCCCTGCTCGTGACGGCCACCGTCGCGGACGAGGACCGCCTTCCCGACGCCATCGCCGCGATCGACATGCTGTCAGCCTCCGCCCGCCTACAACTTCGTCCGATGTACGGCTCGCAGGACGTCGGCTTCGCCGCGTCGCTGCCCCTCGGTCTGGTCCTTCCGGCGCACTCGGCCCTGCCGACCTCGATCCGGAGCGCGCTGTGAGTCTCCGCCGGCGAGCCACCCCGCCGCGAGGAGGTCGTCGACCCGGTCCGCGCGGATGGGCAGGACCCGGACGAGGAGCGGCTGCGCTCGTCGAACCGGCACCCGAGTTCCGAGGGACGACGGTGCAGGTGTGCGGGCTCTACCCCTTCGCCGCGGGCACCGGCTCGCCGATCGTCGGCGTACCCCTCGGCCAGAACCTCATCAGCGGGGCCACCGTCGGGTGCGACCCCATCTCGTGGTTCCGTCGCGCCAACCTCATCGCCAACCCCAGCGCGTTCGTCCTCGGCCTCCCGGGGCTCGGCAAGTCGACGGTCGTGCGACGGATGGCTCTCGGCCTGGCCGGCTACGGCGTCCTGCCGCTGGTCCTCGGTGACCTCAAGCCCGACTACCTCGATCTCATCACCGCCATGGGCGGCGACGTCCTGCCCCTCGGCCGCGGCCGCGGACACCTCAACGTCCTCGACCCCGGCGAGTCGACCTCTGCGGCACGCCGCCTCACAGGTCGGGCGCGGGAAGAGGTGCTCGCCGACGCACACGGCCGTCGCCTCACCACCGTGAGCGCCCTGTTGACCATCGCCCGCACCGCTCCCCCCAGCGACCGCGAGGAGGCGATCCTCGACCGCGCACTGCGCGTTCTCGACGACCGCACGGTCGACCGTGGCGCCGTGCCCGTGCTCGGTGACCTCGTCGAGGTGCTGCGCTCCGCACCGGCCGACGTGCGACAGGTCGCGCTCGACCGAGGTGACATCGACCGGTACCGGGCGGTCACCGAGGGGCTCGAGGCGTCGCTCGTCGCTCTCGTCGAGGGCGGCCGGTTCGGGCGGATCTTCGCCGCGCCGACGACCGCGCCGATGCGCCGCGACCGTCCGGTCGCCTTCGACGTCAGCGCCATCGGCGACGGCGAGACCGACCTGCAGGCCGCCGTCCTCCTCGCCTGCTGGTCGACCGGGTTCGGCGCGATCAACGTCGCGCACGCCCTGGCCGACGCTGGCCTCGAGCCGAGGCGCCACTACTTCGTCGTCCTCGACGAGCTCTGGCGCGCGCTGCGTGCTGGCCGAGGCATCGTCGACCGCGTCGACGCCCTCACCCGACTCAACCGGCAGCGCGGGGTCGGGATGGCGATGGTGTCGCACACCATGAGCGACCTGCTCGCGCTGCCCAGCGAGGAGGACCGCATGAAGGCCCGCGGCTTCGTCGAGCGGGCCGGCATGGTGATCTGCGGAGGGCTGCCGTCGGCGGAGATCCCGATGCTCACCTCGGCGGTGGGCATGTCGCGCGCCGAGCGGGACCTGGTGACGAGCTGGACCACTCCCCCGTCGTGGGACTCGGCGGTCGGCGACGCTACCACCCCGCCGGGGCAGGGCAAGTTCCTCATCAAGGTCGGCGGACGTCCGGGCATCCCCGTCCAGGTCACCCTGACGTCTGTCGAGGGGAGCCTGAACGACACGAACAAGAAGTGGCGCGCCGTCGACCCCGCCACCCTTCGCGGCGCAGACAGCCCCGACGGCGTCGAAGTCGCCCCCGCGGCGCGCATCGACCTGGACGCCATCACCAACCCTGTCGAGTCCGTCCAGGCGATGGACCTCGTGGCCCGCGAGCAGTCGGCGCGGTCGATGCCCGACTACGACGCTGAGACTGCATCACTTGCTGCCTCCTCGGAAGTGTCGACATGAGCGCGACGACGAAGCGGACCTCGACCGCCGCCGCCGGCGAGACGACTCTGCTGTGGGTCGGTGTCCTCGGCGCTGCACTCGTGACGGGCGTCGTTGCCGGAGCTGCGCACCTCGGACACCGCCTCGACGACACAGGAGTCCAGCTGCCGCATAACCCCTTCTCCGTCCTCTTCGGCGTCCTGAGCGGAACCCTCCCGTGGACGACGTCGGCGACCTCGGTCGCCGGCGGCCTCACAGCAAGCCTCGCGGCGGCGGCTGCCACTGTGGCCGTGCTGTGGTGGCGGCGCGGCGCCAGCCGGGTGGCCGTCGACCGAGCCGCTCCGCATCTCACGCGCGGCTCGGCGCTGCGGCCAATGAGCCGTCTGGGTGCGACGGCTACCGCGTCCCGGCTCGGCGTCGAGGGCTCACCAGGACTGCCGCTGGGTTGGTCGCTCACGGGGCAGGAGCTGTTCTCCTCGTGGGAGGACAACGCCGTCGACATCTGGGGTCCCAGGACCGGGAAGACGACCGCCCGGGCGATCCCCGCCGTTCTCGCGGCTCCCGGGGCGGTGCTGGCAACCTCGAACAAGCGTGACCTTGTCGACGCCACCCGCGACCCGCGGGCAGAGCTGGGACCGGTGTGGGTCTTCGACCCGCAGGGCGTCGCCGAGGAGGAGCCGAGCTGGTGGTGGAATCCTCTGACGTACGTCACCGACGAGGTGAAGGCCTCGATCCTCGCCGACCTCTTCGCCACAGCGGCCCGTGACCCCGGCGCCCGCACCGACGCGTACTTCGACGCCGCCGCCCGCGAGCTACTGGCCGGCCTGCTCCTCGCGGCCGCCGTCGCACGACGGCCCCTGACGCAGGTCTACCTGTGGCTCACCGACCCCACGGACGACGAACCGGTCGCCCTGCTTCGCGAGGCGGGTTACCCGCTCCCCGCCTCGTCGGTGTCCGGAGTCGTGAACGCGCCCGACAAGCAGCGGGCGGGCGTCTACGGCACCGCCCAGCAGCAGGCGTCCTTCATGACGAACCGCCAGGCGATGGCCTGGGTCACCGATAGCCCTGCCGGCGGCGGTGTCGCCACACCTGACCTTGGCGGGGCGCTGAACAGGCGTTCGCGGAGGCAGTTCTCGACCGAGGACTTCGTCCGGACCACCGGCACGCTGTACTCGCTGTCGAGGGAGGGCCGAGGCTCAGCGGGACCGCTCGTCGCCGCCCTCACCGTCGCCGTGACCGAGGCCGCCGAACAGCTGGCCATCGGGTCCGCTGGCGGCCGGCTGCCCGTGCCGCTTGTGGCGGTCCTCGACGAGGCGGCCAACGTCTGTCGCTGGCGCGAGCTGCCCAACCTCTACAGCCACTACGGGTCCCGCGGCATCGTGATGATGACGATCCTGCAGTCCTGGTCCCAGGGGGTCGAGGTGTGGGGCCGTGACGGCATGCGCAAGCTGTGGTCCGCGGCCAACGTCAAGGTCTACGGCGGCGGCGTCAGCGAGGTCGAGTTCTTGTCCGAGCTGTCGCAGCTGATCGGTGACTACGATGTCCGCTCAGTCTCGACCTCTACCGGAAGGAGCGGCCGCTCCACTAGCCGCTCCGTGCGCCGCGAGCGGGTCCTGGACGTCTCCGACCTCGGCTCGCTGCCCCGTGGGCGCGCGCTGCTCTTGGCCTCCGGCGTCGCTCCCACGCTCATCAAGACCGCGCCGTGGATGACGGGACCGCACGCGAAGGCGGTCCTAGCGTCGATCGCTGCTCACGACCCCAGCGCCCGTGTACGCATGGAAGCGACGGGCTGATGCCGGGCGCTCCGGAACGCGATGATGCCAGCGCCACCGGCGTGTTCGACCTGCCGCCTGACGAGTGGGACGACGTCACGCCTGAGGGCGGCGAGCCGGCGGGCCTCGACGGCGAAGCACCGCAGCTCTACTTCCCCAACGTCGAGGTGTTCGTCCTCGAGTACCTCGCCCCAACCTACTGCCGCTCCCTGGAAGGGACGCAGCGGGTGTGGTGCCCCCAGTGGTGGCGCCACGCCGAGGCCATCAACCGGCTGGAGGCACTGTGGCGCGCCTGGGAGCACCTCCGCCTCGACCCAGCCACCGGCATGAGCGTCTGGTGGCGCGACCACGCGGACCCTCACATGGCGGCCCTCCTCGCTCCTGACGGCCCGTTCAAGGGATGCGGCACCGAGCGTGGTCACCAGCCTCGGTCAGCCCCGTTGCCCGTCTCAGCGGCTCCGGTCGGCCTCTTCGCTTGATCGGAGCTGCAGTTCGTCCCGCACTCGGATGGCAAGCCGGCACAACGAGCGGTCGCCGGCGGCGTCGAGGGCGTACGCCCGCCCTTGACGGTCTCGCAGGGGATCGTCTACTGAGATCGCCCGAGCGAACGAGGGGACGTCCTCCCCATCGGCGCCGGCGGAATGGGGAACCGGTGGCCACGCCGACGCGTCAGACTCGGCATGAGGGCAGCGGCGTCGACGGTCGCGTTCGCCTTGCTCCTGAGTGTGAGCGGGTGCGGTGGCGGGGCGCCCGCCGTGTCCGGGGCCGCGCCGGTCGAGGTGACCGGGACCACTTGGGTGCTGGCGGAGGCGACGGTCGACGGCGCCTCGATCGACGTCCCCGAGGGCAGTCGCGTCACCCTGATGATCGACGGTGACCAGGCGGGGGGCACGTCGGCTTGTAACCGGTACGGGGCCTCGTGGAGCGCCGACGGGGGGCGGGTGACGGTCGGGATGCTGTCGGGCACCGAGATGGGGTGCGAGCCGAACGTCATGGCGGCCGAGTCGACCTACCTGGCAGCGCTCCCGCAGGTGACGGCTGCGGCGCGGGACGGCGAGAGCCTGCGGCTGACCGGCGACGAGGTCGACCTCGTCTTCACGTCGCAGGAGGGGGTGCCGGTCGAGGCGCTGATTGGCACTACTTGGCGTCTCGACACCCTCATCGACGGCGACGCCGCCGCGTCTCCTGCAGGAGAGGTCGCGACGCTCCGGCTGGAGGAGGACGGCAGCCTCAGCGGCTCGACCGGCTGCCGCCAGCTGTCCGGCTCCTACGTCGTGAACGGCGACGAGGTGCAATTCGGCACGTTCGCCGCCGATGGCAAGTGTCCCGACGAGCTGACGACCCAGGACTCGCACGTCGTGGAGGTGCTCGGTGACGGGTTCCAGGCGGCGGTCGAGGGCGACCGGCTGACGGTGACCAAGGCCAGCGGGATAGGGCTCGTGTACGTGGCTACGAGCTGACACAAGGCGAACGACCCTGTCCGCTCTCGGCCTCGGTCAGCCGTTCCGTCTAGCGATCGGTGTCCGGGACGGCCCTGCGCTGCAGAGATCAGCGGGCACCTCTGTCCGCGCTCAAGACGTTGAGGAGTTCGTGACGAGGGCGTGGAGGTAGCGGTCAGTGACGCGTCGCTGCACGGCAGCGGCCACGGGGGCACCCAGGCGGGACCACCAGCGGCCGGGCCTAGAGAAGGCCACGATCTCCAGCGTCACCGCTCCTTCCTCACCACGGCGGACCATGAACGACTCCTCGCCCTGCTCGGGGTGCCCGGGCAGGGTGCCGTACGCGAAGCCGCGGACGCTGGGCTCGTCGACGACCCGCACGACGCGACAAGGGATGGCCACGCGAACCGGGCCGGCCGACCACGTCAGTCGGACGTCGCCGCCAAGCTCAACCGGCGGGGTATTGGCCGGCACGGTGAGGCCGGACCGTCGGTGCATTTCCCAGGTCATCAGCGCTTCCGCCGCCCGCGCGAAGTCCTCGGCCCCGTGACCGAGCAGCGCGCTGCGACGGAGGTGGTGGTAACCGGGTGGGAGCTCGCCAGCGGTCGCGCCGACCTCCGGGTAGGTCAGACCGGACAGCATCACGACTCCGGATCGGTGGTTGTCACCATGGCCTCACCGGGCACCGGGTGCATCCGCATGAGCCAGATGCTGCCTGACCGCAGCATGGGCCAACCGCACCGGCCCCGAGCCACGGGGGCCGTCGCCATCGACCGGACACCGATCGGCTGACGGTGCGTCGGTGATCGGTGCTCGCGATGTCGTCCGGCGCCAGGCGCTCGGCTTACCTGCTCACCTCCTCCAGGTGGCAGCATCTCCGTCCTTACAGGGCCCCGACGGCTGTCTGAACGGCTGCTACGACTGCGGACACCGCGGCGCTACCTGCCGCTGTCCCGACGCCAGAGGTCGTCGCGTCGCGGAGGCGCGCGACGAGCGCCGAGAGCTGCCCCCTGTCGGGCGCCGGCGCATCCGCTTCTGCCCGCAGGGCCCGGGCCGCGTCGACCGCTTCCTGCTGGGCGTGCTCGTCGGTCAGCGGTGCGACGTCGAGCACCTGGTCGAGTCCGTCGAGGTGCTGAAGCAGCACCCGCCGGGAGTCCTCGGAGATGCTCCCGTGCTGCGTGTTGGTCGACCCGGGAGAGCGGTCGACGCTGTTGACGACGGCGTTCCCGCCGATGTTGTAGATCGCTCCACCACCAGGCGCGGCACCAGCCGGGGCGTCTTGCCTGTCCAGCCACGCCTCTCCCTGAGAGGTGATCTCCGGTCGTTCGATGCGCTCGTGGCCGGCTGAGGAGATGCCCTTGATGAGGCCGTCCTCGAAGAGCGACCGACTGGCCGCGGCCAGGGCCTTCTCGGAGAAGGGGCGACCGACCCAGACGTTGCCCTCCGCCTCGCCGAAATGCTTCCAGTCGCCCTCGCTGGAGGGACGGTCGTCGTGCTTGGCGTCGTAAAGCCACCCGAGGACGGCCCGGCGACAAGCGGTGTTCCGGCGGCGCAGGTCGTTGCGGAGGCTCTGCCGTTCCCGAAGAGCTGCGTGGCCTACTGCCGAGATGACCCAGACGTCGTCGTTCAAGCCGGGGTTTATTCTGCGGTCCAGGTACCCGGCGGCCGCGAGATCCTGCAGCGCGCGCTCGGCCGCGTCTTGCGCCGCCTGCGTCGTAGCTGCCTGCCTCACGTGAGAGGGGTGCTCAACGCCGTCTGCGTCGGTGCCCTCCGCGACCTCCTCCAGTGCGCGCATCCGCTGCTCGTGCAGTCCGGTGTCGCCCCCGTGCTCGCCATGCCCCGACGGTAGGTCAACCCTTGTCGGCAACGCGGGATATTCAGGACGGGACCGATGTCCACGGTGTCGTCCCCGTGCCATCCCGGTCGAGGATCGTCGATCGGATCAGTGCGGCAGCGCTGTAGACGGTGGTGGACCGTCGCCTCGGGTGACTCCTGCCTACGTCATGTGGGGAGCGCGGGTCTGTGGGACCAGGGCGGGGACGAGTCGGACGTAGACGACCATGCCGATGAGCTCGACGAGGGTCTGGGTCATGGCGATCGCCGGCGCCAGGGACAGCGAGGCGGGCAGCGCGAGGGCCAGGGGCAGGATGACCAGGCCGTTGCGGGTGGCTCCGCTGAACACCAGGGCCCGGCGGGCGGGGACGTCGAGGCCGAAGGCCTTGCCGGTGAGCGTTCCGACGAGGGCCATGACGGCGAGGAAGCCGGCGAAGACCGGCACCACGCGCAGCAGCTGCCCGGCGGCGCCGGCGGCCAGCTGGGCCTGGGAGGCCACGACCACGGTCAGGGTGGTCATCATCAGCGGCACCATCAGCGCCTGCAGCAGCGACTGCAGGCGGACGCCCACCTGGGAGCGACGGGCCAGGGCGTGGGTGGCGGCGGCCGCGGTCAGGGGCGCGACGATGAGGACGAGGAAGGCCTCGACGAACGGCCCGGGCTCCACGACGCCGAGGCCCTCGGGGCCGATGAGGAGGAACAGGTACACCGGCAGCAGCAGGAACTGGACGAGCATCAGCAGCGGGGACGCGGCCAGCAGCCGTTCGGAGGCGGCGCCGGCCAGGCCGCTGAAGACGATGACGTAGTCGATGCACGGGGTCAGCAGCACCAGCAGCACCCCGAACAGCAGGGCGGGCTCGTCGGCCACGAACCGGGACAGGCCGTAGGCGACCACCGGCACCAGGACGAAGTTGAGGACCAGGACGGCGGCCATGAACCGCCCGTCGCGCGCGGCCCGGCCGATGGCGGCGAACGGGATGCCGAGGAACGTCGCGTACAGCAGCAGCGCCAGCACCGGGTTGATCGCGACCTCGAGACCGGCCGAGTCGGGCACACCGAGCCCAAGGGCCACACCGGCGGCGATGGCCAGCACGTACAGGGCGATCTGGTGCCGCTCCAGCCAGGCCACCAGACCCTGCCCGGTCCCACCCTCGCTCTCATCGGTGGTGTCGGTCATCATGCCCCCCGCGGGGGCATCGGCAGGGACTGTAACAACGGCAACGCGGGTGTGGGGGTGGGCACGGACGGGACCGTAGAGATTCGAGTCGCTGGAAGGTCAAGCCGGCCGGGTGTGGCTACCGTCGCTGGGTGCGTATCGCCGAGGTCAGCCGTCGCAGCGGGGTCGCGGCCCACACCCTGCGCTTCTACGAGGACGCCGGGCTGCTGCAGGTGGCGCGCTCGGCCAACGGCTACCGCGACTACGACGAGGCCGACCTGGTGCGCCTGGACCTGATCGAGGCCAGCAAGGAGCTCGGCCTCTCGCTGGAGCAGATCGGGGAGCACCTGGCGGTCCTGCGGACCCGCTCGTGCACCGACGTCCGCGAGCATCTCGCCCCGCTGCTGGCCGAGCAGGTCCGCCGGCTGGAAGCCAAGCGCGCCCGCCTCGAAGCGCTCAGCACCCGCCTCGGCGCCGCGCAGGCCGACCTCGCCGCCTGCCCCGACTCCGACGCGCGCTGCTCCTCCGAGTGCGTCATGAAACGGCAGCACCCCGACCGCTGAACCAGTCGTGACCGATAGACGACCGCCTGCTGGCACACGGACCGGCCCTCAGCGGCGTCGCCGGTGGGCTCACCTGGCCGTCCAGCAGGGGATCGGCATGCGGGGATGGGCCTACGTGGCCGTGACGCGACGCGCCCTGCACCACGCCCACAGGGCGCACAGCCGGCAGATGAACATCCCAGGAGTGCCACCGAGCTCAGCCAGGCGACGATCAGCCCGCCCGCAGCAGCCACAGGTGAGCCCGGAGCCAGTCTCGTTGCTCATCGGTCGAACCTGCTCTCTCGTCCAGCGGACGACCAGAATGCTCCTCAACACGGAGTCGTCAACTGTAGATCTGCAGGCAGGGATCCACCCCGGCACCGCCGCGCCGCCCCTGAACCAGGTGCCTGACAGGGGTCAGCTCACCTTCACACGAATGTGTGAACGACCGCGTGGACCCTGTGTCGCGGGTCGGCGCAAGCAGGGTCACAGGTGGTCGACGTCGGCCTCGACGGCTTCGAAGGCCTTGCGTGCCGCGATGAGCACCGGGTCCCAGACCGGTGCGAACGGCGGCGCGTACGCCAGGTCCAGGGAGAGGATCTGGTCGACGGTCATCTCGTTCCAGATGCAGACCGCCAGGGCGTCGATGCGTTTGGCGGCCGCCTGCCGGCCGACGACCTGCGCGCCGAGGAGCCGTCCGCTGCGTCGCTCGGCGATCATCTTGACGCGGATGGGCTGGGAGCCGGGGAAGTAGCCGGCCTTGGTGGTGGAGTCGACCGAGGCGGTCACGAACGAGTACCCGGCGGCCAGGGCCTCCTGACTGGACAGACCGGTGCGCGCCACCTCCAGGTCGCAGACCTTGGTAATCGCGGTACCGATCACGCCGGGGAAGGTGGCGTACCCGCCGCCGATGTTGATGCCGGCGACGCGGCCTTGCTTGTTCGCGTGCGTGCCGAGCGCCACGACCACCGGCTGGGAGGACAGGCGATGCCGGGACTCCACGCAGTCCCCGGCCGCCCACACCCCGTCAACCGTGGTGCGCATGCGGACGTCGACCGCGATCCCGCCCGAGGTCCCCAGCGGGATCCCGGCCTGCTGCGCGAGCCCGACGTTGGGCCGGACACCGAGGCCCAGCACGACCAGGTCGGCGGGTAGTTCCCGTCCGCTGGCGGTCACCACGGCCCGGGCCCGCCCGTGGCTGTTGGTCTGTACGGCGACGACCTCGTCGGACAGAACGAGGTCGATGCCCACGCCGCGGACCGCGTCAGCGATGAACGCCCCGATGTCCGGGTCGAACGTTCCCACCGGCGTGGCGGAGCGATCGACCACCGTGACCTGCAGGCCGCGGATCCGGCAGGCCTCGGCGATCTCCAGGCCGATGTAGCCGCCGCCCACCACCACCACGTTCCGCACCCGGCCGCTGTCGAGCTCCGCTCGCAGGGCGGCACCGTCGTCGAGGGTCTGCACCCCGTACACGCCGGCCGCGCCCATCCCCGGTACCTGTGGGCGCATCGGAACGCTGCCCGCGGCGTAGACCAGCTCGTCGAACGGCTCGGCTCCCGTGCCGCCGCCCTGCACGTCCCGCCACAACACCACCCGCCGGTCCAGCTCGATGCTGGTCACCTCGGTGCGCAGCCGCACGTCGATACCGGCGGCGCGGTGCTCGTCGGGACTACGGGCGATCAGCTCGGCCTCGCTACCGACCGTGCCCCCGATCCAGTACGGGATCCCGCAGGCGGAGTACGACGTCGCCCGGCCCCGCTCGAACATCACCACGTCAAGTTCCGGCTGCCGCTTCTTCGCCTGAGACGCGGCACTCGCACCGGCGGCGTCGCCACCGATCACGATCACCCGCCGTCCCATGGCGACTGACCGTAGGGCACCTCTCGCCATGCCCTACGGCCCTGGGCACCACACGCGCCATGGGAACCACGGAGAGAGCACCTGCTTCCCAACGGGTCACAGCCGTCCCTGAGGCGGTCGCCTACAGCATGGAGCCGAGGTCGGAGCCCACGGTCGGGTACGCGGCGGTGGCGGACTTCAGCTGGCGGGTGGTGAGGCCGAGCTTGATGGCCAGGCCGAGGGTGTTGATCAGCTCGCCGTACTCCGGGCCGAGGAGGTGGGCGCCGACGACCTGGTCGGTCGACCGGTCGATGAGGATCTTGGCGGCTGCGGTGGTCTCGCCGATGCGGTAGTTGGAGTACCAGCCGCTGGTGTCGGAGTAGCGGACGGCGAGGTCGATGCCGTGCTCACGGGCCTCGGACTCGAGCATGCCGACGCGGGCCAGCTCGGGGATGGTGAAGACCGCGGTGGGGATGCCGCTGTACTCCGGCGCCGTGGTGGTGGCCTTGATCATGTTGGAGGCGGCGACCTTGGCCTCGAAGACGGCGACGGGGGTGAGCGGCATGCCGTCGGTGTCGGCTGAGTCCCCGGCGGCCCAGACGGCCGGGTTCGTCGTGCTCTGCAGGTGCGCGGCGACGTGGAGGCCCCGCTCGCCCCACTCGACGCCGGCGGCGTCCAGGCCCAGGTCGGCCAGTCCCGCGACGCGTCCCGCACCATGGACCACGAGGTCGGTCTCGACCGTCTCCTCGACGCCGTCGTGGGCGAGGGTGACCTCGAAGGCACCGCCGGCAGGTCGGACGTCGACGATCGTGGTGGTGCGGCGCAGCTGGACGCCGACCTGTCGGCCGCGGTCGACCAGGAGCTCGACGAGGTCGGGGTCGAAGCCCTTCAGCGGTCGTTCGCCGCGGTCGACGATGACTGGCGAGCTGCCCGCGCGGGCGGCGATGTGGGCGAACTCGAAGGAGATGAAGCCGCCTCCGACGAACAGGATCCGGGAAGGCAGCTCCTGCAGCTCCAGGAAGTCGGTGCTGTCGATGAGGTGCTCGTGGCCGGGGAAGTCCAGGGGCCGGGGCCGTGCGCCGGCTGCAACCAGGAACCGTTCCGCGTCGTAGGCCGACCCGTCGATGTCCAGCTGGCGGGGACCGGTGAACTTCGCGCGGCCGTGCAGGGCGGTGACTCCGCTGCCGCTCAGCCCGTCTTCCATGCTGGCGGGGACTGAGTCGGTGAAGCCGTGCTTGTGCGTCATCAGGTCCGCCCAGTTGATCGACAGACCGGTGTCGTCGATGCCCTTGCCGCGCATCAGGCGCGCGCTGTCGATGACCTCGGCGCCCCGTCGCAGGATCTTCTTCGGGTCGCAGCCCCGCAACGCGCAGGTACCCCCGTAGGGCAGAGCGTCGACGATGGCCACCTGCCATCCCTGGGCTGCGCCCTTGTGCGCGGCTGCGACACCGGCCATGCCGGCGCCGATGACGATCAGGTCGAAGTGCTGGCTCATGAGCGGTACTCCCTGCTGCCGGTGCTTCTGCTGTCGGTGTTGCTGCTGGTGGCGGTCCTCACCGTCGCCGCAGCCACGGGCTCGCCCGCTCCCGGCTGAGTGCGGGACCCGTCGAGCCGTCGGCCCGGACGATCCGTACCCACCCGAAGGCGGTCAGCCCGACCCCGAGCCCGACCAGGGCCCAGCTCTGCAGGGACAGTCCGGTGATCGCGCCCAGGACCCCCAGCGAGAGCAGGATCGGCAGTCCGCAGCAGAGTCCCAGTGCGGCGCCGACCGCGGCGATCGGCCCGACGGTGGCGATCCGGTCACGCATCGGCCAGGACCGCCCGCAGCTGATCGAGCGTGGGTGCGCCCTGGTACCCGTCCGGCGTGGCGAACCGGCGACACGAGAGGCCCACCTTGGCGTCGGGCGCGGCGAACGGGTCCACGCCGTTGACCTTGATGCTGGGCGAGCCGTGGAACCGGGTGCGCTCGGCCTCCTCCGGGGTGTTGACCAGGTGGCGGCTCACGCGGATGCCCGGGCGCTCGGCGGCGAGAACAGCCAGCCGTTCCTCTGCGACCTTCCGGTTCGGGCAGTCCTCGAAGTAGAGCAGCGTGATCTCCATACCGACGACGCTAAACCTTGACCCGCGGTACAAGGTCAAGTCGTAGAGTCGACCTCATGCGCATCGGAGAGGTCGCAGCCGCGGCCGGCGTGCCGACGCAGACCATTCGCTTCTACGAACGCCGGGGTCTGCTGCCCCAGCCGCAGCGCGGCGCCAACGGCTACCGCGAGTACGACACCCCGGTCCTGGCCCGGCTCGCGTTCATCCGCAGCGCACAAGCCGCCGGACTCACCCTGCTCGAGATCGCCAGCATCCTCCAGCTGCGTCGCGAGGGCACCGTCCCGTGCGGTCACGTCGATTCCCTGCTCCACACGAAGCTGGACTGCATCCGGGCCCGCCGACGCGAGCTCGCCATCCTCGAGGCCGAGCTTGAAGGCCTCATAAGCCTCAGCGACCGACTTGACCCCGCCGACTGCACCGACACCACGATTTGCCACATCATCGCCCCCGCCGGCACGACCCTCGCGCCAACAGGTGACACCTGACCCGCGGTGTCCGATAACCGACCCATCAACGGGAACATGCTGTTCGACCGCTCGACGTCCATCCACCTGGGCGCCACCGTGCCGCATGACCCGACCGGACGGGCGTCCCGTGCGGGTGCCCCGACTGGCTCGTCGTCCCTCGCCTATGGCCGAAGTTCCAGTTGCTGTGGCCGTGGGGGCGCCGCGAGGCGGCTCGCGGAGGCAGCGGCGGGTACGGCGGCTTCGATCGCGGGCCGTGCCTGCGATACGTCCGCGGACAGCACGGCGGCGACAGTCGCCGCATCGTGACCTCGTACCCGCAGGCGATGTGCGCGCTCTCGCCGTCGGTCGGGGCTGTCGAAGCTGCGCCGGTCGCGCATAGCGACGGCAGGCTCGCTGTTCTCGCTGTCCGCCGGAATGCGCCTGGCCTCCGCCAGCTGCGCGCCGGAATCGGCGGCGGGCGCGCTCTGCGCAGTCACGGAACGGCTGGCCGAGGAGCGGTCTGGCTGCCGAAGCCATTGATCCGTGCGAACGCCGTCTCGCAGCAGCACTTGGCGGTGAATCATCTCGACCGCGGCCGCTGCTCGGGCGTCAACGGCCTGCCAGTTCACAGCCGTCTGCAGCGCCTCAGCCACCTGCTTCTTCGTGGCGGTCTCCCACCAGGCGTCGCGCTCGACCGGCGCGAGCTGAGCACGGGCGGCTGCACGCTCCGCAGCGAAACGCGCCTGGGTCTCGCGCGTCTCGGCGTCGGCAACACCGCGGGCCTCCTGGGCGGCACGCTCGCGCTCCCGGGCGAGCCTCGCCGTCATCTGGCTGGCCAGCGTCAGCGCGATGCGTACCGCGCCGTCAAGTGCGTCATCGATGCCGTCGGTGTCTTGAGACATCTGTCTCCTCCATCGTGAGCGCGTCGGTCGCCTTCGGCTTCCTCTTCCACCACTGCCGCGGCGCGCTACCTCCCGACCTCGGTGTCAGCCACAGCAGAAGGTTGAGCCGTGACACGACGGTGCTTGATGCTCGTTGGGTTAGAGCCCGGGAGACCGACCGCGGCGCTCGCCCACGCGGTCGGACTGACGCTGGTCACTCGCGCCGGTCTGGCAGCTGTCTTGCTGACCTGAACGTCCGCGCGCACCGCAGGCAGGCCTGACTGGACCTGGCGCAACTGCTGACGCGCCACCGCGGCGACCTGCGCAGCGCGCTGCGCCTCACCAACGGCCACATGAGCGTCGTGAATCGCCTTGGCGAGGTTCATCAGCTGTCGCAGCAGGATCGCCTGTGCGACCGACCCTCGTCCGCCGCGCGAGAGCGACGCAAGGAGCAGAGTCGCGCCCTTGACCGCCGAGACGTCGGCAGGGCGCGACGCGGGTACGTCGGCCGCCCTGACATGTGCCGACCGAGCCAGCGCGTCCGCGGCTTCGGCGAGCGGCCCGGGGGTCTGCTCGACACGCAGCGACCATGCGGCGAGCGCACCTGCGGTCTCGTGCGCGACGTGCGCCCACGCCGCGCGGTCAGTCACGGACACCTGCCGGAGCCGCTCCCGAAGCGCCGCGATGTCGCGTCCGTACTCCTGCCACAGTCGCGGAGCCGGCTCCCGTGTCTCCCGCCCCGGCCGCACGAGGCGGGCGCCGCGGCGCGCGGCATTCCACTCCGCCACCGCCTCGCTCGCGCCGGTCGGAGTGTCCGGCCACTCCCGCCGGAGTCGAGGCAGACTGAGGTCCTTGTCCAGGTGGCCGCCGCCGTACCAGACGGGACGTTCGGCCGCCGTCCCCTTCGCACCCCCGGTGGGGCGTAGGGCGACCGAGTACCCGGCTACGACGTCGTCTCGACCCGCCGCGTAGCGAGGTCGCACGAGCAGCCCACCGCGGCGAAGCCGACGCACGAACTCGGCCTCGTCCGCTGCGGCGCCGGCATGGGCCCGCACCGCGCGGGCGAGCGCCGCGCGCGCCGGTTCGACCTCACCCCGACGCTGCGCGGTCGCGAGCTCCGCCGGCTTGTACCCACGTCCCCCTCGACCGACCGCGCGGGACTCCAGCACCTGCAGCCCGTTCTTGGCCTCGAGCTCGCCGGCGACTCGTTGGGCAGTGCGCCGGTCGTTCCACACGGACGCCTTCGTGCCGTCCTCCCGCACCAGCGACACAGCGAGGTGCACGTGGTCGTTGCCGTTTGCGGACACCCCGTGCCGAACGGCCACCCAACGGCACCCCGCTCGTCCTACGACCTGACCGTCCTCGTCGGTGCGGGTCTCGTCCGAGAAGCCCATCCCCTCGACGAATTCGCGCGCGATCTCTGCCCACTGCTCGTCGCTCAGCTGGCCCTCGTCCGCGCGAAGACTGAGCGAGCAGTGCCACACCGACCCTCCTGCGACCTCGACGCCGAAGGCGCGGCGCGGCTGGTCGAGCTGCGCGGCGATGGCAAGCGCCGTGGGGCGATCGAGGACGGCGGTGCCGTGCCACGTCATGACGGACACGTCGCCGGCAACCAGGTGCGGGTACGTGTGCTCGTTCGCTCGCCCCGGGCCCTGCAGGTACGCCAACAACCCACCCATGCGGCTGCCGCGGGTGATGTTCGGCATCACGGCTCGCTCAGCGCCTCGACGACCGCGTCAATCCGCACAACGACCCGCCGCACGGCCACCAGCGTCGCCGCGGCTTCATCGGGAAAGCCGAAGCCCGAGTTGGCGTGACGCGCGAGCTGGTTCACGTTGTTGCTGACGGCGGCAAGCAGCCGCCGGACCGAGTAGAGGCCCGCGACGGCGTCGCGGCGCTCCGTCGGCGTCTCACCGCCGCCGCTCATCGCTGCCTCGATGAGCAGCCTCGGCACCGTCACCCTCGAGGCCTCCGCGAGCCGGACGAGGACTGCCTCCTCCTCCGGGGTCACAAGCACCCGGTGGGAGTGGTGCCGGCCACCCGGCACGTTGGCGCGACGGCGGCGCCGCAGCGCACCGGCACCAGACGTCGCGCCGGTCATCCGACGCGATCTCTCAGGCCCAGCGCAGCGACCCCGGCCACGGGGACCGTGCCCCCCGGCACGGCACGGGTGAGGCCGGCGTGAGCGCCTCGACCGCTTACGGCACGCAAGTGCATAGCTTGCTCCGCTCCCTCCTGGCTGTGCGTTCTTCTCCAGGGTGGGCGGCCGGCGAGGCTGTTCACAACAGTCGACACGGATTAGCGCTGTGGATAACAGTTTACGTAGGCTGTCGGCCATGAAGGTACCGACGGTCGACACCGCGCACGTCGAGAAGGCGGCGCGTGCGCTGCTGGACGAGAAGGTCGCCGCGGTGCGCCTGCTCGCGCAGGCACGACAGCGACGCCTGGACGCCAGCGCTGCGCTCGCGGGTGCTGAGCGCGAGGACGCCGGCGCCTGGGCGGCTGCACTGCGGGCTGGCTGGACGGAGGACGAGCTCAAGCGGGTGGGCCTCGACGTGCCGAAGGTCCGCCTGCCTGGACGGCCGCGCACCAGGGCTGCCGCGTCAGCACCAGCGAAGGCCAGTCGTGGGCCCGAGGCCGCCGACGACCGCGCGCCCGAGAGCGAGGACGAGCAGTGAGCGCCACGGGCGACTCGCAGGAGGCACCGCGTGAGCTGCGGAACGCAGTCGCCCTCCTCGACGGCGTCCTGCAGCGGGACGACGTACCGAGCGAGGCACGTCTCGTCATCGCCGACGTCTACGGCGCACTGCTCGACGTCGCGCCTCCGTACGCACCCATCGAACCGCGGGACGTCCGCAGCGGTACGTGGCAGCGTGCGACCCACGACGCCGCTGACGCCCTGGAGCGGCTTATCGAGCAGGAAGCCGCGCCCTCACCGTCACGCTCGGTGCAGTGGGGCATGGCGGTTCGAACCCTGCGAGAGACCGCCCCGCCGTCTTCCT
Source organism: Aquipuribacter nitratireducens (assembly GCF_037860835.1). NCBI lineage: Bacteria > Bacillati > Actinomycetota > Actinomycetes > Micrococcales > Intrasporangiaceae > Aquipuribacter > Aquipuribacter nitratireducens. The sequence continues at coordinate 29,575 of NZ_JBBEOG010000005.1, read as the reverse complement.
CGCGCGGGGAGTAGGTAGAAGACGGCCGTGGCCAACGACAACTCGACAGGCAGGCCACCGCAGGGTCCTGCCCCCGCGATGGGCGCCCAGCAGTGGAGCGAGTCGTGGCACGCCGTGGGCCACCACGTCGCGCGACTCCTAGCCGCCAAGGAGCCGGTGACTCCCACACACCTTGAGCTGACCCTGGCTGGCCACGGAGCGCTTATCCGGCTGTTGCGCGAGGTCCACCGTGACCTGACCGCGCGGCCACAGCGCGAGCGCGAGCGGCTGCCGGCGGCGCCGTCCATCGAGCTGCTGGAGCGGGACCCGGTCCGTGCGCTCGGCGACGCCTTGGAAAGGCACACCGTCTCCGGGGGTATCGCCGTCTCCAACGTCATGGCGACACGAGCGGCACCGGGTACGTCGGCCGCCTGGCAGTCCCTCGTAAAGGCGGCGACCCTGGCCGGGCACGCCTGGCGCTCAGCGGATCCAGAATCTCGCCCGCAGCAGCACCAGGCGTGGTCCGTGATGGCCGACGTGGCGGCGCTGAGCCAGGCCGCTGCCCTGCTCGATCTCGACATCTCGCGCGCGGCCAGTCGCATGTCGAGCGCATTGCACGAGCGCCTCGCCGTGTCACCCGCCGAGCTGTCCGATCGGTACGCGACGGCCGCGGTCGAAGGACTCCGGGCTGCGGGCGAGCGAGTCCTCTCCATCGCGCAGCAGGGCCCACTGCCGGACGTCGGCCCACTGAGGCAGCCGGTCATGCGCCCGGCCCCGCTTCGCCATCCCGCGCACGTGCCCGACGCACAAGCCGCCATCGCGGAGCTTCTCAACCGTTCCAGCGTCATCAGCCCACGCGACTTCGTGCTGGCCGTCCACGCCCAGGCGCGGCTCATGCAGCACGTCGTCCGCCTCGCCGACGACCCGTCGGTCGCCGACGCCGCAAAGTCGCACCTCGACACACTCAGCCGTGTTGTTCCGCGCGCCTTGGCAACTGTGGAGCCCCGCAGTGACACCCGCGCCCTCCTCCAGAGCCAGGCCGTCCTGTCGTTCGTGTCGGCGATGCAGCCGTCGCACAAGGACGCGGGTCGGGTGGCGGCTGCCCTCGCAAGGAGTCAGCCGGCTCTGATCGACGCTCTTGAACGCACGGCGCTCCGGCAGCTCGGCTCCGGGTCATGGCTCGTGCCGAACCCGAACGAGCGGGCGACGAGCGTGCTGTGGGTCGTGCGCACGCCGTCGGCCACCGCGGACGTTCCCGACGTGGTCATGCGCCTACGGGACACGCGCCCTACCGCCCATGGGGTCGCGACGACGGCTGGGCACAACCCCTTCCCGGCGGGCGAGGCGAGAGCGGCCCTCGCACTCGCTCGGCTCGGGCAGCCTCCACGTGCCATCGTCCCGAGCCGCTTACCGAGCAAGTCGCTCGACCGACCTGCTAGCCCGCGTTCAGTCGCTGGCCGCCCTGTTGTCGTGCTCGAACCGTAGGACTGTCTCCCGCGGAGGGGGTTGAAGCAGCCCACCTATGCGCTGTTCAGCCCGGGCCGATCCCTTCGCTCAGAGCCCCTCGAAACTGCTTGCGGCTACAGTTCGACACTGCGGGCACGACATTCGACAGCAATACGCTGCGGAGCATGCCCTGGGCACCTACAGTCGGCGCATGGCAAGATCAGGAGCCGTCTCGTGAGCCAGCTGGCCGATCTCTGGCGAGCGCCGTCGTTCCGCGAAGCACTGACCGCGATCCTGACGTCTGACGGGCCGCTATATGAGAAAGTAAGGGCGCGGCTGGACGACCCGTCACCGCCAGTCAACACTTACGAACAAGACAGCGATCACACGACCGAGATGGGCATGATTGTCGCACTTGCGACTGCCGAGGCCCTCGTTGCGGCACGCAATATAGACGGCATCGACCAAGTTATCGACGACCTAGAGCACCTGTTTCCGGAGGACAAGCGTGCGATTGCTCGCGAACGGACGCGGGCTTTACTCGAAGACACGCCCAGCGAAAAAATGACGCGGCTTGTCGAGGGGGTTAGAAACACCGCTCTTCCAATACTCGAAGCTAGCTCCGTCCAACTAGACTTCCGAACTGTCTACGAACCAGGGGACGGCGTACTACTAGTCCCGGTGTTCCTCGCGCGACTGGCGTTCGACGAGGCCGCGGTCACCGGCAATGTCGCGGTCTTCCAGTTTGACCTCGAATCCTTCGAAGAATTGTCTAGTGCCCTAGAGCGGGCGAAGCGACGACTTGCCGAAGCAAGGGAGTTCATCCCACGTACTCGCCTCATCGGCACCGACGCCGAAGGACTTACGCCATGAGCGCAGAACAGGTTTCGGCCGCAGCATCGGCACTCCCATGGGTGGAACTAGCCACGGCTGGTTTCGCGCTGCTTGCGGGCGGATTGAACTTGCTTGGACTTCGCAAGGCCAGCGCCAGCAGCAGCGACTTGCGAGATGCAATGGCTGAAATACGTAGCGGCAACCGTGAAAACAATGAAAAGTGGTCGGAAGTTACTCTCGCCGCCATGGAGCACGTGAGGCAACAGTCCGAGCGCTCAGCGGATGCGGCAGAGCGGCGCTTTGCCTCCCTGCGAGAGCATTGCACTGAGCACAGACAGGACATGCGAACGCAGGTCAGAGGGCTGAACGCGCTGGTCACTGAGCTGATCGGGCAACGATCGTGACCTCCCGGCGCCGGTCGAGTATCCTGGCGTGTCGCCGCAAGCAGGAGGTTCAGGTGGTGCTATCTTGGGAGGTTTCGTGCTGACTGTGGCGCTTGCGCTGGCGGCTGTGACCGTACTGACGGGCGTGGCCCTGTGGACGTATGTTCGAATTGATCGTCAGGCCGCCGAGCTAGCACGCGAAATCCGGCTCACCCGGGATGAGCACGTTGGCATGCCCGTACCACTTTGGCTTATCGACCTTGTCGACAAGCAGGATCTGCCAGTGACAGCATCGTCGAGCACCGAATCTTCACGTGGTCTTGCGCTTATGACCGACGAGGTCACCGAAGAGTTGGAAGCGCTTCGAGCCAACATCTCGATCTTGGAGCGCCAGGTTCGGCGATCCTCCGCCGAGACCGAGCGTCGCAGGCTGGCCGAACGTTCGCCGGGGAAGTTCGCCATAGGTCATGGCGGTAGTTGGGCGGCAGGCATCCTTCGAAGCCGTGTGTCTTTCCACCAGCAACCCTTGGCCCTTGAGAGGGGCTTCCCTACCTATGTCAGCATCCTGGCTTCACACAAAATTGCTAAGCGGCCTTCGTCCCGATCTGTGCAGGTAGTCAACGACCGAACCTTGCGCAAAGTCGCGAAGACACCGTTCTTCGTCGAGGTTGCGGGACGAGTTCCAGCACGCTAGAACAACTTCGTGGAGTCGTAACACCCCTGAAGCGGTGAAGCCTTGCGGAGGGCTGTTGTCAGCCTAAGGGCGTGATCCGTTCAATCGCGGTCGCACCTACACCAGTCACTCCGCCAACATGTTTTCGATACGGGCTCGCGCAACTTCGGACCGCCCTTCGACGACGTGCGCGTACACCCGATGCAGCACGGCGACGCTGTGGCCGGCCCAGGCGGCAACCTGCGCGGAGTCGACGCCGGCAGCGAGCCACGTTGACACCGCGGTGTGCCGGAGGTCGTAGGGCCGCCTGGCGAGCGGACTCGCCTGCTCGGCCGGCGACAGGGCTGCCTTCCGGGCTCGCTGCCACACGTCCGTGTACGTGGCGGCGTTGATCGTGCCGCCGTAGGCGCCTCGGAAGAGCCGCTCACTGGGACGGACGTGGAACTCCTTGATGTGGCTTCGAAGGTGCTCGACCAACGGAGGGGCGAGTGGCACCAGCCGCACGTGGCCCTGCGCCCGGTGCTTGAGCTGGCGGCTCGACCGTCGCCCGGAGTCGGACCACGTGCCAGACACCTCAGCGTCGCTCCTGGACAGGTGCAGTCGTCCCCAACCGGTCTCCGGCAGCTCGAGGTCGTCGAGCGTCACGGCGGTCGCCTCGCTCGGCCGGAGGGCCCCGTAATACATGAGGGCGAAGAAGGCGGTCAGGCGCCGCCCCCGCGGCCCCTGAGCGTCGACGGCCGCCAGCAGGGCACGTGCCTGCGCAGGACTGAGCACGGACCGTGCGTCGATCGTCTCGTCGACCCGGGGCGCCTTCCAGCTCATCTTCGACAGCGGGTTGCTGTCGAGGCGGCGGTGCTCGACGGCGAGCTCGAGGGCGTTGTGGAGGACGGCACGCTTGCGAGACACCGTCGTCGGTGCGGCGGGCCGGCCGTCCTGGCGACGGGACAGGGCGTCGAGCAGACCGCGGACGGTGGGTGGGTCCTCGAGCACCGACATGGCGGGAGAGGCGCGCTCCAGCCACCGCAGTGCCTCTCCGAAGTCGGCTGGCGCCTCGCCCGCCTGTCGATTCTGAAGGTGGTACGCCCACGCGAACATCGCCCGTCGTAGGTCAGCTGACGGTGGGCGGCCTTGCGATGAGCGGCTCAGGTGCAGCGTGATGTCGACCAGCGCCTCCGCGAGCGAACGGCGTGAGATGGGCGCGAGCGACGGCCACTTGAGCTCGACGTACGTCATGGACCAGCGCCACCATGTGAGGCCCCGCTCTCGCGCGACCTGCGACTGGGGAAGGCCGCCGTCGACGTCGAACGCCTCTCCCCTTCTGCTCGCCGCCATAAGCATCGAGCGGGTGCTGTCCGCCAAGGCCCGGTTAGTGAAGGTCCGCGAGTGACGGCGCGAACCCACCTGCCAACGGACCCTGTACGTCACAACCGTCTTCCGCACGGTGCGCGAGATGGCGAAGACGCGTACGTCGTAGCAGTCAGTGTCGATGGGTCCGGGCCCGGCCATCAGGACTCGTCGCAGCTGGCGAGCCACTGCTCGAAGTCGTGGCGGCGGATGCGGATCTCACCGTTCGGGAGCTTGAGCGAGCGCGGGCCGCGTCCCTTCGCGCGCCAGTCGTAGTAGGTCGAGCGGGAGACGCCGAGCTCGGCGCAGACCTCCGCGACGGACAGGTGCGTGGTTCGGCTCATGGGGTGTCCTTCCGTGGCCGCGTCGTCGCGGTCATCGAGCGGCTAGCTGGTCGGCGCGGCAGCCCGGGCAGGTGCCGTGGTGGGTGACGTGGTGGTCCGTGCAGCGCTGGGTTGGTCGTGAGGCTCTAGTCGCCGGCTCGTGCTCCCAGCGCTTCAGCCAGGCGAGAGAGAGGTCTGGACGTCTGGGCCGGCCGGCGACGCGGACGAGGACGTCGGCGCCGAGGCGAGCGAGGTGGCGCTCCGCTTCGGCGTCGTGGCGGTCGGACCAGCCCCGCCAGGCGACGTCCGGGAACCGGGAGACGAGCTCCGCCTTCGTCGCCGCCCACGCGGCCGCCTCCGGCGCGGCCAGGCGCCGAGATGTGCCTGGGGCTTGCCTTGCACCGATCGCACCGACCGACGTCTCAGGCGTGAGGTCGACGGGCGACTGCTCGACCGCGTACCGGTCGGATCCACTGGGGCTTCGGGACGGTTCGGGTGCCACGGCTCTGACACCCCGGCCTGCCACAGCCGTGGCAGGGGTACCCCGGTCACGAGGCGACAGGGGTGTCAGTCCGCGGGGGGTGTCGTTCTGCAGGGGGGTGTCGGGCTGATAGGGGGCGCCGACCGCCCCGTTGCCATACGCCCAGCCCGCACCGCGGAGCACGATGCGGTAGAGGTTTGACGTCCCCTCCCGCGCGTCGACGGTGAGCCGTCCGGCCTCTCGAAGCGACCGCAGGTGGCGGCGCACGGTGCTCGGGGAGGAGCGGGTGCGGCGGGCCAGCCTGTTGATGGACGGGAAGCAGGCGCCTTCGTCGTTGGCATGGTCGGCCAGGGCGAGCATGAGCAGCACGTCGCCTCTCGGGAGCGACTCGTCGTCCCACACGGCCGTCATCAGGCGGATGGCCACGGCTGCCGCCTCACGATGCGGGGACCTTCGGGCACAGAGTCAGCAGGCTCTGGTCCAGCACGACCCACGTCCGGTGCCCCCGGGCCCGCTCGTGCTTCTGGGCGACCACATCCGCCACCTCGGTGGCGAACGTGCGGCAGCGTCGACACTCGGTGCAGCCGACGATCGACACACCGAGGTGCGGTCCGCACGCACGGCACTGGGACGGGGTCGAGATCGGTCGGCCACAGGAGCCGCACCTGTACAGCCACGCCGGAGCCACGACCGGCGCCGTCACGACCGTCGGCCCTTGTTGGTGAGTGGCTGCGACTCGGCCTCGAGGCGGCCCGCCAGCTCGTCGAGAGCGAGCAGGAGCCACTCGACGGCGTCGGTCGAGAGATCGGCGCCGGCCACGGCGCGCACCTCATCGTCGATGGGTGGTCCCGGCAGATCCGCCGACGCGTGCCGTTCCGGGAGCGAGCGCAGCCAGGTCTGCAGGGCGCGCGTCTTGTCCAGCACGTCCTCGGCCAGCGTGATGGCGTCGCTCGTCTCGAAGCGGAGCAGCTCGACGCTGTCGAGCGCACCCGCGGCGATGGGCGGAGTGCGAGTGGCCTGCCACGCGGAGCACTCGCTCGGGGGCGCACCGGCCGTCCCGGCCGTCGTGCTCATGCCCCGGCGCCCCTTGGCCGTGAGCAGCCTGCGCAGCGACGCACCGCTGAGGCAATGCATCGGCACCCCGCCGTGCAGTCGTGGTTGTGACGCACGAGTGCGGGCCTGAATCTCGCCGGCTGCTGCATGGTCGTCTCCCCTGCTCGTCCCCGGCGCGGCTCGATGTGTCCGTCGCTGGCCGTGGTCCTCTCGCGTTCCTCGATGACCGCCGGACAGCCATGACATCGGTGAGGAATGGGACGGCGACACCCCGCAACGGGACGCTTTGGGACGTCCTGTCGCGGTATAAACGTCCTATGGCATCCCGGTCGGACAGCAACGAGCGGCTGCGCGCAGCGATCACTGGAAGTGGGCTGTCACTGGCGAGCGTCTCCGAAGCGGTCGGCGTCGACCGCAAGACGGTCGAGCGGTGGGTGAGCGCCGGTCGGGTCCCGCATCAGCGGCACCGTCTCGCCGTCGCCCAGCTTCTCGGTGAGGACGACCTGTTCCTTTGGCCGGAGACGGCGACGAGCCAGCGGGCCGAGTCCGCCAGTCAGGCGGAGTTCGTCGCGCTCTACCCGAACCGCGGCTCGGTCAGCATCGACACCTGGGCGTCACTCATCGACAACGCGACGGAGGCGATCGACGTGCTCGCCTTCGCCGGCAGCTTTCTCCATGACGCCATCCCGGAGTTCGACGAGCGCATCGCAGCAGCGGCTCGACGCGGCGCGCAGGTACGCCTGCTCTTCGGCGACCCCGAGGGCGACGCCGTCGAGCGCAGAGGCGCCGAGGAACGCATCGGGGACCTCCTCTCCGCCCGGTGCCGCCTCACCTGGAACTACCTGCAGAGCGTCCTTGGCACGCCCGGGCTGTCGGCTCGCCAGCACAACACCACCCTGTACGCGTCGATCTTCCGCTTCGACGAGACGTTGCTGGCGAACCCGCACACGTACGGTGCAGCGGCGAGCCAGTCTCCGGTGCTCCACCTTCGGCGACTGCCGGGTGGCCGGCTGTTCAGCACGTACATGAAGTCGTTCGAGCGGGCCTGGGAGCAGGCGACGGACGTGTCTGCCGACTAGCGGCTCCGGCCAGCGCCGCCCCTACCCTCGGTCCATGGCCCGTGTCGACTACATCGACGACCCGAACGCCCCGGCGGCGAACAGCGTCGTCCCGTCGGTGGTCGCGGCCGTGACCGACGAGGACGGTCGGCTGCTCCTGATTCACAAAACCGACAATGACCTCTGGGCCCTGCCAGGTGGCGGACACGAGGTGGGCGAGTCCATCAGCGACACGGTGGTCCGCGAGGTCAAGGAAGAGACCGTCTACGACGTCGAGGTGACCGACATCGTCGGCACGTACACAAACCCCCGGCACGTCATGGCCTACGACGACGGCGAGGTACGCCAGCAGTTCTCCATCTGCTTCCGCGCCAAGCTCGTGGGTGGGGAAGCTCGGACGAGCAGCGAGAGCAAGGCCGTCGAGTGGGTCGACGTCTCGCGGGTCGACGAGCTGCCCATGCACCCGTCGATGCGCCAGCGGGTCGCTCACGCGCTACAGGTACAGTCGCGTCCCCACATCGGCTGACCGGAGGGCTGCCTTCGCGCGCTCGACCGAGGCCACGAGCTCGTCGCGTGAACGAGTAACCGCTCGGTGGACGGGGTCGTCCTCTCCGTAGCGCGACAGGATCTCGGACAGCCTCTCCTCGACGGTCACCACCTGCCCTTGGGGACTCGTAGTGAGGTCGAGGAAAGTCAGCATGTCGAGGTCGTCAAGGTTAGGGTCCGGCAGCGCTGCTAGCTCGTGGGCCAGCCCCCGCTCGTCCGCCTCGTACCGCGCCCCGGAGTGATGGGCCACCAGGGCCACGACCGCGTCGCTCTCGCCCTGCCCGGCGAGGTACCGAGCGCCGTCAAGGGGATGGAAGCCAGTTTCGGCGAGCACGGGTGCGTAACCGATGTCGTGCAGCCAGGCGGCGCGGGTGACGGTCGCCGGGACGACACACGTGTCACGAGCCAGAGCCTCCGCCCGCTGGCCCACCGCCTGCACGTGTCGCCATCGGTCGCCGGTGGCTTGCAGCCAGCGCGCGGCGACCCCGGGGGCATCGCCGAGCGGCTGGGTCATGTTCGCCACGGTACCCAGGTGTCCGTCCCGTTCCACGCTCCCTTGCGAAGCGCCAGCTCGGACGGGGCAAGCGGGACGCCGCTGCCCACGAGGGCGGCGCCCGAGCCGCTGGCCAGCACGTCTCCCGCAGGAGGGTCGGCAACCGGAACGCCTGCAGGCCTCCTCAGCTAGTCGGGCAGCTGAGGACGAAGACCGTTGACCTCGGTGTGCAGGTCGTCGATGCGCTGCACTACGCGGTCCAGCCAGACGTCGTCTATGAAGTGCGCCTCCGGCAGACGCCATCGGTAGAGCCGCGTCCGGCCCTGCTCGTCGGTGGCTGGACGCGCATGCAGAAGGGCATTGCGCTTCGGCGCCACTTCCACCAGCGCTCTGCCGCCGGCTCCCAGGTAGGCCGCGACGTTGTGGGTCGCGCAAGCAGGCGCGAACTCGACGAGCTGTTCGCCCAGCCGTTTCGTGGTCTTCCCCGCGAGGCGGTCGACAGCAAGTTGAGGAGGGACGGCGGCCTGTAAGCGAGGGAGGTCGAAGAGGAGCAGGCCCTCGAGCGATGAGACGAGGTAGGCGACGAGGCCGACCTTGCGGAGGTACTGGTCGTCGGGCAAAGGCGTGCATGACCTCACACGGACACTGTGGCTCGTAGCGAATCGCTTGCTCGACATTGGTCGCCGGTGATAGGCCGCGGGATTCTCAGCAGGGCAGCGGCCGAGGCAGACGACAATGGGAACGCGAGAACGATGGTGACGTTCCGACTATGGGGCGACGGCAGTGAGACCGCTGGTGACTTGGCTGAGCGCCTGGGCGTCCCCTCGGACGACGCAGCCGCGGGCGGGGACGCTGTCGGGCGGGGGCGAAGGGAGTCGCTCTGGTCCATTGCCAGCGGTCCCCGGCCGGAAGACGACGTTGAGCTGACCGTCCAACTGCACCGCGTCATGGACCGACTGGAGCCTGTCGCCGAAGCGCTCTGGGAGTTCGTCCGCGCCGGTCACGAGGCGAACTGGTTCTGCTACGTCGGCTCTCACTCACTTGAGCACGCGGTCGAACTGGACCGAGGAACCCTGCAACGACTTCTGACCTTACCTGGCGAGCTGTGGCTCGACGTTTACCCGGACGACGCAGGAGACGTCTCCCCCTAATCGCCAGGCATCGGCCAGCGTCGCAAGGCAATGGAGCTTCTGACCTCGCTGACCCAGTTCACGAGCGCCCTATCGCCTGGCATCGCTAGCGGCCTGGCAGTGATCAGTGGCCAGTTGAGCCGGATGTGCATCCCGGCTAGCGATCAGTTGTTGGACGGCTGGCTCGAGCCACTCGGCCGCTGACTCGCTACTGGTTTCGTCGCCGGAAGTCGGTCGGCTGATGGGATGAGGTAGCCCAGGCGGCTTGGACGGTCCATGGGGTCGCCTCGACAGCGACTCGCTACTGCGGGGCCTGAGCCAGCGGTCCAGCCTCCTCGGCACCGCTCTCCCAGTGCAACGCCTCACGCACCATCGCGATAGCCACGAGGAGGAAGAACAAGAGGAGCGGAACCGCGAGGTAGTCAGCCAGGGCGATGAGCCGTCGCGGCTCACCATCCGGACCTAGCGCCACGTTGCTCATTTGGCCCGGCGGTGGAAGCGGTCGCGACATGACAGTGACGGTCGCTTCAGTCCCGGCCCGATCGACCGTGCAGGTGTCTCCTGCGCAACTCACGACCCGTGCCTCGTCCTGACCGTAGATGGCGAGCTGGGCGAGGTTGCCGACGACCGTCACTAGCAAGAGCAGGCAGACGACAAAGATGCCGGCAGCTATCACCGCACGCAGCGCCACCCACGTCGGCGCGACCGTGAGGGCGTGTCCCCACCTGCCCAGCGCTCGCTTCGCGTGGCCCATGAGAACAGGGTGCCTGGTTCGCCCCGTCACGTGGTCCGTTCTTCGTGCGAAGCATCACAAGGTCCAATCGCCCGCAGTCCCTCTCGCCTCCCGCGCAGCTCGTCTGGCGCCGCGCGGAGCGTCACCATGGGCATCGTGCGCCCTGGCTGCCTCGTGTCCTCCCTCCCGGCGGCGCTAGGCAACCAGTTGACGATCCCCGGTGGGACGGGCGGGCGAGCCGTTGTTGACCTAGACACATGGGCCTGATGCAGCAGCCACGAAGGGCCGGCGGTGTTGCGCAACTCGCACGTCGTCTCGAGGCTCGTGAAGTGCGGTCCGGCTACCGCAGCGGTAGGCGACCCACGGCAACAACTCAATTTCGTCGAACGCGGCGTCCGGCGTCCCCGCCACCGGGTTAGATGACGTCATGTCGGGGCAGCCGGATGACATGGCGCTTCGGGCGGAACTGAGGCGCTTGCTCGCGGAGCTACCTCCTGAGCAGCGGTCGCAGCTGCCTACCGATGCCAACGGGGAGCCAACCCTTGAGGTCGTGTGGGCGCTCTACCGCTATGACCGTTCGGTCGACGGAGTCTTCAACTGGACCGAGGTCCGAAGGTTGACCCGAGCGGAAGGCGAGGCTGTTCAGGAAGCGCTCCGCGAGGTATACCAGGTCACGCGCGGTCTTGATGCCTTCCTTGCTTTTTCTTGGGGCGATCTGTGCAATGCCAGGAATGAATTGTTGAGGCAGGTGCGCATGGACACTCGTCCCCACGAGTTTATGCCGGCGCTAGTTGAGTTTCGGATCATCGGCTTCAGTACCGCCCTCAAGTTGTACCATGAGGATGTCTTGGCCAGGGTCCGTCGCGACGGTGATCGGAAGTTGACGGCCCGCGTCGAGGCAGAATTCTCCGCGACCTACGAAGGAAGCTTCGCCTATCGCCTCGCGTATGCGATGCGAAACTCCTTTCTGCATGGCGCTCGCGATCTAGTGACTCTCCACATGACCGCCCGACTTGCTGCTGACGGCGTAACCCGAGAGTCCGAGGCCAGAGCGGAACTCAAGAAATCTGCGTTCATCACGACTCGCACGAACGGCGCGGTCCGACAGGAAGTTCGGGAGACTGTCGACGAGCTGGATCTCTTTGAGCTGACGGCACAGGCATACACTGAGGTCCGGCTCCTCCAAGACCGACTTACCCCTTTGTTGCACCCTGAGGCGCCGGCGGCCGCAGCCCTAATCTCCCGCTACATTGAGGAGCTCAGGGGCGAGCGCCCGCATTTTCACGAGTATATTGATGGATGGCCGACTCGTGGCATACTGCAGACAATGACGTTAGACAAGGAGGGTCTTGCTTACGTCGCCGCGCAGGTGGGCAAGCAAGTTGACTTCGATGAGAGTCCACCGAGCGGTCCAATGGGTGCCCTCCCCGTCTACCCCAGGCACGACTGACTTGCGTCGCAGGCGAGTGTTGGGCAGGGGCACGAAGCTGATGGGCGAGCCCCTGACGTCGACTCTGGTCGCAGCGCCGACCCGCCGGTGGTCATCGCAGGCTCTCGACGGGCACGCCAGACCCCGCACCATGCCGGTCACCTGCGTCTTGATTGGCCAAACGGCGGCAGTCGCGCAAGGCAACCGCCCGGCCGTAGACGGGCCATCTCAGTCAGCGATCGCTCAGCGGTATCCCGCCGATGCAGGCCGGGCGGCGAGTTCTCCCGGTCAAGCGGCGATCAGCGGTGGTCGCTTCCCCGGACGAGCCGCGCAAGCCAGCGGGGGCGCCGGGGCCACGGCTGCTCTTCCAGCAGCAGGCTGGTGACGGCTCGTGGATCGTGTGTCGGCCAGTCCGCCCCGCGCCTGGCGGCCGACGCCTCGAGGAGCTGTTGCAGTCGAGGCTGGTCGGTTGTCCCCGTATCCAGGATGACGAGCCGGCCGCGCGAGTCGACGCTGACGTCGACGACTCCTCCGGTGGCCGTGAAGGTTCCCTTGACGTCGTACAGCAGGTCGTGGGCTGCGATCGCGTGCTGGGCGTGGCTCAGCGACTCGAAGGCGTACACCGCGTGGTCGCCGTCGAAGAGGAGCCGTGGCGGAGGGAACACATGAAAAGTCTCCCGGCAGACATGCCGAGTCGGACGGCGTTCCGCGTAGCGATGTCGAGTGGACGCTCTCCGCGGCCGTCAGGCGTTGGCGACCCTCATCGTGCGCTTCCAGAATGCGCGGCAAGGACCGCAGGTCAGCTCCTCAAGGACCGCGTCGAAGGGAACGCCGACTACGCGGGCACCAGCTCCTCCGGTGCAAGCCAGCACTTGTCGATTGGCGATGTCCACGACCAGGTGCATCGGTGCATCCCCATTGCGACCCCAACGTTCGGATGTGCCCACGGTCACCTGCATGTCGCCACGGTGCCGGGCTAGTGCTTCCAAGACTGGTTCTCGCCGGCTCACCACCCGACCGGACCCGCCTGGCGCCCACTCACCGTCGTGAACTGCTACCGCTTGACCGGGGCAGCTGGCGATCCGCGCTCGCTCAACGCGAGGCGCGCCCGCACCCTCCGTACCCACCTCTTCGACGGTGCACCGACGGGTCGCAAGGTTGCTCCTCCGGGGGCACGCATGGGGCACAGCCAGCCGTATACGGCCACGGACGGCCGCTCACGGCCGGACACGAGCGGGGCGGCGGCGACGCACAGAACAACGGCATCGCTGCAGGTCAGACCCACAAAACCCCTGGTGCGGAGGGCGTGGGATTCGAACCCACGAGACGGGAGTGGGTACCCGCCCAACGGTTTTCAAGACCGTCTCCATCGGCCACTCGGACAGCCCTCCTGAGGCACCAGTGTGCCGGAGGACCTACTCCGGCGGCAGCGGCCGGTAGCGCAGGTGCACGACCCCGTTCCCGAAGTCCTCGGCGCCGAGCAGCTCCATGGGCGTCCGGGGCGCGCCCTCGGGGAACAGGTACGGCCCCTCGCCGAGCGCAACCGGGTACTGGACGAGGTGGAGCTCGTCGACGAGGCCGTCGGCGAGCATCGCACGCACGAGCTGCACGCTGCCGCTCACGTACACGTCACCCTCGGTCGAGTCCCGAAGCGCCGCGATCCGATCGGCCTCGTAGCCGCCGAGCACGAACACCGGACCCCACGACGGGTCCTGCAGCGTGGACGACACGACGTGCTTCGGGGTGTCGTTGAAGAACGGCGCCCCCGGGTCGTCCTCGACCGTCCTCACGGACCACGCCGGCGCGAACATCTCGTACGTCCGCCGCCCGAGCAGGATCGCCCCGCACGTGCCTGTCACGGCGCCGAGCGCCCGCTCCATGCCGTCGGTGAAGGGGAAAGTCGCTGTCCACATCGGCGTGCCGACACAGCCGTCGACCGTCGTGAACTCGTGGACCTTGATCGCCATGGGGGTCGCTCCTCGAGGTCGGGATCCCGCGAGCAGTCTGCCCGCCCTTCCTCCGACCGGGTGGCGTCCGGCAACTCATCGGACGATGCATACCTACGGAGTCGTAACTTACGGAAGCGTAGGTTACAGTCGTTCGTGATGGCACTCCTCCGTACCGCGCCGATGCCGCCGCCGACGCCCCGTCGCGGTCCCCGCCTCGACGCCCTCGGCACCGCCGCCCGACGCGTCGCCGCCATGGCGCTCACCCCCCTCGTACCCGCCGACTACCTAGACCTCGTCGCCCCGCTCCGCAAGGGTGCCGACCTGCGCGCCAAGGTCGTCCGCCTCGAGCGCGAGACCCGCGACGCCACCACCGTCGTGCTGCGGCCCGGCGGCGACTGGCAGGGCCACGTCCCGGGCCAGTACGTCCGGCTCGGCATCGACGTCGACGGGGTGCGCCGCTGGCGCGCCTACTCCCTCACCTCGGTCCCCGCCGCCCCGGACGGCCTCATCTCCGTCACCGTCAAGGCCATCCCCGACGGCGTCGTGAGTCGGCACGTCCGTGACCGGCTCCGCCCCGGCACGATCGTCCAGCTCGACCAGGCGACCGGCGACTTCGTCCTCGGCGCGCACCGCGGCCCGACGCTGTTCCTCACCGCCGGCTCCGGCATCACCCCCGTCATGGGCATGCTCCGCAGCCGGCTCGACGCGCTCGACGACGTCGTCGTCGTCCACTCCGCCCCGACCCGCGACGACGTCGTGTTCGGGCCGCAGCTGCGCGCGTGGCACGCCGAGGGCCGGCTCCGGCTCGTCGAGCGCCGCACGGCGAGCGCCGGGATCCTCCACCCAAGCGCCCTCGACGACGTCGTCCCCGACTGGCGCGACCGCCACACCTGGGCGTGCGGTCCCACCGCGCTCCTCGACGACGCCGAGACCCACTGGGCCGACGCCGGCCTCGCCGACCGGCTCCACACCGAGCGTTTCCGCGCCACCGTCGTCGCCACCGGCGAGGGCGGCACCGTCACCTTCGCCCGCAGCGGCACGGACGTCGAGGCCGACGGAGCCACTCCCCTGCTCGACGCCGGCGAGGGTGCCGGTGTCCTCATGCCGTCCGGCTGCCGCATGGGCATCTGCTTCGGCTGCGTCGCCGGGCTGCGCTCCGGCGCGGTGCGCGACCTGCGCTCCGGCGAGCTCACCACCGCCGTCCCCGAGGACGGCGTCCGCATCCAGACCTGCGTCTCGGCGGCCGCCGGGCCGTGCGAGATCGACCTCTGAACCACCTGAGACCCACCAGGAGACCCACATGACGAGCACCCGCCTCACCACCGCGACCACCGAGCGCCGCCCGTTCTCGCCGAAGCCGTCCGGTAAGCCCGACCCGACCGCGCACCTGTCCGCGGAGCAGGTCGAGGCCCTCGGCCGGGAGCTCGACGCGCTGCGGCAGTCGGTCCTCGACTCCCGCGGCGAGGCCGACGCCGCCTACATCCACCGCGTCATCAGGACGCAGCGCACGCTGGAGCTCGGGAGCCGCGCCGTCCTGCTGTTCTCGCTGTTCCCGCCCGCATGGGTCGTCGGCACCGCCGGCCTCAGCGTGGCGAAGATCCTCGACAACATGGAGATCGGGCACAACATCCTCCACGGCCAGTGGGACTGGATGCGCGACCCGAAGATCCACTCCACGACGTGGGAGTGGGACCACGCCGCGCCGGCGGAGATGTGGAAGCGGAGCCACAACGAGCTCCACCACACGTACACGAACGTCATCGGCCACGACAACGACCTCGGCTACGGGATCATGCGGGTCGACGAGGACCAGAAGTGGTACCCGTCCTACGTCCTGCAGCCGCTGTGGAACTTCCTCAACGCGTGCTTCTTCGAGTACGGCATCGCCGCCTACGACCTCGAGCTCGGCAAGCACCTGCACTACAAGACGACCGACGACCCCGAGTTCCGCGCCGAGGCCGCAAAGGTCCTCCGGAAGATCCGCAAGCAGATGACGAAGGACTACGTCGTCCACCCGCTGCTGAGCGGGCCGTCGGTGCTCCACACCCTCACGGCGAACATGGTCGCCAACCTCGTCCGCAACCTGTGGTCGCACTCGGTGATCATGTGCGGGCACTTCCCCGAGGGCGTCGAGACGTTCGCCACCGACTCCATCGAGGGCGAGACCCGCGGCGAGTGGTACCTGCGGCAGATGATCGGCTCCGCGAACATCCGCGGCTCCAAGGCCATGCACATCATGACCGGCAACCTCTCCCACCAGATCGAGCACCACCTGTTCCCCGACCTGCCGAGCAACCGCTACGGCGAGATCGCCCCGCAGATCCGCGAGATCTTCGAGCGCTACGGGCTGTCGTACACGACCGGCACGCTGCCGCAGCAGGTCGCCTCCGCGTGGAAGCAGGTGTGGAAGCTGTCGCTGCCGAACGACACGAGCGCCGCGCAGACGGCCGCGATGCTCGGCCGCTCGGCGGGCCGGAAGCTGTCCGGTGCGGTGCGACGTCGCGTGGACGCGGTCCGCGGGCGCCGCCGGCCGGTCGCCCCGACGCCGCTCCGGACCCGCGCCGGGTCGCCGCGGGAAGCCGCCGCCTGACCCGCCGCCCGCCCGCCGCCGCGGCGGATTGCGCGGCGCCGTGCACGCGTTGCGCACGTCGTGACGGACTACGGCCACGACCTCCGCTTCGGCTTCTTCCTCACGCCGACCGCGGCCGAGCCGGAGCGCGTGCTCGCGCTCGCGACGCTCAGCGAGCAGCTCGGCCTCGACTACGTGACGGTCCAGGACCACCCGTACCAGTCGCAGTTCCTCGACACGTGGACGCTGCTCACGTGGCTCGCGGCCCGCACCGACCGGGTGTCGCTCGTGCCGAACGTCCTCAACCTGCCGCTGCGGCCACCGGCCGTCCTCGCCAGGTCGGTCGCGACGCTCGACGTGCTGTCCGGCGGCCGCGTCGAGCTCGGGCTCGGCACGGGGGCGTTCTGGGACGGCATCGCGGCGATGGGCGGCCCCCGGCTCGCGCCGGGTGAGGCCGTGACGGCGCTCGAGGAGGCCATCGCCGTGCTCCGCGGGCTGTGGGACACCTCGACGCGCTCCGTGACGGTCGACGGCACGCACCACCGGGTCGTCGGCGCCCGGCCCGGTCCCGCTCCCGCCCACGACGTCGGCGTCTGGGTCGGCGGCTACAAGCCGCGCATGCTCCGCCTCGTCGGCCGGCTCGCCGACGGCTGGCTCCCGAGCAGCCCGTACGCGCCGCCGGAGCAGCTCGCGACCATGAACGAGCGCATCGACGAGGCCGCCGTCGCCGCGGGCCGCGACCCGGCCGACGTCCGACGTCTCTACAACATCGGCGGGACCTTCGGCCGCGGGACGGGCGGCGACTTCCTCCAGGGCCCGCCGGAGGTGTGGGTCGAGCAGCTCGCCGAGCTCGCCCTCGCCGACGGCATGAGCGGCTTCGTCGCGATGGGCGACGACCCCGACCACCTGCGGCGCTTCGCGGCGGAGGTCGTGCCCGCGGTCCGGGAGCTCGTCGACGCCGAGCGCCGCCGGACCAGGACGGCCGACGCGACCGACGACGCGACCGACGACGGCGGGTCACGACCGCTCGCCACCACCACACGGCCCGAGGTCCGCGGGACGGTGCCGACGACCGAGGCGCCCGGCGGGCCGCCGCCCGGTCTCGGCGTCACCCCGACCGCCGATGACGGCACGCGGCTGAGCACCGAGCGGGTGTGGGACGAGGCCGACCGCCCGAGCGCCTCGCCGCCCGACCCGGACCGCACGTACACCGCGCACGAGCGCGCGGCGGGGCAGCACCTCGTCGACGTCCACGACCACCTGCGCACCGAGCTAGCCCGGCTCCGCGACCTCGTGGAGCAGGTCGCGAGCGGCGCCGTCGACCCGGGAGCGGCACGCTCCCACGTGGCGACGATGACGATCCGGCAGAACCGCTGGACCGTCGGCGCCTACTGCGTGCAGTACTGCCGCGTCGTCACCGGGCACCACACGCTGGAGGACGAGAGCGTCTTCCCCCACCTGCGGGGCGCCGACCCGGCGCTGGCGCCCGTGATCGACCGGCTCGAGGTCGAGCACCACGCGATCCACGACGTCCTCGAGCGGGTCGACCGCGCCCTCGTCGCGTTCGTCGGCGACCCCGACGGGCCGCAGACGCTGCAGCAGGCGGTCGACCTGCTCACCGACGCGCTCCTGTCCCACCTGGCGTACGAGGAGCGGGAGCTCGTGGAGCCGCTCGCGCGGCTCGGCTTCTACTGAGCGCCGGCGACCGGTTCGGTGCCCGGCACGGTGACGCCGGACCCGAGCCGCCGGCTGCCGAGCCACGCGAGCACCCCGACCCCGACGACCAGGAGGATGTCGCCGACGCTGAAGGTGTTGGCGAGCGGCAGCGGCGCGGGCCACGCGAAGACGTCGCCGAGGAACCACAGCACGGGGTCCTCGACGTGCCCGGAGTTGAGGAACTCGACGTCCGGGTCGAAGCCCGCAGCGCGCTCCGCCGCGGGCGAGGCGGGCAGCACCCCGCCGTTGAGCGCGATGGTCCCGCCGTTGAGGGCGGCGCCGAGCGAGATCACCCACAGGCCCGCGACCCGGCGGTTCGCCCAGAGGAACACCCCGGCGATGACGTACGTGAGGACGTGCCCGACCGGGGCGACGGGGCCGACGGGCAGCTCGATGACGACGACCTGCAGGGCGAGCGCGACGAAGGCGAGCCACGGCCAGCGCCAGCGGCGGTCGACGAGCGCCGGCATGCGACGCGCCACGAGGGGCGACAGGAGCGCGAGGAGCGCGACGACGACGACGAGCACGTCAGTGCACCTCCGCCGAGCCGCCGGCGCGGGCGGCGTCGGCCTCGGCGCGGAGCCGCTCGAGGACCTGCGGACCCGGCGCCGGCCGGCCGTGGAAGAAGCCCTGGACGGTGTCGCAGCCGACGGCGGACAGCGCGTCGCTCGTGGCGGCGTCCTCGACGCCCTCGGCCACCACCCGGAGACCGAGCTCACGCGCCATGCTGACGGTCGATCGCACGATGATGAAGTCCTCCGGGCGTCGGGCCATGTCGACGACGAACGTCTTGTCGATCTTCAGCTCGTCGACGTCGAGCCGTTTCAGGTAGCTGAGCGAGGCGTTGCCGGTGCCGTAGTCGTCGACCGCGATCCCGACGCCGAGACGGCGCAGCTCACGGACGACGACGTCGACGCGAACGGGGTCGGACAGGATGCCCGTCTCCGTCACCTCGATGACGAGGTTCTCGGCCGGTACGCCGTGCCGCTTGAGCGTGTCGGCGACGAGCGGCGGGAGGGCGAGGTCGGACAGCTGCCGGGCGGCGACGTTGACGGCGAGCCGCACCTCGTGGCCGTCGGCGGCCCAGCGGGCCAGCTCCGCGAGGGCGACGTCGAGGACGAAGGCCGTGAGCCGCGGGATCATGCCGGCGTTCTCGGCGAGCGGGACGAAGACGTCGGGGGGGACGTCGCCGCGGGCGGGGTGCCGCCAGCGCACGAGCGCCTCGACCCCGACGGTGCGTCCGTCCGCGACCCGCACCTGCGGCTGGAAGGCGACGCCGAGCGCGTCGGCGTCGAGCGCGGTGCGGAGGTCGTCGATGAGCTGGAGCCGGTCGACGGAGTTGACGTCGTGGTCCGGCGAGTACGTCGCCCAGCGCCCGCGCTCCCCCTTGGCGTCGTAGAGCGCGACGTCGGCGTTCTTCATGAGCTCCGAGGGGCTCGTCCCGTGCTGCGGGGCGGCCGCGATCCCGGCGCTGGCGCGCACCAGCAGGCGCAGGTCGCCGACGAGGACGGCCTCGTCGAAGGCGTCGAGCAGGGTGCGCGCCACCTGCTCCGCCTCGTCGATGGGGCCGGGCACGACGACGGCGAACTCGTCGCCCCCGAGTCGCGCGACCATCCCGCTGTCGCCGACGGTCGCGACGAGCCGCTTCGCGACCTGGCGCAGCAGCTCGTCGCCGACCGGGTGCCCGAGGGTGTCGTTGACGTCCTTGAAGTGGTCGAGGTCGAGGAGCACGAGACCCGGTCCCCCGCCGCCCGCCTCCTCGGCGTGGTGGAGGCCCCGTTGCAGACGGCCGCGGAGGAGCTCGCGGTTGCCCAGCCCGGTGAGCCCGTCGTGCAGCGCCTCCTGCTCGCGCCGCGTCACCTCCGCCGCGATGCGGTGGAGCACGACGACGGGAACGGCGAGCAGCGCGATGAAGACGCTCCCGGCCTGCAGGCCGATCGCCGCCAACGGCGCGACGGCGACGAGCATGACCTGCACGGTGACGGTGAAGCGCAGGTCCTGGACGACAGCACGGCTGAACGGCTGCTCGGTCGTGACGGCCACGGCGGCGGCGACGAGGCACTGGTTGACGACGACGAAGACGACCCCGGACGCGAGCAGCGGCAGCACCAGTCCGGCGCGCATCTCGACCGGCCCCCCACCGAGCGGGATCCCTGCCAGGAGAGCGAACGCCACCCACGCGGCGGCGAGCGACAGCACGTACTGGCCGGCGTTGAAGGCGACGGTCCTGACCCCCCGGCGGGACAGGGCGTCGTCGAGCAGCGAGGCGGCGAGCAGCGTGAGGACCGCGAGGCCGAGGCCGCCCACCGCGAGGATCGGCAGGAGGAACGGCAGCGACAGGGTGACGTAGTCGACGTCGTCGCCCCGGGAGACCGCGATCGGCCGGGTCTCCCCCGCGAGGACGAGCGCCGCGAGGAGGAGGAAGCCGACGGGGTGCTCGCCGAGGGGCGACCAGTCCTGCGCCGCCACGGACAGCACGGCGACCGCGGTCCCGAGGACCGCGGTCACCGTGGAGAGCACCGTCAGGCGGGTGCTCGTGGTCGTCGGCAGGCTGCCTCCGGCCCGGAGCGGGCTGTCAGCCGCCGAACTTCTTGGGGGCGCCGACGACGGCGACGATCGTGAGGATCGTGCCGGTGGCGGCGGCCAGGCGAACGTAGGCCTCGTCCTTGGAGATGTGGAGCTTCTTCATGGGGTCCTCCGGGAGCATCGAGCGACCTGGTCGTCGCAGTGAGTGGGCCGGGCCGCGTCGCGACCTCACCTCTCCCTTCGGCCAGCATGGCACTGCTGTTGAGCGCTCGGGAGCAGGTTGTCACCCAACGACAGCGGAGCGCCAGGACAAAACAGACGATTGTCGTCCTATTCGGTCACACGATCCCGGGTAGGGGAGTGACGTCGGCCGTCGACCGGCGGCCGAGCACCCACCCCGACCGAGCGAGGACACCATGACCCGACGACCGACGACCGCCATGGCGGTGCTGACCGGTGCGGCGCTGGCTGCGAGCACCACTGCGACCGCGTGGGCGGCTCCGCCCGACCACGCCAAGGGCCGTGGCGGCGGCCCCCCGGCCGCCGAGGACTCCTACCCGGTCGACGGGGACTTCACCGACACGTGGACGCGGACCGCCGCCGCCACCTGGGAGCTGGACGACAGCAACACCCTCCCCCTGCTCGAGGAGTCGCCCGTCGAGCCCATGAGCGACGAGGTCTGGGTGTGGGACACGTGGCCCCTCACGGGGCTCGACACCCGGACGGAGAACGTCCGGGGCTGGAAGATCGCGTTCTCCCTCACCGCCGACAAGGACCTCGACTTCGTCGAGCGGCACTGGACGGCGGAGATCGGTTACTTCATCTCCCGCGACGGGCGGGACTGGCAGTACCAGGGCGACCTGTTCCCCGAGGACGTCGACCCGCCGGGGCAGCGGGAGTGGGCGGGGTCGTCGGTCATCGTCGGCGACCGCGTCTACCACTACTACACCGCCTCGGGCACGGAGGGCGCGGCCGACGGCGACCTCGAGTACTTCCGCCAGCGCCTGGCCGTCGCGAGCGCCCGCATCGTCGCCGGTCCCGACGGTGTGGAGTTCACGGACTGGACCGATCACGAGATCATCGCGGCTGCCGACGGGGAGCTGTACCAGAGCCTCGAGCAGTCCGCCGGCAGCCCGATCATCTACGGCTTCCGCGACCCGTGGGTCTTCCGCAACCCCGACGACGGCGAGATCTACATGCTCTTCGAGGGCAACACGCCCGGGGCGCGCGCCGAGTGCGACGAGGACGACCTGGGGCCCGGTCCCTACCCGCCACTGGAGGAGGGGGCCGGCTTCTACAACGGCAACATCGGCCTCGCTGCCTCCGAGGGCGGGAGCATGACGGAGTTCGAGCTCCTGCCCCCGATCATGTCGGCGAACTGCGTGAACCAGCAGCTGGAGCGGCCGCACGCGACGTTCCGCGGTGGCGACGTCTACCTGTGGACCATCACCCACAAGTTCACATTCGCGCCCGCCCTGCAGGACACCGGGTCCGACGCTCTGGTCGGCTTCGTCGGCCCGTCGCTGCGCAGCGACTACGAGCCGCTCAACGGCAGCGGGCTCGTGCTGTCGAACCCGCCGGAGAACAACACGCAGTCGTACTCCTGGTACGTCATGCCCGGCGGCTTCGTCGAGTCCTTCCTCGACAACGTCGAGGGCGAGTACATCGGCTCCCTCGGCGGCACCGCGAAGATCGCCATCCAGGGGCAGGCCCGCACGAAGCTGGTGAAGGTGTTCGACACCCCCTTCATCCGCTGACGCGGGCGCCGGGCGGCGCGCGGTCACCTCGCGCGCCGCCCGGCACCGGGCGTCACGACGCGTCGTGCTCCGGCGGCTCGAGGGCCCCCGTCATGATCGCGACGGTGTCCTGCATCGAGTGGCTCTGCGGGGTCACGACGCACGCCCGCTTCCCCAGCCGGTGGATGTGGATGCGGTCGGCGATCTGGAACACGTGCGGCATGTTGTGGCTGATGAGCACCACGGGCATGCCCTTGTCCCGGACGTCCTCGATGAGCTTCAGCACGCGGTTCGACTCCTTGACCCCGAGCGCCGCGGTCGGCTCGTCCATGATGACGACCCGGCTGCCGAAGGCTGCCGCACGCGCGACGGCGACCGCCTGACGCTGTCCGCCGGACAGCGTCTCCACCGCCTGGCCCATGTTCTGGACAGTCAGCACGCCGAGGTCGTCGAGGTGCCGGGCGGCGTCGGCCCGCATGCCCTTGTGGTCGAGCTGACGGAAGACCCGCCCGAGGAAGCCGCCCCTGCGCCGCTCGCGACCGAGGAACAGGTTGCTCGCGATGTCGAGCGACGGGGAGACCGCCAGCGTCTGGTGGACGGTCTCGATGCCGGCGGCCCGCGCCTCGAGGGGGTTCTCGAAGTGGACCTTCTTTCCGTCGAGCCGGATCTCGCCCTCGTCGGGCACGACGGCACCGGAGAGGCACTTGATGAGGCTCGACTTGCCGGCGCCGTTGTCGCCGATGACCGCGAGGATCTCCCCCTGGCGGAGGGAGAACTCGGCGTGGTCGACCGCAGTGACCCGGCCGTAGCGCTTGACGAGGCCCGACGCCCCGAGCACCTCGGGGGCCTTGTCGTCGGGCGCCCTGTGCGGGTGGTGGTCGTAGACGTGGGCGGTCTCGCTGGTGGCTGTGCTCATGCGGGCTTCCTGATCCACTGGTCGATGGAGACGGCGACGATGACGAGCACCCCGACGGCGAAGTTCTGCCACAGCGACTCGATGCCGACGAGGGTGAGTCCGTTGCGGAACACCCCGACGATGAGGGCACCGACGAGGGTGCCGACGATGGCGCCGCGACCGCCGAAGAGGCTGGTGCCGCCGAGCACGACGGCGGTGATGGAGTTGAGGTTGTCGTCGATACCGGCCTGGGGGCTGGCCGCGGCGATGCGCCCGATGAGGACCCACGCCGCGAGCCCGTAGACGAGCCCGGCGACGGCGTAGACCGACAGCAGCATCTTGTTGACGCGGATGCCCGACAGGCGCGCGGCCTCGCGGTCGTCACCGATCGCGTACACGTGCCGGCCCCAGCCCGTCTGCCGCAGCGCGTAGGCGAGGGCAGCGCACGTGAGGATGAGGACGACCGAGCCGACCGTGAAGTTCGTGCCGAGGACGTTGAACGTGTTGCCCATGACGAGGAGCCACGGCGACATGTCGGTGCCGCGGACGGTCGCCGACTCCGAGATGAAGAGGTTGAGGGCGAAGAAGATGTTGAGGGTGCCGAGCGTCACGATGAAGGGCGGCAGCTTGAGCCTCGTGACGAGGAACCCGTTGACGAGCCCGCACAGCAGCCCGACGGCGAAGCCGGCGAGCAGGGCCATGGGTCCCGGTAACCCGGCCTCGGCCGAGAGCTTCGCCATGACGATCGACGACAGCACCATGATTGCACCGACGGACAGGTCGATGCCGGCGGTGAGGATGATGAGCGTCTGCCCGAGCGCGAGGACACCGACGACGGCGACCTGCTGGATGATCAGCGAGATGTTCGTGGGGTCGAGGAATCGGTCGCTGGCGACCGAGAAGATGATGACCGAGAGCAGCAGGACGGCGGCGGGCCCGAGGACCGGGTAGGAGTGCAGCGCCTCCCGGACCTTGTGGCTCCACGGTCGCTTGGGCTCGGGGAGGTCGGGCGGGCTGGACGCCGCGGTGGGGGCGGTTGTCGTCATGAGGGTCCTCTCCGTCGAGGTGGCGCAGATGGTGCCCCCGACCCGGGGGTTCGTCGACCCCCGGGTCGGAGACGGTCAGGTGCGGGTCAGCCCCAGCAGTTGTCGAGACCCCAGGCGGTGTCCTCGGACTCGACGCCCTCGACGGGCTCGTCGGTGATGAGCGTGACGCCGGTGTCGAAGAAGTCGAGACCGTCCGTCGGCTCCGGCACCGTGCCGTCCTCCGCGTACTGGGCGACCGCCTCGACGCCCAGGGAGGCCATCTCGAGCGGGAACTGCATCGAGGTGGCCCCGATGATCCCCGACTGCACGTCCTCGACGCCCGGGCAGCCCCCGTCGATCGACACGATCGTCACCTGGTCCTCGAGGCCGGCGGCCTTGATCGCCTCGTACGCGCCCGCGGCCGCCGGCTCGTTGATCGTGTAGACGAGGTTGATGCCCGGGTCCTTCTGGAGGAGGTTCTCCATCGCGGTCCGCCCGCCCTCGGGGGCGCCGTCGGTGAAGTCGTGACCGACGATCCGCGGGTCGCTCTCGTCGCCGATGACGGCGGGGTCGGCGACGTCGATGCCGAAGCCCTGAAGGAAGCCCTGGTCACGGGCGACGTCGACGCTCACGCCGTTGGCGTTGAGGTCGAGCATGGCGATCTTCGCCTCCTCGCCCGTCTCCTCGAACTTCGCGGCCGCCCACTGCCCGATGAGCTCACCGGCCTTGAAGTTGTCGGTCGCGAACGTGGCGTCGGCGGCGTCCGCCGGCTCGAGCTGGGTGTCGAGGGCGATGACGAGCAGGCCCGCGTCCCGGGCGGCCTGGACGCTCGGGACGATGGCCTTCGAGTCGCTGGGCGTGAGCAGGATGCCGCTCGCGCCCGCGGAGATGAGGTTCTCGATCGCCTCGACCTGACTCTGGTTGTCGCCGTCCTGCGTACCGGCGAAGGACTGCAGCTCGAGCCCGAGCTCGTCCGCCTTCGCCTCGGCACCCTCCTTCATCTTGACGAAGAAGGGGTTGGTGTCGGTCTTGGTGACGAGGCCGACGAGCACCTCGTCGCTGCTGCCACCGCCGGCGGCCCCGGACGCGTCGCCCCCGGCCTCGGCACCGGAGTCGCCGCATGCGGCGAGCGCGACGAGCGAGGCGGCGGCGAGGATCGCCATCGATGTGGTCCTGCGGGTCATCAAAGTCCTCCTTCGGACCTCGGGTCCGCTGTCGCCTCGATGCGACAACGTTGTCAGCCAGACGCTAGCGGACGCCCCTCGCGGTGTGTCAACCAGTGAGACCAAACCGTGATGCAGCGGGGACAGAATGGACATACGTCGCACGACCAGGGTCGCTCTGGACGACATCGTTGTCACACGGCACCATGTCGAGCATGGCGACGGGGACAGATCGGTCCGACCTGTCCGTGCGGACCCCCGTCAGCCGCCGTGCGCGGGGGCGCGCCACCATGCGTGACGTCGCGCAGCTCGCCGGTGTGGGGATCAAGACGGTCTCGCGCGTCGTCAACCGCGAGAGCGGCGTCTCCCCGGCCATGGCGGCGCGCGTGGAGGCCGCTGTCCAGGCGCTGGGCTACCGCCCGGACGCCGGGGCCAGCGCCCTGCGTCGGGCCGACGGCCGCTCCTCCGCCATCGGCGTCGTCGTCGACGACGTCGCGAACGGCTTCGCAGGTGCGCTGCTGCGGGCCGTGGAGAAGGTCGCGAGCGAGCAGGGGACCGTCGTGCTGGCGGGCAGCGCCGACGAGGACGGAGCGCGCGAGGCCGAGGTCGCGCGGGCCTTCGTCGACCGCAGGGTCGACGGCCTCGTCGTGGCGCCGTCCGGCAGGGCCATGGCCCAGCTCGAGGAGGAGCTCCGCACCGGGCTGCCCGTCGTGGTCGTCGACCGGGCGACCCCCGGGCTGCCGGTCGACCAGGTGGTGTCGACGAACGAGGTGGGGGCCGCCGTGGCGGTCCGCCACCTCCTCGAGCACGGCCACCGGCGCGTGGCGTACCTCGGCGACCTCGGAAGGATCTCGACGGCGCGGGAACGCGTGGCCGGATACCACCGTGCGCTCACCGAGGCCGGCGTCGAGCCCGATGCCGCCCTCGTCGTGGAGGACCTCCACACCCGGGCCGCCGCCGAGGCCGCCACGCTGCGGCTGCTGGCCGGGGACCTGCCCCCGGAACGTCGGCCGACCGCCCTGTTCTGCGCCCAGCACCGGGTGACCGCGGGCGCCCTCAGTGCTCTCCACCACCTCGGCCGGCAGCGCGAGGTCGCGATGGTGGGCTTCGACGACTTCCTCTTCGCCGACCTGCTGGAGCCCGGGGTCACCGTCGTCGCCCAGGACCCGGGGAGCATGGGCCACCAGGCTGCCACCGCGCTCTTCGCCCGCATCGACGGGCTCCAGGAGCCGCCGCGCACGCTGTGGGTGCCCACGACCCTGCTCCGACGCGGCAGCGGCGAGATCCCGCCCGGGCGCTGACGCCGGCCCCGGCGGGACCTCGCAGCCTCACATCGGCGTGACCCGCAGGCCGGTCACCCTGGCCGTGCCGCCCTCCGCGACGACGCGGACCCGGTCGCTGCCCGCCGGCGGGAAGACGAGGTCGGTCACGAGCACGAGCCCGTCGTCGGCCACCACCTCCACGGACGAACGGTCGAGGTACACGGTGAGGCGCACCGACCCGTCGGGGCCGAGCGGCAGGCGTGCCCGCTCCTCGCTGGCGAAGGCGGGGTGGAAGCCGACGAGGCCCGAGCGGCGGCGGTCGACGACGAGCTCGTCCGTGCGAGAGTCGTAGCCGACGAAGGTGCCGACACCCTTACCCGCCCTCAGCTCGACGCCGGAACGGTCCGAGTCGTCCGGGTGGAGCACGAGGTCGACGCGGGCGCTGTCGCCGGTCCGCACGGGCAGGGTGCGGCGTCCGTCGTCGACCTCCACGTCGAGCGCGCGGCTCGAGGGCGCCTCCGTCCGGACGGCGGACGCGACCGGGACCTGCCGGAGCACGACCTCGCCGTCGATCTCGGTGAGGGTGAGCTCGCGCGGCACGGTCATCTGGCCGCGCCAGGGGCTCGTGGGCACGTCCTGGGCGTACTGCCAGTTGCTCATCCACGCGATGGTCCACCGGGCCCCGTCGGGCTGGTCCTCCCACGAGACGGCCGCGTAGTAGTCCCGGCCGTGGTCCAGCCAGCGGGCTCGCTCCAGCGCCGACCGGGCCGGCGCGTCCGCCAGCACCACGTGGTCGACGTTCACGTGACCCCAGCCCTCGCTGCTGCGGTCGACGACCTCCAGCCGCGCGGTACGGCCCCGCAGGTCGCGGACGTCCCACGCCACCCAGTCCAGCGTCTCGCTGTCCTGTCCCGTGGCGGAACGGACGACCTCGCCGTCGACCACGAGGTGGACCGCGGTCTCCCGCGAGCGCGGGGACGCGGGTTCCGGGCCCATGACGACGTGGTCGACGAGCACGTGTCCCCAGCCCCCGGAGACCGTGTCGACGAGCCGGAGGCGCGCCTCGCGGCCCCGCAGGTCCGAGACGTCCCAGGAGTCCCAGTCGAGGACACCGCTCTCCCGACCGGACGCGCTCCGCACGGGCTGCCCGTCGACGAGGAGCTGCACCGCCGTGCCCGCGTGCGGCCCGCCGCCCACGAGCAGGCTGATGTGGTCGTCGGTCACCGTGAAGGGCGGCGACGTCGCGGTCCCGGTCGCGGAGTCGGGGGGCGGGGAGCAGGGGTCGGCGAGGTAGTGGTCGTAGGAGTTCGCGAGACGCTCACCGAGGTATCCCGTGACCCCCACCTGGCAGCGCGCGTCGCCCGCCACGGGCTCCGGCCCGAAGGCCGTCCCCGTGACGGTCCAGCCGTCCCACCCGCCCTCGAAGTCCGCCAGGACCGTGCCCGCTGGTGGCGTCCCGTCGCCGGTACCGGGGAGCCGCGAGTGCGCCCCGCCGCCCACCAGCAGGTTGACCCAGTCGCGGTCCAGGACGAACGGAGGCGAGGTGAGGGTCCCGGTCGGGGCGTCACCGCCGAGGAAGCTGTTGACGAGCCCGTCGCCGCGGAAGCCGCTCACCTTCTGCTGTCCCGGGAGCGTGCCCGCGGCCGGGCCGTCGCCGAACGCCGTGCCGGTCGTCGTCCAGCCCGCCCCGTAGGTCGCGTCCTCGAAGTCGGCGACCACACGGCCCGGCGGCGGCTCGTAGCTGCCGTCGTCGTCGCTGGTGAAGGTCGTGCCGTCGAAGTCCCCGACGAAGTACTGCGCACCCGAGCCGCCGGCGATCGACCCGGGGTTGAGGTTGACGACGAGCACCCAGCGCGTCCGCGTCGGGTCCCCGTCGACCGGCAGCTCGAACAGGTCGGGGACCTCCCACACCCCACCGGTCGCGCCCGCCGGGCCGAACGTGCTCATGAGCTCCCAGTCCTTGAGGTCGCGGGACTCGTAGAAGGCGATGCGGCGCGCGCTCGACAGAGCCAGCGACATCACCCACTTCTGCTCCGGCTCGTACCAGAACACCTTGGGGTCGCGGAACTCGTACGGGTCGAAGCCGTCAGGCTCGGCCCGCAGCACGGGGTTGCCCGCGTAGCGCGTCCAGGTGCGCCCGTCGTCGAGGCTGTAGGCGAGGGACTGCGCCTGGTGGCGCGTGCTGTCCTCGTACCAGCTGGTGTAGACGGCGACCATCGCGGGGTTGCCGGGCTCACCGAAGCCCGAGGTGTTGGCGTGGTCGACGACCACGCCCCCCGAGAAGATGCGCTCCTGGGGCGAGCCCTCGAGCGCGACGGGCAGCTCCTGCCAGCTGGTGAGGTCCCGGCTCACCGCGTGTCCCCACGACATGTTCCCCCAGCGGTCACCCTCCGGGTTGTACTGGAAGAACAGGTGGTACTCACCGTCCTTGTGGACCAGACCGTTGGGGTCGTTGAGCCAGTTCTCCCGCGGCGAGAAGTGGTACGCGGGCCGGAACAGCTCGTGGTCGGTGCTGGCGCCGCTCCCCGTGGCACCAGGCGTCGTGGGCGGGCGGGCGGTCGCGGGGGCCGTGACGAGCACGGCGGCGACGGCGACGAGCGCCGCGGTCACGCGGGTGGTCCGCACGGGGGTGTCCTCCTCGTCGAGGCGCTGCACGGGGTCGGGTCCCCCGGCAGACAACGATGTCTGTCCCGGCGACCCTAACCAGGGACCTCCACGAGCGTCCAGATTGCGCACATCGTCCCCGCCACACGGCAGGGCGACCGACTAGCTGTGATGCCCAGGGAGGTTGGTCAGTCGGGTGACCGGTGGCTTGCCTCCGAGGGCGGA